>JALWZH010000168.1 GCA_027002815.1 Thermoproteales archaeon | reverse complement strand
GCCACCAGGGGACAGGAGGTCATCGGGGGACTCACGGCGGGGGGACAGCGCCTCTTCACGCCGATAGCCGAGGCCGAGCCAAGGGCGCTGGAATGGATCAGGGGGGCGGGAGCCCTCTTCGGGCCGGGCTGTGTCGACTGAGGAGCTGCTGGGCATAATCATAAACTCGCTGTACGTGTCCTCGCTACCCACCCTGATCGCCGTGTCCCTTGGGACCCCCCTGGCCCTCTACCTGTACAGGAGGGGGGGCAGGCTGGCCGCTGCCGCGGAGGCCATTGCCAGCGGCCTAATAGCCATGCCAACGGTTCTCCTGGGCCTCCTCCTGTACCTCCTTCTGGCCAGGACCGGCCCCCTGGGACAGCTCGGCCTCCTGTACACCCCCAACGCGATAGTGCTCGGACACGCCCTCCTGGTCCTGCCCCTCTACACGGCCTTTGCGCTTACGGCCCTCAGGGGGCTCGACCCAAAGGTCGTCGAGCTGCTCTCCATGATGCCCCTGGACAGGGCCAGGAGGCTGTGGCTGTTGGCCCGGGAGGCCCTGCCGGGGCTCCTGGCCGCGTCCGCGGCGGCATTCGGGAGGGCCCTAGGCGAGCTGGGCATAGCCCTCATGCTGGGGGGAGACATAAGGTACAGGACCCGCGTGCTCACCACAGCCATAGTGCACGAGACCATGCTGGGCAATTGGGACGCCGCGCTGCAGCTCGGCGCCGTGTTGCTGGCCCTGTCGGTGGCCATAAGCGCGGCAGTATACGGACTCGGGCACAGGTTCAGGGGATGATCAGGGCTGTGGGGCTCGGCAAGAGGTACGGGGACCACTGGGTTTTCAGGGGGGTCCACATGGAGCTGGGCAGGGGCAGCGTGGCCATAGTGGGGCCCAACGGGGCCGGTAAGACCACCCTCCTCAGGGTCCTAGCCCTGCTGGCCGAGCCCAGCGAGGGGGAGCTCTACGTGCTGGGCCGCCCGTGGAGGGAGGCCTCGACCCTTGCCCGGGGGCGCGTCCTCTACGCGCATCAGGAGCCGGTGACCATCAGGGGCACGGTCCTCCAGAACCTCGCCCTCTGCCCCCGCCTTGACTGGGAGGTGGTGGAGGTGCTGGGCCTGGGGCCGCTGCTCGGCCGGAAGGCGAACTCGCTTTCAAGCGGGTACAGGAAGCTCGTGACAATAGCTAGGATAGCCGCGTGCAGGCCGGACGTGGCGCTCCTCGACGAGCCCACGGCCTTCCTGGACAGGGAGAAGAGGGAGGCGGTGCTGCAGGCCATCGACATGTTGGTCGAGGGAGGCGCCCTTGTGGCCTGGTCCACCCACTACCCGCCCGAGGCCGAGCGCGCTGGGCAGACCTACGAGGTGTACGACGGCGCCGTCAGGCGGGTCAGGTAAGGCGTCGACGGCGCTCTCCCTGGGCCCCACCGCAGCGGCGCCGCGATAATATATAATGACGTTGCCTGCTCCCCACCATGCTGCCCGTCAGGGTGATTGTGGGCGGCCGCGACCTGCTCGAAGCGGCCAGGAACATAATAGGCAGGTACATGCCGGGCTTCCGGTACGCCGAGACCGCCGTCGTGGACGGGTGGGCATCGGTGGCGGTGGCCATCGCCGGCGAGGATGCCGTGGGGGCCGAGGTGTTCTACGGCCTGTCCGCGCGCCCGTACAGCATATGCGTGCACTACTATGTGGCCACCGTGGAGGGGTGGAGGAGGAGGGGGATAGCGAGCGCGCTAGTCGCCCACGTGGAGGACGTGTGCGGGGCCCAGCTCTACCTTGCCACCACTAGGCTGGGCAACGAGCCCGCTGTGCGCCTCTTCACGTCGCTTGGGTATAGGGCAGTGCCGTGGGACGAGCTTCCGCGGGACCTCGCCGACGTGCTGCTCAGAGCCACGTGCGGCTACGACGATGACGTGCTCCTCGCCAAGCCGTCGGAACGGCTCGAGGCTCTGCTGGGCGCGGACCACGCCGAAATAGCTAGGTTCCATATGCGGGAATGCTACGCCGTCTGGCGCTCCATGCGCGGCAGTAAAGGGCACGTCCATTGACTGCGGCGCCGGCCAACAGGGCCGCGCGTGGCGTTCATGCGGCTGTCGGGACGCCCACAAGTTTCGTGCCCTAACCTTTATATCGTTGTGCCCATGTGGGTCTATGCGCGTGGTAAGGGCCAGATACGAGGGAGGCGTCCTAAAGCCATTGGAACCACTAGACCTAAAAGAAGGCGAAGAAGTCACCATAAGGGTGGAGAGGGGGCCCCGGAGGTTCTTCGGCATAGTTGGACGGGCAGATGGACGGACACGCGAGGAGGAGTACCACGAGCACCTATCGGAGAGGGCCAACGTTGTTGGGCGGTAGTCGGGCAGTTCCTTAAATTCCCCGGCCGACCATCGTCGTGGCATGGCGGTGTTCCTCGACAGCAGCGTCATCATGGGCTACTTCATGGGGCGCGAGGACGCGCGCAGGGTGGTGGAGAGCGGGCTGGAGTTCGCCATCAACGACGTAGTGTACAGCGAGGTGGCGTTCGGCCTGCTGAGGGCCAGGTACCACGAGGTGCGGGGAACCTACAGCTTCTATGACATGAAGAGGAGACTGGCGGAGGGCGACGAATCGCTGTCCTCGGCGTACGTCATCATAGAGGATTTCCTAAGAGTCCTCGAAGGAGAGTCCAGGCTGAGGTTCCTGCCCGTGACCAGGCGCGTGGTGGAGGCGGCCAGCGCCGTGGCCAAGGCCTTCGGCCTGTTGCCCAATGATGCCCTTATTGCTGCCACTTGCCGGCACTATGGCATTGGTACCATAGCCACGTTCGACGAGGACTTCAGGAGAGTCCCATGGCTAAGGGTAGTGCCCTAACCTTTATATCGTTGTGCCCATGTGGGTCTATGCGCGTGGTAAGGGCCAGA
>JALWZH010000167.1 GCA_027002815.1 Thermoproteales archaeon | reverse complement strand
TCACGGAGAGGTCCATGTCCAGCACGTCGGCCTTTCTTAGGCCCTCCTCCACGTCCCCCTTCCTCACATCCCTGAACACCAGCCTGTCGAGTATCCGGCCGTACCTGCTCGGCCCGTCCTCAAGCGCGTACGGGGGTACGCCATGCACGGCGCAGTGCCTCACGTATTCTATCCTTTCCGATGACCAGAACTCGGGTATCCGGTGTATCGCTGGCCTAATATATGAAGCAACGAGCACTACACAATATCAATATTGCTTAAAAACCTTTGCGGCCACCTATATAAGTAAATCCATGTAAATGGGCCAGTATATATAATCATAAAGTATCATGATGGTTAATGTACGTCCCCGAACACGGGCTACGGCAGTTCCCGCAACGCCCCGCCGATGTCCTCTATGAGGTCCTCAACGTCCTCTATGCCCAGGGAAAGCCTTATGAGGCTGTCATCTATCCCAAGCAACTCCCTGTCCTCTTGCGGCATCTGGAGGGACGCGCTCAGGATTGGGTACGACGCTATGCTCTCCGTTCCCCCAAGGCTCGGGCTCGGCACCACCACGCGCAGAGACTTAAGGAACTTCACCGCCTCCTCCCTGCCGCCCCTTATCTTGAAGGAGACAACCCCGCCGAACATGTCGCCGAACAGTTTGCGCGCCACGTCGTGGTCCGGATGCGTGGGGAGGCCCGGGTATATCACGTCGCGGACCTTGGTGTGGTCGCTCAGGAACTCCGCCACGGCCCTGGCATTGGCGCACTGTTTCGGCACCCTGAGGTAGAGCGTCTTGACGCCCCTCAGATTGAGATACGCGTCCATGGGCTGCATTATGGTTCCAAGCATTGCCCTGTAGAGCGACAGTCCCTCCATGTCCCTCCTCCTCTTGAGCACGATCACCCCACCGACCGAGTCGTTGTGGCCGGCGATGTACTTAGTGGTGGAGTGGACCGCGTAGTGGGCCCCGTACCGCAGCGGGTTGAAAAGCACTGGGGAGGCGAACGTGTTGTCCACTATGACCACGTTATTGTTGGCCAGAGCCTCCTCTATTACCGTCTCCAGGTTGACCACGTGGAGGGTGGGGTTCGTGATCGTCTCCAGGAACACGACGCCGTTCCTCGGCATCTTGCCGAGTACGTCCTCGGTGCTTGGGTATGCCTTGGACACGTGGAAGCCCAGCTTCTCCTGAAGCTCGTACACCAGCTTCACCGTGACCCCGTAGAGCTCCATGGTTATGAGCATGTCCATGTCCCTCCGCAGGAGGTTTAGCAGGAGCGTCGAAAGGGCGGCCATACCGCTGTTGAAGGCCAGCGCGTCCACGCCCCCCTCCAACTTGGCCATGACGTTCTCGAAGGCCTGTACAGTCGGGTTCTCCTCCCTGGAATACTTGAGGTCGGTGCCCCTCCGCGTCTTAGTCGGCTCGCCCACCTGGCGGAAAATGGCGGTCTGGTAAATGGGGGGGATAGGGGAGCCGTACTGGTCGTCGAACTCGTGACCATGTACCGAGGCTGTCCCCTTACGCATGGCCAGTCGGCGAGGACGCTATTTCCACCACCACAACGTGCACAGCCCAGTCGCCTCGTAGGTCTTCCCACGGCGATGGACGCCCAGTCACCACGTTGATCATGTATTATGACGTTATTTAACTTAACGCTCTTTAGCAGTCCATCGGCGGGGCGCTCGGCGGCCGGCAACGGGTGGGGCCAGTCATGATAACGTTTTTTAAGGGGCTGGTGGACCCACATACATGTCCCTCGTGGTGAGGGGTAAGGCGCTGGTCTATGGGGACAAGATCGACACCGACGTGATCATACCCGCGAAGTACCTCGTGTACACAGACCCCAAGGTGCTCGGCGAGCACGCCATGGAGGGGATAGACCCAGAATTCCCCAAGAAGGCGTCCCAAGGCGTGGTGCTTGTGGCTGGGAAGGCCTTCGGCATAGGGTCGAGCAGGGAGCAGGCCGCAATTGCGCTAAAGGGGGCCGGCGTAAGGGCAGTCATAGCCGAGTCGTTCGCGCGCATATTCTACCGCAACGCCATCAATGTGGGGCTGCCCGTGCTCCAGGTGGGGGGAATACGGGACGCGGTCGCTGAGGGCGACGAGCTTGAGGTGAGCGTCGAGGAAGGCGAGGTGAGGAATTTGACAAGGGGGACAACTATCCGGGTAAACCCCCTGAGGGGCCTACCCCTGGAGATCCTGAAAAAGGGGGGACTACTCGAATACGTTAGGGGGGTCTAGTGGCTGTGCCCCGGCATGCCGCTGGGGCCGTGGGTCAGGTAGTGTTCGGGGTTCTTCTCGAATTCGTCCTTGCACATGGGTGAGCAGAAATAGTACACCTTGCCCTTGTACAAGGTCTTGTACTTTGCGGTGCCGGTATCCACCTCCATCCCGCATACTGGGTCCACTGCCCGGCTCATGGAGAGGTCCCCCATGGCACTATAAAAGTGTTTATGCCTTCCTCAGCCTAAGCGAGTTGAGGGTCACGGATATGCTGCTCAGGGCCATGGCCGCGCCCGCCATCTCAGGCCTGAGGTAAACCGGGTAGAACACGCCAGCCGCGAGGGGTATTAGCAGTATGTTGTATATAAATGCCCAGAACAGGTTGAACTTGACGTTTCTCAGTATCTTCTCGGCCAGCACGTACATGTCGATTATCTTGTCTATGCTTCCGCCGGTCAGCACCACGTCGCCGCTCTCCTTGGCGATGTCGGTGCCCGTGCCCACGGCTATACCCACGTCGGCCGAGGAGAGGGCAGGCGCGTCGTTTATGCCGTCCCCCACCATCGCGACGCGGTGCCCGCTTTCCCTAAGCCCCTTGATTATCTTGGCCTTGTCGTCGGGCTTCAGGCCGGCGTACACGTCGTCCATGTTGAGCCTCGCAGCGACGGCCTTGGCCGTGACCTCGTTGTCCCCGGTCAGCATCGCGGTCCTGATGCCCCGCGACTTGAGCCACTCAACGACCTTGAAGGACTCGGGCCTCACCTCGTCCCCAACCGCTATGAGCCCCACGACGCGGCCGTTGACCACGACGTAGAGCGACGTGTAGCCCATGGAGCGCAGTTCTGCGGCTTTCTCAGCATATTCGCCGGGCACTTCTGCCCCCATGCCCCTCACTATCTCCTCGTTGCCGACGGCTACTGTGGTCCCGTTGGCCGTCGCCACGACGCCGGCCCCCGGAATCGAGTCAAACGTGTCCGGCTCGGCCACCTGTATGCCCAGTTCCCTCGCCCTTTCGAGGATCGCCATCGCCAGGGGATGTTCGGACTTGGCCTCAGCCATGGCAGCAGCCTCGAGGGCCTCCCTGCCGCCCACAACCTCAACCACCCTGGGCCTCCCCACCGTGAGGGTCCCCGTCTTGTCGAAGGCCATGACGCTGACGCGCTTCAAGCGCTCCAGGGCCTCGGGGTTCCTGACCAGTATCCCCTTCTCCGCGCTCCTCCCCACCCCCGTGACTATGCTCAGGGGCGTTGCGAGGCCCAGCGCGCAGGGGCACGCGACCACGAGCACCGAGGCCATGTGCATGATGGCCCTGCTGAGGGGGACCCCCATGTAGAGCCAGCCCGCGAAGGTCAGGGCAGCTACGCCGATTACTATCCACGTGAACATGCCAGATATCCTGTCCACGAGGGACTGTATTGGGAGGCGCGACGCTTGCGCTTGCCTCACAAGCCTCGCTATCTGGGCCAGCAGCGTGTGCCGCCCCGTCCTCGTGACGCGGATCACCAGGTGCCCCCTGACGAGGAAGGTCCCCGCCACCACGAGGTCCCCAGGCGCCTTTTCCCTGGGCTCCGGCTCCCCCGTGATCGCGGACTCGTCTACGTAGCCGCGTCCGCTGTCCACTATGCCGTCCGCCGGTATGCGCTCCCCCTGCCTAATGGACACCTTGGCGCCCGGCTCGAGCTGATCCGTAGGGGTCTCCACCTCCCTCCCATCGACGAGGACCCTCGCGACCTTGGGCTGCAGCTCCAAGAGCTTCCTAACCGCGTCCCCAGCCCTGATCCTCATCCTGGCCTCCAGGTAGCGGCCGAGGAGGACGAACCCTATGATCGCGGCGCTCGCCTCGAAGAAGGTCTCGCCGGGGAGGAGGCCGGCCAGCACGACCACGCTGTATATATATGCGCTGAGCGTGCCCAGCGTGACGAGGGTGTCCATGTTCGCTGTCCCGTTGCGGAGGGCCCGTATAGCGCCGCGGATAAATCTCATGCCGGAATAGAACTGGGCCGGGGTTGCGAGCGCTACGCCGAGCAGGCCGTAGGTCAGCGAGTCTATGTAGCCGGCGAACCAAAGGGGCATCAGCGCCATGAGGATCGCCGCCGCCGGGAGGGCCACGAGCACCCTCTTCCTGATGTCCGCGAGGTCCCTCTCAGCGGCACGCCTATCCACGTCGGTCTCCGCCTCCCCTTTCACCACGCCGACAGGCTCGTAGCCCATCTCCCTTAGCTTGCCCACGATGGCGTCGGGGTCCACGTCTAGGGGATTATACGTGACGTGGACGGCCCTGGCGGCCACGTTGACCCCGACCGAGAACACGCCCAGCATCCTGAGGCCCCTCGAAATGACCCGCTCGTCCTCGACGTCGAGGTCCCTTAACTGCACCGTGAGCTCCTCAACATATACGTCGTACCCCACCTCCCTCACCGCCTTCAGGAGGCCCGGGTAGTCCACGTCGTCGTCGACCACGAGGCGCGCCTCGTCGCTGGCCAGGCTAACGCTGGCGTGTTTCACGCCCCGAACCGACTGTAGGGCGCGCTGCACGGTGATGCTGCAAGTCGCGCAGTGCATGCCTATGATCTTAAGTGTGACTTCCCGCCCGCTAATCCTGACGCCTACGTTTATACGTTCCATGTCAATAACTTTTTAATATTAAAAACGTTTGGTGTTCTATGCGGCCCATCCTGGCCGTGTTATTGCTCGTGTCCCTGGGCGCCCTCTTCGCCTCGGCGACACTATTGAAGGGCAACCTCGAGTTCTCCGAGGCGAAGAGGATCGACGAGTTCTCCTCGCTCGCGTCGGACGGCTATGTGATGGTGTACTTCTGGCAGCCGCCCTGTAAGGGCTGCAAGTACCTCGAAACCTATGTCTTCACGGATCCACGCGTCGTGGAGAGGCTCCAGGGCTGGCGCCTGATAGCCATAGACGTGTCGTCAGACACGGAGCTCATTTCGGTGCCCGTGATACTGTGGCGCAAGGTCCTCGTCATGGGTCCCGACGGATATGCCTTTGTCGATGGGGGCGGGAAACAGACCTTGTTCGTCCAGGGGACGCCCACGATACTGGTGGGCGAGGGCACGCCGGAAGGCTTCGTGCTTAGGGGCTACCTCTTCGGCGCGGTCCCAAGCGACGAGTTCCTGAGGTTCATAGACATGTCGTTCCAGGCTGGGGAGGAGAGCGCCGGGCTTCCCCCCGTGTTCATGGCCCTGCCCATAGCCTTCGCGTTGGGGTCCATCAGCATCCTGTCCCCCTGCGTTTTCCCGGTACTTGCAATAGGCTCCGCGGCCACGTTTGCCCGTCGCCGCCTGGGCCTAGTGCTGTTGGGACTAGTGGCCGCGTTTTCCACCGTGGGGGTCATAGCGGCGTTCCTGGGACAGTTCCTGGCGGGCCTTCGCCCAGTCCTGTTCGGCGTTGCCGGCGCCGTGTCCGTGGCGCTAAGCCTCATGATACTGGTGGAGCGCATTAACCGGGCATTCATGGAGAAGGTGTCGGCTCTGCAGAGCGCGGCCTTTAGGACCGCCAACAGGGCCAGCGACATGGTCCTGGGCATGTCCCTCGGCGCTGTCTGGGTTCCCTGTATGGCCCCCTTCGTGGGCCTGGTCTCGGTTTCGGCGCTCCTAAGCGGCGACTTCGCGGTTGCCTTTGGCACGTACCTTGCATATGGGCTGGGCCTTGCAGTCACGCTGTACGTGCTCCTAAGGTTCGTGAGGCGCATCAAACGCGTGTCCGGTATGGGGGCCTTGGGACGCAGATTGGAGCTGGCAGCCGGAATTACCCTAATCGCCATAGGCGTTATGCTGCTCGGCGAGGCTGCTGGCCTCGGCCTCTGGAGCGCCTTCCTGGGCCTCCTTGGGGCTCCCCTGACAGGCTAGTGGCTACGCCTCACTATTGGGAACGGCACCACGTCTTTTATGGACTCGGCGTTGGTCACTATCATGGCCAGCCGGTCGATGCCCACGCCTAGGCCCCCCATGGGTGGCATCCCGTAGGCCATGTCCTCGACGAAGTCCCAGTCAAGCGGGTGCGCCTCCTCGCCCTGGAACAGCTCCTGTTCCCGCCTGAAGAACTGGTATTGGAGGACCGGATCGTTGAGCTCCGTGTAGGCGTTCGCTATCTCGAGGCCCCCCACGAACGCCTCGAACCTCTCCACCATGCCCTCCCTCGACCTGTGGGGCTTGCAGAGGGGCGTGGACTCGGCGGGGTAGTCGTACACTATTGTGGGCTCGACGAGCTGCCTCTCCACGAGCTTCTCGAACAGCTTGACTATGGCCACGCCCCTGTTATACGTGCGGAGGGGCACGTTGAGCTCCCTCAACATGTCCCTAATCCTATCATCGCTCAGCCCCGACACGTCCACCCCAGCGAACTCCCGCAGCGCGTCCTCCAGCGACACTCGGCGCCAGGGCGGCGACAGGTCCACCTTGTCCCCTCTGAACATCACTGTTGCGGTTCCCAGGGCCCTCCTCACCACCTCGTACACGAGCTCCTCGGTCAGCCTCATGATGTCGCGGTAGTCGGCGTAGGCCTCGTAGACCTCTAGGCTCCAGAACTCGGGGTTGTGGAGGGCGTCTATGTCCTCGTTCCTGAACTGGGGGCCTATCTCGAACACGCGGGGGAACCCCGCGATGACGTAACGCTTCAGGTAGAGCTCAGGGGAGATGCGTAGGTACCACTCCTCGTCTATGGCCCAGACCCTCGTCGTGAAGGGCCTCGCCGCAGCGCCGCCGTACACCGGCTGGAGGACGGGCGTCGGGATCTCCACGTAGCCCCTCTCCCAGAGGAAGCGCCTCGCCTCCCATATCATGCGGGCCCTCACGTATATCCTCCACCTCAGCGAGTTGTCCAGTATCATGGCTATGGCCCTCCTCCTCATGTAGAAGGGGGACTCCCTGTCGACTTGCCCCCACTCGGGTAGCGGCCTCACGGACTTGGCCAGCAGCACGAGGTCGCTGGCCCTCACGGCGTAGTCGCCCCTCTGCGTCTTGACCAGCTGGCCGGCCACCCCAACGTAGTCCCCTCTCCAGACGTTGCCCAGCATGGGGTGCCCCGGGTCCACCATCACCTGGAACCTGCCCCCCTCCTCGTAGAGGTCGAGGAACGCCACGTTGGGGTGCCTACGTATATCGGTGACCCTGCCGGCGGTCCTCACCTCGAGTCCCAGGTAAGCGTCCAGTAGGGCCCTCCTCCTCAGCTCGCCTAGAAAGGACACCGTGTGAGTTACAGGGAACTTGTGGGGATACGGGTTGACGCCTCTCTCCCTCAGCTCGCTGATGGTTCTGGCCCATTCCGCGACGTCCCCCTCGTACATGTCACCTGGGAGCGCCCACGGCCTTCACAATGGCGTCGACCAGCTGGGCCACTACTGGGGAGAGCGTGGCCACCTCCTCCACCTCCCTGGCCAGGTGGCTCAACCTCTCGGTGGGGACCACCCTATCGCCCTCCACCCTGACGTCCCTGTCCTTCTCCAGCACGGAGACATCGCTCCGGACCTCGACATCCGCATCCTCGTACACGTTACCGAGGCGGCTGCCCACCTCCTTGGCCACGCGTATCAGTTCGTCCAGCGAGACAGCCCCGTCGCGCCTCGCCATAAGCATGACCAGGTACCCAGTTATGTACCACGGCATGTTGAGAGCGTCGGGATGCACAATATAAACATCCCGGGGCCCAGACGCGTGGCGCAGCTCAGCAACCAGCCCGGCAGATCACCCGTCAGACCTTGCAAGCCTCAGCACTCGAAACGGTTTGGACCCACACAACGCCGGGCTTGACAGGGATATAACTGTTGGGGTTGTTAGGCCCCCTTAACCTCGATGCACTCCACGTCCCCGCAACTGGTCACCTCTATGTACCCTTGGGCGGCCAGGTTGTGGATGGCCCTCCTCAGCTGGGGGAACCTCTTCTCGACGAGCTCGCGGCCATACCACTCGTCGAAGAGGCTCACCAGGTCGCCCAGCGAGAGCCTCCTCCTGCCTGTCTCGCGGACGACGCGCAGGACGAACTGGGAGATGTCCTCCACCGCCGTCCAGGGATACTGGAACCAAGCCCACTCCTTGACCTCGACCACGTAGTAGTCCGGAATGAACTTGGCCACGCTTGTGATGACCTGTAGTGCCGCCGTCCTCAGCTCCGAGGGGTTGCAGCAGCCCTGCACGTACTCCCTCGCCAGGGCCACAGAGTCGCCAGTGTCTATTATGTCGTCCACTATTAGCGCCCTCCTCCCTGAGAGGTCCACGTTTACGCCGTACTTCACATGCGCCTTCTCAGCCGCCTGGGCCGCGGCGGGCCAGTGCACCACCTGGATGCTGACCATGTCGCTCACCCCAAGGAAGTCGCAGAGGAGCCTAGCGGGCACGTAGCCCCCCCTCGCGATGGCCACGACCACGTCCGGCGTCCAGCCACTTACGGATATACGTTCGGCCAGTTCGCGCGTCCATGAGACTATATCGTCCCAAGTGACCACCTTGACGTTGACCTTGGGCACCCGTACAGGCACATATATATATTAAAGCATTGTTGGCCGCGGCCTCCGGATGCCGTTGTTGTGGGTAACACATATTAGCGGGTTTTCCAGCCCCAGTGATGTGGCTTGTCCCGCGGATAGGCGTGGGTCCCAACGCCGTGGGATGGGGCGGACGGCCTCGATGGATTTTGACGCGAGGAAAAGGGCCTTTCTGGACAGGCTGGCGCGTGAGGCTGCACAGGGGCGTGTGGACTGGGACCTCGTGGAGTTCCTCAGCGCCGTCAACGGGCACGAGCACGTATATACCACGTCCAGCTGTAGCGGGCGCATAGCCGTCGCCGAGGCCCACTCCCTGAGCTATTCCAAGGGACCCGGAAGGTTCAGGTTTGTGGCCAAGTGGCACAGGCCGGTGACCCTGCCGGAGGTGGCCCGCGCAGTTTCTGGGCTCCGCAACGCGTGGCTTCTTGTCAGGGGCCCCATACTGCACTTCGTGGCGCGTGATGGGAGGTGGGCTGCCGCCATAATTGGGGCCGCCAGGCACAGCGGGTTCAAGAGGACGTGCGTGGTGTCAGTTGGGAGGCATGGGACCGTGATAGAGGTGGTGGGAGACGACAGGCTGGACATGCCGTTGGTGTTGGACGGCGAGGAGGTGGCGGTTTTGGGGGCCGCCGTCGACGTGGCCAACGAGGTCCTGCTGTACGCCAAGCTGAGGCTGGCCAGGCTCATAGGGTGTATAGACGCGGCGCTTCACGGCTCCCCGACGTGTATGGACCCCCACACGTTTAGGGAAACGTATATTAGGGGGGGCTACCGGGAGTTCAGGATGACGATTTTGTCCCCCAAAGACCGGTGATGGTGTGGCGGCTAACCGACGTCACCTAGCCTCGTTTTCCAGGACCAGTTTTAGGACCTTCTCGAGGATCGCGTACCGCACCTCCGGGGCCTGCCTGATGTCCCTGAGCGCTCCCCTGGCAACCAGGTCCACCCTGTCTATCTCCACGTGGTCTATCTCAACGGAGGGGTCCTCGAGCCCCAGGTGCTCCATGTACCTCTCCACCTCGTCCCTGAGCCTCTCGACATGAGGCGAGAGCCTCGTGCTGAACCTCACGTGTATCTCGTAGCCCCGCTCTGTAGAGAACCTCCTCACGACGTTGTTGACCAGCCGTGTGAATGGGACGAACACTATGCCCCTCCTAGTGTCGCGTATATGTATCCCCAACGCGTCTATCCTCGTGATGTAGCCGCGTACGCCGTCCACTTCCAGATGGTCCCCAATCTTGTATACTGGTCCCCCCGACTGTAGCACCTTGCCTATCAGGTACTCCTCCAACACGCTTCTGACGCTGGTCACTATCATGAGCATGAAGATTAGGAGCAGCGTGAACGTGAGGATGAACGGGGCTATGAAGCCCAAGTTGGACACGGTTAGGACCGCGAACGCAAGGGACAGGGAGATAAGCCCCGAAATGGCCTCTATAAGCCCGCCGACAACCCTGTCGCCCGCGACGAATGATAGTATGCGGCGCATGGCGGTGCGGAAGGCGACGTACCCCAAGAGGGCGGCGCCCACGGCAACGACGTCCAACACGTGCCTCGTGTTCCAGCCACAATATAAATCTTAGCGCGTCCCGGATACCAGTATTACATAGCCCAACATGCGCGTCTGCATTGGCTGCACGCGTATGGGACTTGGGGCATGTGTTGGGGTCGATGCCCGTTATATCCCCAGCTCCTCCCTGGAAAGGGCGTACGCCCTCTTAACTATCTCGACGGCCCTGTCGAGCAGCTCCATGTGGCGGGGCTGTATCACCGCGTTTTCGTCGCCCACCATGAACTCTATGTAGTACTCGTCGTCGGACCAGGGCACAGTGATGAAGACGTAGAAGTCCTCCCCGATCCTCACCTGGCCAAGGGCCTCGTTGTGCCTCACCTCAACAGTGAACTCGTCCACGCTGCCTATTTCCTCGCGTAGCCTCCTGAAGAACCTTTCCACCCTGTCTGCGGACATGGCTACCTGGGGAATTACAACTTAAAATTACTTTCCTGCATACAGCCAGCACGCCACGGTCCTGTCCCCGACACGGACCAGCGGCGGGTCCTGCTCACATACATCCATGCGTAGGGGACACCTGGGGTGGAACCTGCAGCCTTTTGGGGGATTGACCAGGCTGGGGGGCTCGCCGTGGGGGACCCTCCTCTCGCGGAAACGGTTGTCGGGGTCGGGATCGGGCACGGCCTCTATGAGGGCCTGCGTATAGGGGTGCAGCGGCTCCTTGACGATCTCCGAGAACTTCCCATATTCCACGGGCCTCCCAGCGTACATTATGAGGACCCTATCGGAGAAGTACTTGGCCGTGGAGATGTCATGTGTGATGTACATGAACGCTATGTTGTACCTGCGTTGGAGCTCCCTCATCATGGTTAGGACCTCAACCCTGATAGACACGTCGAGCATGGACACGGGCTCGTCGGCCACTATGAGGTCCGGCTTAAGTATAAGCGCCCTGGCGATCACGACGCGTTGGCGCTGTCCCCCCGACAACATGTGGGGGTACTTCCTCAGGAAGTCCTCGGGGGGACTCAGCTTGACGTCCTCGAGGGCCCTGATGACCCTCTCCCTCCTCTCCTCCTCGTCGCCGACCCTATGGAGTATGAGGGGTTCCTCGAGGATGTACTTGATTGTGTGGAACGGGTTGAGCGCTGAGAAGGGGTCCTGGAAGATCATCTGGGCCCTCCTCCTGAACCACTTCAACTCCTTTTCATCCAGATCCGTTATGTCCCTCCCATCGAATATCACTCTCCCCTCATGCAGGTTTACCAGCCTAAGCGCCGCGCGCCCCAGGGTGGTCTTCCCTGAACCAGACTCGCCTATGACGGCCACGGTCTCTCCCCTGTCCAGGGTGAGCGAGACCCCATCGACGGCCCTCACGTACATGGGCCTGCCGAAGAGACCCCTCCTAATGGGGAAATACACCTTGACGTCCCTCAGCTCCAGGAGTGCCATCGGGTAGGGGCGCTGGGAACATATTAATCTAACCCAAGCCGTCTAGCGTGACGTACTTAAATGGGTAAACACGGTACGTAAATGGACGTTATAAGGTCCGTTACGCTGGCCGTGGCGGACCTCGAAGGCGCTGTGAGGTTCTGCGGCGAGGCGCTTGGCCTGGAGGCGCGGGTAATGGGGGATGCGGCATGTGTGCCCCCCTCCACGTGCACGTTGAGGCTTGTGGGGGCGCCCGACGTTGCCGCCCATGGGGACAGCCATGTGTTCCACGTCGCGCTTAGGCTTGGCGACGAGAGGCGATTTGCCAGTTTCGTCAGGTGGGCCATGGAGAGGTGGGACGTGGAGGGCCTCGCGGATCACCTGGTAAGCGAGTCCATATACCTCAAGGACCCAAACGGCATAGGGTTCGAAATATATGTCGACAGGCCGCGGCGACTATGGCCCAGGAACGGCGACATGTATATTATGGACACAAGGCCCCTCGACCTCAAACGCGTGCTTTCCCTGTCCTCCGAGCCGCGTCCACTGCCCCCCGACATATCGGTGGGACACGTACACCTGAGGACCCCACGCGTCGGGGAGGCCGAGAGGTTCTACAGGGAGCTAGGCTTTAGGGTGACCGGCAGATGGATGGGCGCCGTCTTCATGGCGTGGGGCGACTACCACCATCACCTGGCCTTCAACAGTTGGCCCCTCCCACGTCCCAGGGGGAACATCGTGGCTATTCGTTTCGGCTTTCCTGCAAGCGCTGTGGATCCCATGGGCATACGGATCGAGTGAAGTAGCCACATGCGTGGGTTTGGTGCGGGGGGTGGGATTTGAACCCACGCAGGCCTACGCCACGAGGTCTTAAGCCCTTGGGGGACCTGCGTCTCGCCCCTCTTGCCGGGCGGGCGGCGCCACTACAATGCCACACAAAATATAAGCTTTGCGCCTGCGCTCCGCGATGCGCCGCATGGGGCGCCTGTTGGTACATGGCGCTCTGATAGCGGGACGCCGTATATCCTGGGTCCTGGAAACGGCGTGTTTACAGGCGGCGTGCTGTGAGGTTACGGCACTAGTGCCCTGTACACTAGGTCCATGAGTCCGCTGTACGTGATCTGCCTATTGTACGCCTTGTTGAGGTGTGGTATTGTGTGGTTGAGCTGGGCCTTGCATATGGCGCACGCCCTTACGACGTGGCCGGCGCCCACAGCTATGGCGTCCTCGTACCACTTCTTTGCGTACTCTATCCTGAGCCTCAACAGCTCGTCGGTCAGCAGGCCGCCCCCACCACCACAGCACCAGGTCTTCTCCCTATTGTTGGGCGACTCAACGAAGTTCTTGACCACGTGCCTCATTATGAACCTAGGCTCCTCGGTCAGGTCGCCGCCCCTGGCATAGTTACAGCTGTCCTGGAACGTGTACACCACATCGCCATTACGCTCCGGGTCCAGCTTGATCGCGCCGCTCTTAATGGCCTCGACCACCAGGTGGAATATGTGTAGGGTCGCTATGCCGCGCTTCTCGAGCTCAACGGCCGTGTAGTTCTTAAAGGCGCGCCACCCGTGGCCGCACTCCCCAGCGATGACCGCCTTAACCCCAAGCTCCGTCGCAGTCTTCACCACCATGTCGCCGATATACTTCATGTGCCTCTCGTCCATGAAGAGGCCGAAGTTGGCCAGCTCTATCATCTTGGTGCTGAACGTGAAGTCCACCCCTACGATGTTAAGGAAGAGTATGTACCCCTTCAAGGTGTCTATGTTGGTAAAGAGGTCTGCGGACGGGGGAAGGAGCAGCGCATGCGCCGGCTCGTCCAGCTTCACCTTGACGTCTATCCCCTTCTCCTCGCGTATGCTGTCCTTGGCAAATTCGAGGGTCTTCGCAATGGCCTTTGGGGGAAGGCCCAGGTTGTTGCCGGTCCTCTCAACGTTGTCTATGACCGTGGCTATGTACTTGGCCGCTATGCCGGACTCGTAGAGGACCATGCGCACGGTCCTCGTGAGGTCCGCCTGGTCTATGCCGAAGGGACACACCTCGCCGCACCTCCTACATTCGTTGCACTGGTAGTAGTACGTCGCTATCCTCTCAATGTACTCGTCCGTGGGCCTCTCGGCGCCCACGAGCCTGCCCAGCAGCTTGCCGCTCATCCTGTTCGACTTGACGAGCCGCCTCACCAGTTCGGCGCGGCCCACCGGCGAGTTGTATATGTCCCTGGTGGTTTGATACGTGTGGCATGCGTCGAGGCACGCGCCGCAGTGTACACACACGTCGAGCGCCATGGCCACGTTCCTGTTACGGGCAGCCTCCTCCAGGAGTCGCCTATAGAAATGCGCCTTCTGGTCCTCCGGCAACTTGAGGCCGACCCTCTCGTGAAGCTTCTGTATTTGGCTTGGCGACGCCCAGTGGGGCTTGATGTGAGAAGTATCGCCTAAAACAAGCTCGGCCTTGCCGTGCTCCATGTGCCTACTTCGACATCACGTAAAAAACGTTATTGCCATTTAACGTGTTATTCTCCGTATGAGGCTGGCCGCGTGGGAATACATGAAGCTGCCGATGCTCCTGCCGGCTACTGTGGGCATGAAGAAGAGTCCGAGGGGATGGACCATCTTGCCCCAGGGAACATACGCGGCGAACAGCATGGCCAGCGCCACGTGCAGCTTCACAAGTGGGCCCTCAACTGAGATGTAACTGACAGCGCCCAGGTCGCCCGCAAGTACGCCCCTCAGCCACTTGGACACCGTGGACATGTAGTCGGGCTTTATCACGAAGGTGAGCGCTAGGCCGAGGCCCACCAGGACCATCAACAGCAGCAGTGCGAAGTAGTCGTCCGCCGTGCTGATTGCCCTAACGTCCCTCCTGCCGAGCCTCCTGGCGAAGAGTATGAGCAGACCTATAAACGCGAGTATCCCCGAGGTCCCCCCAACGTACAGGGCTATGGCCTTCTGGAGTTCCCTGGAGATGCCTATGGTTTCGGGCGGTATCACCATGGAGAGGTGCCCCAGGAGGGCTATCCAGATGCCCCAATGGAACATCAACGAGCCCACGAGGAGCGGCCTGTCCGAAAGGTTCAACGTGTAGAACGTGAATATGCGCTTCACCACCTCCTTGGCCGCCGAGGACGGCCCGTAGTGGCCCGAGGGGATCGACACGCTGTAGAGCCCTGTCAGCCTCTTGGCGCTTACCCACTTGGCCGCCCTGACGGCCAGACCCGCTATTAGCACTATCAGCGACGCGTATAGACCAACGCCGAAAATCACAATATCGATCAACGACATGTAGGTGTTTTCCCTTGCATAAAAAAGGCTTATTACACTACACGAGTATAATCAATGTCCCGCGGCCGTTCGGCGGAGCAATGTCCCTTTACCAGGTGAGGACCACCTTGGCGTTGGCCGCCTCGTTGTAGAAGCTGGCTATGCCCATTATCTGCGCGCCCTCGATGACGTCCTCCGGCTTTATATTGAATGTGGACGCTGCCGAGGAGCAGCCCCACACCTTGCAGCCTATCTTGATGCATTCCTGTAGCCTTTCCTGTATCGTCTTGTCGAGTTTCTCGAAGACTTTTTTCTTTAGGGTGTGTATACCGTCAAGCGTGAAGAAGATCACGACCTCGAAGCCCATGGATGCGGCAGCCAGCGCATATCCCAACATGGTCTGCATGCGTGGGGCGTCCGCCGGCGGCGAAGCCACCAAGAACACCACCTTGTCCTGCTTGGGCTCGGCCATCGCGGAGGGGTGCATGGCTATATTTAAGATTTATTACCAAATGGTTAAAAATTGGATATAGGCATCAATATATGTCATTAACCTTAAAGCATTGGGCTGAGAGGCTCCAGATAAACCTTGACGACACTTCTCTGAGCATACTGAGGTACATAATACTGCATGGCCCCTGCACGGTGTACCGAATTGCCAAGGAAGAGGGGCTGTACTTCTCGTATGCGTACCGCAAGGCGCGTAAGCTGGAGGTCAGCGGGGCCATAAAGCAGGTGAAGGGGAACGGCAAGGTGTCGTACTATGTGCCGACGCCGTTGGGCCAGATAGTATGCCTTTCATACGACTGCCTCGAGGAGGACTTCATACTCCACAGGCTGGCCAGGGAATGGGGAATCACGGAGTTCATGACCGCCGACGAGGTACGCGCCTTTATAGACCTGTACATGAGGATGTACCGGCAAGGCGCCCCCCTTGAGAGGATAGAGCTGATGGGCCTCTACATACTCACACACTTCGACTGTATTTTGGAGGCCCCTGAATGCCTGAACGAGATTACGGACAGCGTAGAGGAAATGGTCGCCGCCATGAAGGTGGTGGGCTACTCGATCATTTCCATCCTCAAGAAGATGTACCGGGCGGGGGGCGAGATGGCCCTTGCAAACGGCGATGGGTACCTCGCCGCAGTGGCGCTTAACGCGGGCGAGCCGAAGGTTCTGGCGGCGGAGTGTAGGTTGTGTGGGTACACAAAGTACTGTAGTGTTTACCACTGCGAGAAGCTCACTGAACGTATACGCACCGACCTATTTTCTTCGATGCGCATGAAAATCAAATAGGGGTAGATCTACATTATAACAATAAAACTGGCCGTATTTATGCAACGTTTAGGTTTCGGGGACAGGACCGTACAGCAAGCTTTAACTTATCAATAATGTATATATTCCACATGAGGGTGGCATATATATCCACCTTCCCCCCAACCAAGTGTGGGATCGCCGAGTACACCTACGACCTCGTCAACGCTCTGAGGAATATCCGTGGGCACGTGGACATAACAGTTTACAGGCTCAACAACGGCGATGTGGTGAGGAACGGCGAGTACGATTTCGCCGGCCTCAACGTGGTCGATGTGGACTCCCTGGCCGGCAGCAGCACGCTGGACCTCTCCAAGATACTCGACGTAGTGGAAGGTCGCTATGACGTCATACACATACAGCACGAGTACTCGGTTTTCCCGTCAGACGCGAGGTTCCTGGCCTTTCTGAGGGCCCTCAAGAGGCATGGGGATAGGCTGGTCCTGACCATGCACACCGTGAAACACCACTCATGTGGATATGCCGATTTTCAGCGCGCCGTATCCGAGATAGCCGACCTGGTAGTGGTGCACAGCTATCTCCAGGAGGCCGAGCTGGCCTTTCAGGGTGTGGACCCCGGCAAGGTGGTGCAGATACCGCACGGAACGCGCCCCGTCAGGGCGCCCGACCCCAACAGCGGGCAGCTGACGTTCCTCGTCCAGGGCTTCATTAGGATGGACAAGGGGCTCGACGTGCTGTTCAGGGCATTTGGCAGGCTGGTGTCGGAGGGCGTCGACGCGCGTCTATTAGTGGCAGGCCAGCCTCAGAACACGTACAACTTCGACTCTTGGAAGGCGTTAGAGACGCTTAGTGCCCCTAGACGCGGCGTCCACTTCGTAAACGGCTTCCTTACGCGTAGGGAGATGGAGGCCCTATACGCCTCGGCCCACGTGGTGGTGCTTCCATATGTCGACAACAGCTGCGACATTGGCGTAAGCGGGGCCCTACACGTGGCCATGGGCGCGAGGAGACCCCCGATATGCTCCCGTGTGCCGAGGCTTGTGGAATGTGTCGAGAGGGTCCCACAACTGACGTTCAGGGCTGGGGACCCCACGTCGCTTTACCGAAGGTTGAGGCTGGCGGTGGAGGACTACGAATACGTGTTGGAGAGCGCGCAGGACCTGTTCAAGTATGCCGTGCTCACAGGCTGGGACGCGGTCGCTGGGCGGCACCTGGCCGCCTACAACGGCGATGACCCGCACCAGCCCGGTCTCGGCCAGCTCCAACATGTAGGGGGGTTTGCAACCTCCGCGGCTCTACGTGCCCCATAATGCGGCGCTAAAACGGATGGGTAGGTGTGGCGAGGCGATCTGGTGCGGGGGGTGGGATTTGAACCCACGCAGGCCTACGCCACAGGGACCTAAACCCTTGGGGGACCTGCGTCTTGCCCCTCTTGCCGGGCGGGCGGCGCCACTACAATGCCACACAAAATATAAGCTTTGCGTCGACGCGGCTGGGCGCCTGGGAACCCCGACTAGTAAGAATATACGAGGACGCCTTTGCCGCGGGCAAATGCCTCGACCTCCCTTCCGATTAGGGCGCCTGTGAGTACGGGTACCACGGGCTTACCCAGCTTCTCCCTCACGATCTCGGCCTTTACGAGAAGCGTCCCGACGTCATCTACGCGCGGCTTGGTCTTAACCTCTACTACGAACGCCCTGTCCTCCGTCTCCACTAGAAGGTCCACGTCCACGCCGTCGAAGTCCGCGTTCCTCACCCGCCTGACAACCCTTTCCCCGGGCGCCAAAACCGTGTCGCGTATATCCTCCCACACGTACCTCGAGAACTGTGCCTCCACGGCGGCGCCATGGCTCTCCTCGAGCCTCGAGAGCCTCCTCAACACGTCCTCCCTAAAGGCTAAGTAGTCCTCGAGGAACTTGCGCCATGTCTCGTACCAGGTCCTCCACCGTTCCTCCTCTTCGCGCCACCGCCGCTCGTGCTCCTCGAGGAACTTGCGCCATGTCTCGTACCAGGTCCTCCACCGTTCCTCCTCTTCGCGCCACCGCCGCTCGTGCCTCTTCAACCGCCGTTCCTCGAGCCTAAGACTACGGCTGAGGTCTTCCCTAAGCTTCTTCAGCTCCTGCAGTATCTCGCTGAGGCCGAGCAGGCCCGCTACCGCCAGCCTGAACTCCTCGTCCTCCCTCAAAAGGCGCAGAAACTCGTCTCTCAGCCCCACAAGTCTTCTGGGCCACACGTAAATAATTGTTATGGCGGGCCTGCCGTATAGCCTTTGGGCCGTGTTTCGCCGCGTCTAGGCTTCACCGTCTATGTGTCCCTACAGTGACTGTCAGCGCGGTCGAGTCGAGCCTCAGCAGGAAGGTGTACCTACTACCGTTTAGGGGCCCCATCAACATGACGTGGTACCCCATGTGGCCCAGCCTCACCGTGCCCAGCGGCGGCGCGCACACCCTGTCGACGGGCTTCATGGTGACCACGCCGTCGCGGATCTCCGTCACGTGGAGCTCCGCCTTGACCCCAGCCGGCTCCACCACCTCGACCCCCGTGAGGCACACGGTGCGTAGGGACGGGTTGACCAGCGTGAAGGACAGCATCCCGACGTCAGGCGCAGTTACGATCACCTCCGCGTCCGTCACGTAGGGGGAGACCGTAAGGAGGTACGTCAGGACCGCGGCAACGGCCATCGCGAGGACTGCGACGAGTAAACGCATGGCCGTGGGGCCCCATGAGGTTTAATATTTTGCTAGTCGACCACGTCCAGGCCGAGCGCCCGGGCGCGTCTGAGTAGCCGCTCCACCTCTCTCCAGGACTTGGCCCTGTAGACGTACGCGTCCCCGGTCGCCTCGGCCTCCACGTTCAGGGCCTTCCACGCCGCCCTCCCCATGACCACCACGTAGTTGCCCGTGGGGTCCCTGCGGCGCCCTGTGCGGACTTCCCTCTCGCCGATCCTCACATACGGGCCGGTGCCACGGATATAAATTGGTTGGGCCTGGGGGCAGGTGGTCGGCAAGGCGACTGCGCTGGCCCTCTCCACGGCTTCCTTCGCGGCATCGCTCATGCTGCGCGTCTTCTGGGGCCCCCTAGTGCCCTTCCTCGTCGATGCGGGCATAGGCGAGGACGTCGTGGGGGCTGTGGGCTCCCTGTACTTCGCCGGGTACGTCGCCGCGCAGATAGTGGGCGGCATCGCCGCGGACCGCTACTCGCCGCGGGTCCCCATGGGGCTCGGCCTCGCGTTTGCGGGGCTCCTCAACGCCCTTTTCCCGCTGGTAGACACGGCGTGGTGGCCGTACCTCTCGATTGCCGTGGGGTTCTTCTCGGGGTTTGTGTACGGCCCCTCGGTCAAGCTGTTGCGCGTCGTGTACGGCGAGGGGGTCGGCACGGCGATGGGCATATACGGCATGGCGTGGGCCATGCCCTTCGGGCTGGCCGCGTTGTTGGTCCCGCCCCTCGCCGAGGCCATGCTGGGCGCCCCCTTCTACGCTGTCGGCGCCCTCACCAGCGCGATAGGCCTGGCCGACCTGGCGCTCCTCAGGCACGGAGGGGGCAACGCGGGTCTCGGCCTGGCCGACCTGAAGAGGCTCCTTGCAGAGCGCAACATAATGCTGGTCTCGCTGGCCGGGTTCTTCGTGCTGTACGCCAACTGGGCCATAGTGTACTGGCTGTACTACCACCTCGACGTCAATGGGACAAACGCGGCCCTGGCCATGGCCATATTCACGGCGGCAGGGCTCGCGGTCATGCCTTTGGCCGGGCTCGCCGCGTCCCGGCGGGACCCCATCCGGCTGCTCCGCCTAGACATGGTGGCGTATGCGGCGGCCGGCATACTCATAGCGTTCCTCCCCGTAGAGCCGTACTCCTACCTGCTCGCCGCGTGTCTCGGGCTGGCCCGCTTCGCGTCCACCCCGCTCATATCCACGGCCCTCACAAGGCTGTTCGACGGGAGGACGCTCGCCACGGCCACGGCAATGGCCAACACGGCATGGCAGCTCAGCGGGCTGGCGTCCCCCTACATTACCGCGGTGCTCATGCTAGAGGTGGGCCCCAGCATGGCCCTGGCCGCGTCGCTGGCGATGCCGCTAGCCGCGTTGGTCCCGCTGATGGCGGTAAGGGACAGACAAAATTTTTAAGGCGTTGAGGACCTATTCCGGGGCGGGCCGTAGCTCAGCGGTCAGAGCGGCCGGCTGTAGTCAGCCGCCGCTCGTACAGCGGCGACAGTCACCGGCAGGTCCCGGGTTCAAATCCCGGCGGCCCGACCACCCAGATTCTTCTGGTTTGGACCACGTAAAACGTCATCCGCTATCGCACGTTCGCCGCTCCGTCACGTCCGCCCCCTGCCGCGCCGCACGCCTATTATTATCCTCTCGGCGTTCATGTATCTGCCCAGCCCCACAAACGCCAGCACAGCCAGCACGGAGTCTAGGGCGAGCGCAAGGGCCGTGAAGTTTGGATCGCCGCCGAAGACCTTTAGGGGTACTAGAAACGGGTGGGCGTACGGGTACAGGTACGCAGCGTTGCCCAACGCCTCGGGCGGGGCGAAATATAGGAGGAACGCGGGGAAGACCAGGAGGAATACCGTGTTTGGGACCGTCATCTGAGCGGTCCTCAAGTCCTCTGCGCGTAGCGCCACCAGGAGCGATATGGCGACCGTCAACAACACCAGCGGCACGGTCACGACGACAACGTGGACGAGTGCCCCCACAGTGCCCTGGAGGCTGTCTGCGACTTTCGGCACACCCCCCGTGGAGCCGTTTGTGAGGGCGGGTAGGAGGGTGGCAATATATATCCAGAAGCCAGCCCCAATGGCTCCCAGCTGTATGGCGGCGAGAATTATGGAGCTCGCCGTCTTGGCCATTATGAGGCGGCCGAAGGACACGGGGGCGGCGAGGAGGAGCTCGAGCATCCTCTTCTCCTTCTCGGTGCCCACAGCCACGGCTATGCTCGCCGAGAGGGCCACGGACGCGAAGATCACCATGAAAAAGCCCAGCGCGGAGGCGCCTATCAGGGCGCCTATTTCGCCCTCCCCGAGCACCCTGCCCTCCAGGAGTACCCCCACCTCGATCCTAAGGGCCTCTTCCAGGGAAATGACGCCCACGCGCTCCGAAAGCACAGTGGCCGTCACGTCTCTTATGAGGCCCTCCACGTTCCTGTACCTCCCGACCGCAAGGACCCCCTGGTACTTCACGTAGAGGCGTATGGCGGTCCCCTCGCCCCTAATGATGCCCTCGGTGAAGTTCCGCGGGATGTATATCACGGCGCTGTACCCGTCCAACAGCCTTAGCGGGTCGCCCCTAGCCGGGTCGACCCCGCGCCGAACAAGGCCCCGCTCGACCTCGCTTCCCAGCACACCGGCGTCCATGTTGACGACGGCGATACTGGCCCCCTCCACGTTGTTTGAGGGGCCCCCGCCAGCCGAAATGCCCAGCGCTATGATGGGGAGTACGACGGCCGGTATAAGCATGCTTCCAAGCACTCTCCTGTCCCTCAGCGCCTCCCTGACGTCCTTTAGCACTAGAATTGCGGTCAGGCCCATCGCAGCGCCTTGACGAAGGCCTCCTCGAGGTTACGTGCGCCGAACCTGGCCTCCAGGTCGCCGGGGGCGCCCTCCACTATGATCCTGCCGTCGGAGACCATGCCAACGTAATCACACAGATAGCCGACCTCGAGCATGTTGTGGCTGGAAAGCAGCACGGCGACGCGGTAGGCCTCCACATGGCTGCGTATGGCCTCCCTCAACGCCACGGCGTGGTTCACATCCACGCCGGCAGTAGGCTCGTCGAGCACGAGCACCCTCGTCCTCAGGGCCAGCAACGCGGCCACGAGCAGCCTCCTCTTCATGCCCCTGCTATACGTCTTGACCTTGTCCTCAGCCCTCCCACCGAGGCCCGAGATCTCGAGGGCCTCCTCCACGTTGTCCCTACCGTACAGCCCGTGAAGGAACTCCACGAACTCGCGGCCCGTAAGATTGTCGTACGGCATAACCTCCTCCGGTAGGTAGGCAACGTCGCGCCTCACGCGGTCGAACCGCATATCGGCCACGTCGACGCCGAGCACCTGCACCCTACCCCCATCTGGCCTCACGAGGCCCACCACGGCCCTCAACGTGGTGGTCTTCCCAGCGCCGTTGGGCCCCACAAGCCCATACACCTGGCCGGCCCCGACACTGAATGTGACGTCCCTCAACACTTCCCTGCCGCCGATGCGCTTGCGGAGCCCCACCACGTTGATGGCCATTATCTGGAGAGGCTCAATTACATATAATCATATCGAGGCCGCGTGTACTATAATCTGTGCCGCCATACGCGTATGGCCTACAGCGGGAAGAATGGGACGATTTTATGTTCCTTGGGCCCGGCATAGGCATGCCCCTCGACGGGCCGGGTCATAATAGGCATGGGCTCCATAGCCGGTACGCTGATGGGGGAAGGGCCGGTGACTGCAAGACGCAGGTTGGCCGCCCCAAGCACCGCGTCGCACGTGCCGATGCTGGGCCTTGGGGCCCTTTTCGCGTCCTGGGGAGCTCACATGGCCACGTTGCGCGCTATGTAGGCTATGCCGGCCAGCGCCATGTACAGGCGGAAGACGTTCCTGAGGGCCCCAGCCCTCAGCCTCCTCGCGATGTACCGCGTAGACACGTACGAGCCGAGGAGGGAGCCCGCCGCTATCTGGAGGGCCAGCGCAACGTCCAGCAGGCCCAGCGCCGCGTAAGCCGCCGTTCCCATTGCCGCGGTGGGTAGCACCGCCATCATGCTCGTGGCAGCGGCTACCCTGAATGGGATCCCCATGAGCATGACCATTACCGGCATGAAGAGCACTCCTCCCCCCACGCCGAAGGCCGCGGACGCAGCCCCGCTGGCTGCCATGAGCGCCATGGGGGCCAGGCCCCAGCAGACCCCGAACCTGGCCACGCCGCCGACGTCCGGCTCGAGGTACGCGTAGTCGCCTGGGCACCGCCTCCCCCCTGCCCGCCCAGTCCCCATGATGTAGGCGACAAGGTACAGGTACCCGGCGAACGCCAACTCGACCAGGCCGCTTTGCACCCTTACGACTGCCAGGGGGGTCAACACGGCAGCTGCCACTGGAAGCGGCACGAGCATCGCGGCGAGGCGCGGCACCAGCACCCGCTGCCTCATGTAGTTCACGGTGGCTGTGATGGAGGCCACGAGCACCGAGAAGAGGCTTGCGGCGACGGCCACGCGGAAGTCCTCGCCGCCCACAAGCGTGAGCATGGGCACGACTATCACGCCTCCGCCCACCCCAATCATGGGGCCGACGAGGCCGCCAACTACGCCTGCAATAAACGCGAACCACGGGCTGTCCTCATGCATTTATGGGTCGTAAAGGTGGGGATATACGTGTTGGGTCCCGCGTGGGGGCGCCGCGGGCCGATGGGCCTATAGGCACGGGTCCTACTATCCTACAACGTAGGGCGCTATGAGCACGTTCCACGACTCGTAGAACTGGCCGTACTCGTCGCTGCATCTACCCGCCCTCTCGCCCGGAAGGCCCAGCGCGTCCGCTATCCACTCGTACGAGTCGGGGTCGCTCCCATATATCCAACACACTATATTGTAGTAGCGCTGCGGCTCCAACGAGTGCTCGTCCCAGAACGGTATTTCGTACAGGTCGGAGAGGTATCTGTCGCCCTCTAGGAGGAACCACAGCGAGGTGTAGATCAACGCGTCGACGCGTTCGGCGTCGAGCAGTATTACCGTGGCGAATTGGTCAGCGGCGTCCTCCTCCCTGCCGGTTATCGGCAGGTCGTATATGTCTATCAGCGCATGGGCCAACTCGTGGAAAAAGACGAAGTCGAGGGACCCAAGGACCGCCTCCGCGGCTTCCTCTCCGTCGAGCCCCACGTCGTCCGCGAAGAGCCAGTAGAACCTACGTGCGAGCTCGTAACATATTATTATGGCCCTGTATTCGGCGCTGTAGAACGCGTTCTCGACGCCGCACTCAGCGAACAGCACGCCTATCCTATGCGGCACCATGAGCGTGGAGTTGAGGACCGACACGTATGCGTCGTACCACCCTATGCTTGACAGCCACTCGTAGAAGGGGTAAAGGTCCCGGGAGCTCGGGGACAGGTACGCGAGGTTGAATCCACCGGTTATGAGCTCCTCGTCGTACAGGGGCCACGCAAGGTCCACAAGCCCGGCCAGCTCGTCGATGAGGGCCCTGGCCCTTTCAAGCGATGCGGAAAGCGCCTCGTAGTCCCTGGAGAGCGATGCGTACCGCCTCGCCAGGTCCCCGTACTCGGCCCTCAACCTGTCCAGCTCGGCGCTCACGCGGCTGTAGTTGCGCTCCAGCAGTCCGTACGCGTAGTTCAACTCCTTCAACTCCACTAACGTGTTGTTGAGCTTGAGCGACAGGTTGAGGTACGCCTGCCTCAACTCGCCGTACCTGTACCTTAGGTCCTCGTAGTCCCTGTTGAGGCCCTCGTACCTGCCCCTTAACCGGTCGTAGTCCTCGGCCAGCCTCGAATAGCTCCGCTCGAGCTCGCCGTACCTGGACTGGAGCTGCGAATAGTCCTCGTACAGGGCCTCATACCGCGAGACCGTAGCGCTGTACTCCCCGTTGAGCTGGACGTAGAGCCCTGTCACCAGTGCAAGGGCCGCTGCAAGGATCACGGTCAGAACCGTCGAGGTTTTTGTGTTGGCCATCCCTTGCCGACAATCACCACTATAAATCTCTTTTCGCCATGTCGCTCCCCCCACGCCAACGCTTATTAACATGGCGTTGTCTACACCCATGGAGGTGGTCAGGGTAGGCAAATCGGTTGACGCTCTTCTGGAAGAACTTTCATCTGACCTCTCCCGGCCGGACCTGATGTGGCTGGAGCGCTATCCTCATCCCCGGGGCAACGAGAGGTACAGGGACCTTGTGGCTAGGATGTTCCAGGAGTTCGGCGTTGCGGCGGTCCTCGTGAGGCTGAGGTTTGGGGACGGGGAAAAGAAGTACGTGGTTGTGGCCAGGTATGACTGGGCTGGCGGCGGCGTTGCGGAGGGCTGGATAATAGAGGGGACGCGTATAAGGCTGTTCGATGGGAGGCCCTTCGGCGTGGAGACGTTTGCAAGTACCATGGAGCGTTTTGGGGACGAGTACTGGAGGGCCGAGGAAAGGGTGCTGGGCAGCAAGATGGAGCGGGCGTACGCTGAGGACAAGGGCGACCTACCGGGCGGATAGGTTGTCCAGGATGTTTCCGATCTTCCTAAGGTAGTTCTCCGCGGTGTCCGTGGGCCTGTAGGGCTCGTACACCACGCTACGCGCGACCGCTATCTCCTCCGGGTACCTCGCCGCCAGCCTCTCCAACGCCTTTTCGTCGACTATATATACGTAGAGCACGTCGGGCACGTTGTAAGTGGCGGGCACACACGCCACGCCAGGCGGACAGGCTATCGAGTACCGCTCGTAGTCGCGCCTCAGATTGAGGCTCAGCCTAAAGGCCTCTCCCTGCGGGGTAGCGTTGAAGTACCCGGTGTACTCCGGGCACAGGCCCCCACTCACGTTGGCCCCCCTGAGGAAGTCCAGCAGCAGCTGGGGGTCGCACTTTATGTGCGCGTAGGTTCTGGCCGTACGGTTATCGTTGGTTATGGGGACAAACACAACCCTGTAGCCCCTACTGAGCCCCATCTCCACTATGTCGGCCACGACGGACCTATTCACCACGTTGTTCTCGGTATCGAGGAACCCCACCACCATGGTCCTGCCGTCCCCGTCGCCGAGCGCTATGCCTATGCGTTCCGCCTCCGCCACGTACCCAGTATAGTTTATGTCGATCCAGTACGGCTTGAAGCGCGGCTCGGCCGCCTGGGGCGGGAAGGCCGCTAGGAGGACCACGGCCACCGCCAGCGCAGTGGCCGCAGCCAGCGCGATGCTACGCGGGTCCAGCGGGCGGGGATTCACGCCGTGTGCCTTGCCTCCCATATGTGGGGGAGGTACAGCGGCACATTTAAACTTATTTGAATTGTGTAGGGCTCGGCCGCTTCAGCGTAGGTCCTGTACGTCACCCCTCCCCAAACCAGCCTGCTCATCACCGACAACGCGCCTGGTCGCGTATATGACCAGTACATTGAAGGGTAATAAGCTTAGCTTGATGGCGGCGAGGCCCACAACCATGTCGATCAGCACCTCGTCGGGGACCTCCCCGTAAAATGCGATGGGCACGAACACCAACGTGTCTATGACGAGCCCTATTGGGTCGCTGAACAGCGTCCTCTGCCACGGCACTCGCCTGTAGAGCCACGTGAGCTGCACGTTGATGAGCTCGGCGGCGAGGTAGGCGAGGGGGGAGGCCAGGGCTATACGTGCCGTGGCGCCTAGGAGTTGGGCGTACTCCTCCTGGAGCTCGAAGGGGGGTGCGGGCGGGGCAACTATGGCGAGCTGGTTAGCGGTTATTAGTAGGACCTGCGCCGCGAACCCTGTGAACACCACGGCCCTCCCCACTGAGGGGCCCCACTTGACCACTATGATGTCCATGAGCGCCAGCGTCGCCACGAAGGGTATGTTGCCGCTTGGGACTGTCCAGAACAAGTACGTAGTGAGCTTTGGGCTAACGTACTGGGCGATGACGTAGCTTGCCACGTACAGTCCCGCCGGGACCACCGCGTGTCTCCACCTCGCCCATAGGAGGCGCAGCACCGCTATGGTGACCCCATAATACGCCACGGCCTCTATGAGCTGGTTAAGCTCGACCCACATCACCGGGAGAACCCAACGGAGTTTTATTGTTTGTCCAGGATTCCAGTCCCCTAGCAGTCCAGGGACGCCCTGCCGACCTCAACGTAGGAGCCTCCCTTCACGTCGATCAGGGACACGGAATCCACAGTCATCTCCGCCTCCCCCACATGTCGACGCACGTATTCCAGATACGCCCCTATGTCGGGGTGCTTCGCCCTGATCCTGGCAACAGTCACATGTGGCACAAAGTCGCTCCACCTTTCCCGTCCACCGTACTTAGAGACGAGGTACTCCCTCAACACGTGTATCCCCCTTCCCTCCACGAGCTGCGCTATGGACCTCGGCCTATGCGGGGGAAGAGCCACCAGCCTACGCGTCACGCGGATGGCGAAGCACTTGAGGGGTATGGGCTCGAGCACCGGGGCCTTTTCGCCAAGGTACAGCAGGGTGATGTGGGGCACTCTCTCTGGCACGAGCCCCTCAATGGGCCCTACCCCCAACCTCACGGGCACGAACACCCCCACTATGTATGGCATGCCCATTATGCCCCAGGGGTAAATCTACCTACCGCCGTAGGGACCAATCGCCGTGGCTGGACAGGCGCATGGCCGTGGGGCTAAAATGTGGGGCCGGGGCCGGGATTTGAACTTTCCCCAGCGCCTTTCCGGCGCTGTCCGGGTCACGGGGGCCACAGCCCCGCATCCTGGCCGCTAGACTACCCCGGCGACTGTTCTACTATACCGATTTTTTAGGATTTTCGGTTATGTGAGCTGTATCTCTATCTTGATGGTCTCGGGTATCTTGATGGTCATGAGCCTCCTGATCACCCTCTCGTTGGCCTCAACGTCGATGAGCCTCTTGTGTATGCGCATCTCCCAGTGGTCGAACGTGTGGTATCCCTGGCCCGAGGGCGCCCTCCTCACCGTGACCGCCAGCTTCTTGGTGGGCAGGGGTATCGGCCCCCTCACGCGGACCCCATTCTTCTTGGCTATGTCCACTATTTCCCTCGCCACCTGTTCCAGGTCCTGTGGGTTCGTCCCGTATAAACGTATACGGGCCTTACGCGTGCCGATGCTCATCTAGGCCTAGAGCTTGAGCTCTATCTTCCTCGGCTTTACCTCCACTATCTGTCCAGCCGCTATAGTGCGTCCCATGTCCCTCAGCGCGAAGCGGCCGAGCGCCGGGAAGTCCGAGAACTTCTCTGCGACAACCGGCTTAAGGGGCTTGAGCCTCACGACGGCCGCGTCCCCCTGCTTCAGGAACTGGGGCTTCTGCTCCACGACCTGGCCGGTCCTAGGGTCGAGGCGGGATATGAGCTCGGTCATCTGTACCGGCACGGTCGCAGTGTGTATGTGCATGACCGGCGTGTATCCGGGCCCAATGGCGGTGGGGTGCCATAGGACTATCACGCGCGCCACCATCTCCTCGGCAACAGTTGGCGGGTTCTGGACCTGTCCAAGTACGTCTCCCCTCTTCACGTCGTCCTTGGAGATGCCCCTAATGTTGACGCCCACGTTGTCGCCGGGCTTCGCCTCCTCGAGCTTCATGTGGTGCGTCTCGATGCTCCTCACATCGCCGACCTTGGTGGGCGGAAGTATCACTATCTTGTCGCCGGCCTTGAGGACCCCGGTCTCCACCCTGCCGACGACCACGGTGCCGGCCCCAGTCACGGAGAACACGTCCTGTATGGGCATGCGGAGCGGCTTGTCTACCGGCCTAGGCGGCGGCTCCACGGCGTCCAACGCCTCTAGGACCGTGGGGCCGTTGTACCACGCCATGTTCTGGCTCCTTACCCTCACGTTGTCCCCCTTGGCGGCCGAAACCGGAATGAACGGTATCTTGGTGGGGTCGTAGCCGAGCAGCTTGAGCAGTTTGGACACCTCGGCCTTTATCTGCTCGAAGCGCTTCTGGTCGTAGTTCACCACGTCCATCTTATTGACCGCAACCACGACCTGCTGCACGCCCAGCGTCCTGACGAGGAATAGGTGCTCCCTGCCCTGTCCCTGCGGCCCAATCCCAGTCTCGAACTCGCCCGGCCTTGCGGACACCACGAATAGCGCCGCATCGGCCTGGGACGCGCCCACGATCATGTTCTTCACGAAGTCCCTGTGCCCCGGCAGATCTATAATGGTCACGAAGTACTTCTGGGTCTCGAAGCCCACGTGGGTCGCCTCGATGGTGACTCCCCTCTCCCTCTCCTCCTTGAAGCGGTCGAGGATCCACGCAAAGGCGAAGTCCTCCTTGCCCATCTTCTTAGCCATCTCCTCGATCTCCTTGAACTGCTTCTCGTCCACGTACCCCGTCTCGTACAACAATCGTCCGACCAATGTGGACTTGCCATGGTCCACGTGGCCGATAACGGCTAGGTTTATGTGAGGCTTCTGAAGCGCCGACTGCTTTGGTGGAAGGACTATCGACGGCATAAGCTCCCTTATGGCACTATTTTTAAATTATTCGGGGACTTAAACTTTAATATTGCGCTTTTGGGTTCCCACCATGGTTAGGCCAGCGTACAGGTCGCGGAGCCTTAGAAGGGTAAAGGTGCGTACGCCCGGCGGCGATGTGCACGTACATTACGAGAAGAGATTCGCCGGTGTGCCTCGATGCGCGTTAAGCGGCGTTCGCCTCCAGGGAATGGACAAGAGGCGCATCAAGACGAGGCGCGTCCGCATCAGGCCTGTGACGAGGCCATATGGGGGGTACATATCGCACAGGGTCCTTTCCAGGGCGATCAGGCTTGCGGTTCGCCTCGGTTAGTCGTGCCTGTCATAGCCATATCGGGGCAGGCTGGCAGCGGCAAGACCACGGTGGCCAGGGCCATCGCGGAGAGGCTCGGCCTCAAACTGGTGTCGGCGGGTCGACTCTTCAGAAGGCTGGCCGAGGAAAGGGGGATGGGACTGGTGGACTTCCACGCGCTTGCGGAGAGGGACCTCGACATAGATAGGAGGCTCGACAGCTTGGTCAGGGATGAGGCGGTTGCCGGGGACGTGGTGGTCGAGGGGCACGTGGCTGCATGGATAGTGAGGGACGTGGCCGACGTTGCGCTTTACCTCAAGGCGGACGTGTCCGAAAGGGCCAGGCGCGTCGCGTTGCGCGATGGGAAGCCCGTAGACGTGGCGCTACGCGAGATAGTGGAGAGGGAGAGCTCCAACAAGAAGCGGTACTATGAGCTGTACCGTGTGGATGTGGAGAGGGACCTCCACGTGTTTGACCTTGTGATGGACACCACGTACATAGACGCCGATACGGCGTGCAGCATCGCCCTCATGTACGTCGAGAGCGTACTAAGGGGGAGGGGCCCCGCACGCGGGCGCTACAATCTTTAAAAATGGCCGGGGGGAGACCTTCTATGCCCAAGGTTCTTGACATTGGTCGCGTCGTGGTCAAGACCCTGGGAAGGGAGGCGGGTAGGAAGGCCGTAATAGTTGACATAATTGACGGCAATTTCGTCCTTATAACGGGACCCAAGTCGATTACAGGCGTCAAGAGGAGGAGGGTCAACGTGGGGCACGTAGAGCCGACGGAACATAGGCTTGAGATCTCCAGGGGGGCAAGCGACGAGGAGGTAGAGGAGGCCATAAGGAGGGCCGGCCTTGAGGGATACATGAGGGAAAGGGTCAAGCCGCGCCTCTTTTTGGTGACCAGCGAGCACTTGGGTCCGTGAGCCTCTGCGGGCCCCGAAGGACCTTCACAAGGATAGACGAGGGGTCGAACCCAGAGTGGGGGGTTACCCCTAGCGAGAGGCCCATAGAGACGTACATTAGGTACGGCTTCGTTATACTTGACAAGCCCAGGGGCCCCACCAGCCACGAGACGGTGGCCTGGCTCAAAAGGCTCGCCGGCCTCGATAGGGCGGGACACGCGGGTACGTTGGACCCCGGAGTTTCAGGCGTGCTCCCCGTGGCCCTGGGGGAGGGGACCAAGGTGCTTCAGGCGATAACTAGGGCCGACAAGGTGTATGTGGCGGTCATGAAGCTTCATGAGGACGTTGGGGAGGACAGGATTAGGGAGGTCTTCGCGGAGTTCACGGGCAAGATCTATCAGAGGCCGCCCCTGAGGAGCGCCGTCAAGAGGCAGCTCAGGGAGAAGCATGTCTACTCGCTTGAGCTGATCGAGAAGTCCGGCAAGTACGTCCTTATGCGCGCCCACGTGGAGTCCGGCACGTACATCAGGAAGCTGGTCCACGACATTGGGGAGGTGCTCGGCGTGGGGGCCAACATGAGGGAGCTCAGGAGGGTGAGGGTAGCGTGCTTCGACGAGGGGGAATCTGTCACGTTGCACGACGTAAACGACGCCCTGTACATCTGGAGGAACTACGACGATGAGTCCCTGCTGAGGTCCGTGGTGAGGCCCATAGAGGAGATAACGCGCCACCTGCCCAAGGTCTGGGTCAGGGACACGTCGGTGGACGCCATATGCCATGGGGCCCCCCTCGCTGCGCCAGGCATAGCCAAGGTCGATGAGGGTATCACGCGCGACGCGTTGGTCGCCATTATGACGCTGAAGGGGGAGCTGGTGGCCCTGGGCAGGGCGCTCATGGACACGCAGAGCATGTTGGGCGCGTCCAGGGGCATAGCGGTCAAGACCACGAGGGTTCTGATGAGGCCCGGCACATATCCGGCATTTTGGAAGAAGAGGTCGGCGAGGGCGTAGGGCAGCGTTAACTATAAAGTTGCCGCTGCACGGTTGCCCGTAATGACGGGCCTGGAGCTCCTGTGGGACAGGGGCACCGTGCTGGTCAGGGGCGAGGTCCCCCCACAGCTCGCCGGCTCCTCTCTCGTGAGGTACGATCCAAGGGTGGGGGCGTACAGGGCCCACGGGTACAATTATCACAGGATCCGCGCCGTGTTGGACGCAGCTGGGGCCAGGTACGTCGACAGGGTGTGGGAGCGCGTGCCCAGGTGTAGGGTCACTGGCGTTGGCCCCCACTTGAGGCCCTACCAGGAGGAGGCCCTTTCCAGGTGGATGGAGAGGGGCAGGGGGGTCGTGGTCCTGCCCACTGGCGCCGGCAAGACCGTGCTAGCCATAGCAGCCATAATACGGGTGGGGTTGCCCACCCTCGTGGTTGCCCCCACGGTGGAGCTGGTCGGCCAGTGGAGGGCCAGGCTGACAAGGCATTTGAACGTGCCCGTCGGC
>JALWZH010000166.1 GCA_027002815.1 Thermoproteales archaeon | reverse complement strand
CAAGACCGTGCTAGCCATAGCAGCCATAATACGGGTGGGGTTGCCCACCCTCGTGGTTGCCCCCACGGTGGAGCTGGTCGGCCAGTGGAGGGCCAGGCTGACAAGGCATTTGAACGTGCCCGTCGGCATGTACTATGGGGACGAGAAGGAGGAGGGGTGCGTCACTGTAATCACCTACGACTCGGCCTACCTGGCCATAGAGTCCATTGGGGACAGGTACCCGTTCCTGGTGTTCGACGAGGTGCACCACCTTCCCAGCCCCGGCTACAGGCAGATAGCCGAGCTGTCCCCCGCGTACTACAGGCTGGGACTAACGGCGACCCCGGAAAGGTCCGACGGGAGGCATGTGGACCTGGCCGCGCTGGTGGGCCCCACAGTGTACAGGATGTCCGTGTCTGAGGCGGCGGGCAGGTACCTGGCCGAGTACAGCATAGAGGTGGTCAGGGTGGACCTGACCGACGAGGAGCGGCGGAGGTACAGGGAGCTGATGGCAGCCTATAGGGACTACCTCAGGAAGAGGGGTCTCAGGATGTATTCGCCCGCCGATTTTGAGAGGCTGGTCCTCATGTCGGGGAGGGACCCCGAGGCGCGGAGGGCGTTGAACGCGTGGAGGGAGGCGAGGCGCATAATGATGGAGAGCCAGGCAAAGGTGGATGCTGTTGGCGGCATCCTGGCGGCCCACCCAGGGGAGAAGGCCATAATATTTACCGAGTATGCGTCCCTGGCGCGCAGGGTCTCACAGAGGTACCTAGTCCCGGAGGTCACGTACGACACGCCGAAACAGGAAAGGGAGCTCGTCCTCGCTATGTTCAGGAAGGGCGAGGTTAAGGCCATAGTGACTGGCAGGGTGCTGGACGAGGGGATAGACGTGCCCGACGTGGGCCTCGTGATAATATTGGGGGGCACGTCGACGAGCCGACAGTTCGTCCAGAGAATGGGGAGGGCGCTTCGGCTTAAGGCCGACAAGGCCAAGATATACGAGGTGGTGACGCGGGGCACCGCGGAGGTGGGCATCTCAAGGCGTAGGAGGCGCGGCATATGAACGGCAGCGCAACGACTTAAACGCTCCTCCGCACCACTGCAAGGGCTGGATATAGTCATAGGGGGGACGCGGCGCCATCGGCGTGCCCAGCACAACGCCACAAAATATTAAATATTAGGGCTGTACTGCAATTAGCCCCGGTAGCTCAGTCCGGCAGAGCGGCGGGCTGCAGTGGAATCGTGGGCACCCGTAGCGGCTTGAGCCGCGGATGTCCCGGGAGGCAGAGGCCCGGGAATTCAAATCCCGGCCGGGGCTCCACGATTTCTTGCATTTGCCCTCCCCATGAGGTCGCAGGCGCCTAGCCTTACTGCGTACTTTCCAACTCTGGGTTCCCCCTCGCCGACCCGGCGTCTCCTCCTCGCCGGTGGCCAGGTCCCTCACAACGAAGCCGAGCCGCGCGCCCCCACCTCAAGAGTAACAAAACCGACCCCAGACACGGCAGACGCTGCCCACCCCCATGCATTGAGGGGCTTGGGCCTGTCCTACGACTAATGGGCGGCGTTGGGCGCTGTAGAGCTGCGGCTGGCGGCGTTGGGCACATCCCTGAAGGCTTTTGGCGTCCAACAAAGTAATTAAGTGGTTCTGCATTATCGTACATGCGTGGGGTAGCAATTGTGGGTGTGGGAATCTCGAAATTCGGTAAGAGGTCAGACGTGTCGTTCCCGGAGCTTGCCTGGGAGGCTGTAAGGGAGGCCCTGGACGACGCACGTATAGGCCAGAACGACGTGGACTTCTTCGTCGTGTCCAGCGCCGGTATAGGCAGCGCTGAGCCCCTGCCGGCTGTGGTGGTCGGGGAGTACTGTGGGCTCAACCCGAGGGGCACGATGCGCGTGGAGGCGGCCTGCGCCTCCGGTAGCGCGGGCATATACAACGCGTATATGGCCGTCGCCTCTGGCCAGGCGGACATAGCCCTGGTCATCGGCATAGAGAAGATGAACGAGCTGCCCACCCCCCTCGTGGTGGAGCTCATTGGGAGGGCCGGCAACTACTTCTGGGAGTTCGAGAACTTCGGGCTGACCTTCCCTGGGTACTATGCCCTGTACGCCACAGCATACATGGAAAGGTACGGGGCCACCGAGGAGGACCTATGCGCGGTGGCTGTGAAGAACCACCACTACGGGTCGGCGAACCCCAAGGCCCAGTTCCAGAACAGGGTTACGGTGGAGGAGTGCATGTCGTCGAGGTACGTGGCCAGGCCTGTCAAGCTGCTGGACAGCTCGCCTATAACGGACGGCGCGGCGGCCGTAGTGCTGGCCTCGGAGGAACATGCGCGCAAGTTGACGGACACGCCCGTATGGGTCAGGGCCGTGGGCGCTGCGAGCGGCACGGCCAACCTCAGCAGGAGGCCCGACTTCGTCGGCCTGGAGGCTGCGTACGTGGCCGCGGCCCGCGCGTACCGCGCGCTCGGCATAGAGCATGGGGAGGCCTGGAGGTACTTCGACGTGGCCGACGTACATGACTGCTTCACGATAGCCGAGGTCATGGCGTACGAGGACCTAGGCTTCGCTGGGAGGGGGCAAGGCGTCCAATTGATAAGGGAGGAACAGACATATAAGGGAGGGAAGATGCCAGTCAACCTCGACGGGGGGCTGAAGGCCAAGGGACACCCAATTGGGGCCACCGGCGTGGGCATGGCCGTGGAGGCGGCGAAGCAGCTGCAGCAGCGCGCCGAGGGGGCCAGACAGGCGGACATACACGTGGGGTGGGCCCTCGCACACAACGTGGGGGGCACAGGCCACTACGCCTACGTAACGGTGTACTCCCTCGACAAGGACGCGAGGCCGATGCCGAAGCCCAAGAGGTGAAGCCGTCTGCCCGGGACGTTACCCGTCATGGCCCCCAGTAGGGCGCCTCCCCTGGAAAGGCTGTACGTGTTTCCGCCTGGGCGGGGCCCCGAGTGGGGTTCCGGGGGAATATACGGGTTGAGGTACCACAAGGGCACGCTCCTCTTCACCCTGGCCTTCGAGGCCGAGGTGCACATCCACAACGACGGCGTCGACACGCTGTACGCGTTCAACCACGTTGGGAACCCTCCCCGGTCTGGGGGCGACACATACGACGCGGCCACGGCTGTCGACGGGCGGATCTTCTTCGGGGGCTGGGTGCACGCGCCCTACGCGTACGCCAGGACTGGCCCCTACAGGGGACGGGTGTCCTTTAGGCACAAGTACAGCCACGTCCACGTCTACGACGTGTACAGGGACGAGGTGAGGCTTGTATGGGCCGAGGGCCTCGGCGAGGAAGAGAGGTGGGCCGGCGAGGTCAGCGAGATACTGTACAGCCCCGTGGACGACGCGCTGCTGGTGGCCCGTGGGGACGGGCATGCGGGGCTGGGCGTGTACCGCGTGGACCTGGGGGGCAGGGCAGAGCGCCTCATGGATCGGCGCGCCCTCAAGGGCACGGTGCTCTCCGACATGGCATGCTTCAACGTGCTCGACGACGGGATGCATGTGGTGGAGCTGGCGTGCATGGACATGCACGACGGCAGGTGGCTGTCCTATCCCCTGCCCAGCAGCGCCGTGGACGGGCACCCAATAGCGGCCCCGAGGGCGGGCCCCCTGGCCACGACCCACAACAGGGCGCTGGCCCTCATGAGGGGCGGCGTGGCGGTCCTGGGGCCCGACGGCGCCTATGCGGTCCGCCTCATGGACTTCGGGAGGGCTAGGTACGGCCCAATACGGACGAGGGCCATCCCCCTCGCCGGCGGCGTGCTGGCCCCGTTCAACGCGGCCCCCGAGGCAAGCCTGGCGGATCCCGCCCCGCCGGGCCCCACGGCGCTGGCCTTCATGGCGCCGCCCATGGCCAGGCTGGTAGCCGCCTTTGGGGCCAGGGTGACCAGCGGCGACGTGGCGGGCCCCCACGTGCTCCTCGCCACGAACACGGCCAGCAACCTTGAGGGGGACGAGGCGTGTTACGTGGACAACGGGCATCGGTCCATAGTGGCGGTGGGCCAGTGGGACCTACTCAACGGCGTTGCGCTGGCGCACTTCGTGGTGAGGGGGAGCGACGTCGGCGATGCGGCGTGGGGCGGCATACCCGTGGCCGGCCAGAGGAGGGCCGTCCTAGTGGCCCGCCTGACCAGGGACAACGTCCTCGAGACATACGAGTACTCCCTGTCGCCCGACGAGGCCGCGCGGGACAGGCACAGGCTTCCGGCCGGCAGGACCATGATCGATCTGAAGGCCTACAGCGGCATAGTGTCGTTCCGCCTTGCCGAGCCGGACCCAGGCGCAGCGATGGGGATAGTCCTGGAATAGGCCTCCCAAAGGCGTCCAACGGTGGGCGCTCAGGCAAGCCGCTTGGCCCACTCCCTCACCTTCGCGGAGATGTGCCGCAAGTCGCGCTCCACGTCCCTTAATTCGGCGTACCTGCTTACAACCCCCTCCGCGTCCAGGCCATTGTACTGGAACTCGTGTAGGTTGAGGGCCATGTCTGTGAGGTATGTGACCTCCCACCCGTACACGTCTACGAGCGTCTCAGCCACGGAGCGCAACCTGCCCGTAGGCATTACCGCGATTATCCAGTCGGCCCTACTCCGCCTTCTCCCAAGCCTATCAACCACCCTGCCCGGGAAACGCGCCTCGACGAGCCCCCTATTGAGGCCAGCCGCCGCAGCCACCACCGCCTTCCATGCCTGGAAGGCCTTCCTCGCCGCGTTCCTGAGGAGGCCCTCCTCTAGGAACCGCTCGGCCAGCTCGGCCTCCTTCACAGCCTCCTCGAGCCTCAGCTCCACGTAACGTTTCAGGTCACGCCAAGGGGGGACCAGACCGCTTTCCACCTCAAAAACCCGGGGAGAGATTTAAAAAAAGGTGCGGTTTGTTGCCGCTCCCTACAGCTCTATTCCGAGCCTCTTGGCGACCCTCCTTAGGTCGTCCCCGGATAGGCCCGGCGCGTACTCCTCGGGTATCTCGGGGAGGTCCAGGTACTCGCCTCCCTCGGGCGGCCCCTCGTGCACGGTCAGGGGCTGGCCGTCGGCCGGGTGCGTGCCGCGCCAAATCCTCTCCAGGTCCTTGTAGTCGTTGGGGCTGAACCTGTACAACGTGCGGTGGGACCCCATCTTCATGTACTTGGCCGCCTCGGGGAACTTGGAGTCCTCTATGTTGGGTATGGGCAGCATGCGCCACACCTCGACGCCGGTGAGCTCCTCGAGAGCCTTCCCGTACGCCAAGGCGTGTACCCCGCCCCTAGTCAGAAGGTACCCCACCGCCTCCCTGGCCGTCGGGTGGTCCACCATCTCGTACACCCTTATCTTGGCGAGGCGCGCCCCCACCTCCAGGAAGAAGTTGTGGAGCATGTCGAGGACCAGGTTGCCGCTGGCGAATATGTAGTCCCCGCGCCACGAAGCGCCGTGGGAGTCCATGGGGTACGCGCCCAGCCCCGTGTTGATCGCGTGGTACGTGTTCCTTGCGTCCTTGAGCGGCTTGAGGGGGGTCTGCTCCGGCGGCACGTTCTTCGTGGAGCCTGTGTACAGGGCGTTGACCGCCGCCGAGATGAGCTCTATGTGGCCTAGCTCCTCCGTGGCTATGTTGGCGACCAGGTCCCTGAAGGGCTTTATTACCGGGTTCTTGTACATGCGGAAGTTGAAGGACTGGTAGGTGTACGTCATGAGGGTGCTCATCTCGCCGAACCTACCTCCCAGCAGCTCTTGGAGCGCAGCGGCGGAGTTGGGATCGGGCTCCTTGGGGTACGGCAGCTGTACCTGGAGCCTGTCTATCCGCAGGTACATGCCCCTACCTTTTTTCCCCTTTATAACCATTAACTTTGTTAAATGGCTAACACTAAAGGCCGCGGGTGCTGAGCCCCCTCGTTTTTCAGCTAAGTGAGACGTTCTTCCCCCGTCGGAGCGCATCGGCGTTTGTTAACGTGGTTAACAAATAGAGACAGTTTTTATTTCTATATCGAAATTATATAGCGTCCACTGGGGCCGTAAAGGTAATAGCCCCCACGCCCCCCAGCAGCATGCACGTGAAGGTGGTCATGGAGCTGCCCGGCATAGAGCTGGGCCACGTAAACGTGTACGTGGTGGTGGGGGAGGACGGCGTGGGCATGGTGGACGCGGGCATGGCCGACTTCAGGAACGTGAGGCGGCTGCTCAGGGCCCTGAAGTCCGCCGGGGTTCCCCCCAGCTCCATCGAGAGCGTCGTAGTCACGCATTTCCACGTGGACCACGTCACCATGGCAGCGGCAATCAACGACATGGCTTCCCCGGACCTCTACATGGGGGAAAGGGACTTGAAAATACTGCACGGCATAGAGGACTTCTTCCGCGGCCTGCTGGACCTGCTGAGGGCGTGTGGCGCGCAGAGGGAGCTCGTGGACGGCATCGCGTCGAGGCACCCCCTCATGAGGGCCATGGAACACTACAGGGAGCTGTCCGAGCTGGCCTGGAGGCCCCTCCGGGACGGCGAGGCCGTGAAGGTCGGGGGGACGCGGCTCACCGCGGTGGAGGTCCCCGGGCACACCCCGGGCCATGTGGCCCTTCTGAGGGGCAACGCCCTGTATTCCGGGGACCACGTCCTCCCGCGCATAACCCCCAACGTGTTCCAGTACCCCCTCCCCGGATACAACGCCCTCGGCAGCTACCTTGCGAGCCTTGAAAGGCTGGCGGGCATGGGGCTGGACGTGATCTACCCTGCCCATGGGGACGACATAGCCTCGCCCGGTGCAAGGATCGCCGAGCTGATCTCCCACCACAGGGAGAGGATGGCGGAGGTGCTCGTCGCGATTGGGGACTGGGCAACCGTTGTGGACGTCGCGAGGAGGGTCAGGTGGAGCGTCGACGTGCCCTTCGAGCTCATGGGCCCCGTCAACCAGTTCTTCGCCATCGGCGAGACGCTGGCCCACCTGACCCACCTCGAGGAGATTGGGCTAGCCCGGTCGCGGACCGACCGCGGCGTGATGTACTGGAGGAGGGCCTAGGCCCCCACGGCCAGGGCCGCGGCAGCTAGGTACGCCATGGTGGCCCCCACGAACAGCGCGTCGGCCTTGCCGGCCCTAACCTCGCGCCAGTAGGTCCTGTGCGGACTGTTGAAGCCCCTCACCTCTAGGACGAAGGCGAGGGCCTCCGCCCTCAGCGCCCCCAGCCTGAGCAGCGACACGGCCACGAGGTGCAGCCTCCTCAAATAGTCCGTCCGCCTCCTCACGAGCCCCCTTGCCCTGTACGCGTCCACGACGTCCCTGGCCCTATAGAGTAGGTAGAACAGCGTGTTGTACGCCAGGCCGACCATAAGCGCGAAGGTGGGCGACACCCTGTACAGCGAGTACACTACGTCGTCCGGGTTAGTCGTGTACGCTACCATGGCGGAAAGCGATACCAGGAGTGTGAGCATGACGAGCGTGTAGGCGAACAGGGCCAGCGGCTCCCCGCCCCTCAGCCACGCCACTAGCGCGTTGGTGGTGGGCAGCCCCACCAGCAGCGGGGTCAAGGGGGCCGCGTCGCGGACGGCTCTGCGCGGGACGCCCCCCACCGCGTCCACGGCCACGACGTATAGGAGCACCAGCGCCGAGAGGTGCACGTCGCGGGCAGCGGTGGTGGTCACCGCGATGCCCATCAGCGCCGCCAGCTTGCCCACCGGCGTCACGCCGAAGAGGAACCCCCTCACGGCTACAGGGAAAGGTAGCGCAGCGCGTCGCTTGCCGCCACGTCGGTCAACGTGCCCCCCTCGGCCCTGACGAACCTACTGCAGGCCCCCGCGGCCAGGTCTGGGTCGTGGGTTATAACGACCATGGCCGTGCCCCTGCCCGCGGCCTCCCTGATGAGGCCCGCCATAAGCGACGTGTAGTGGTCGTCCAGATCGTTCGTGGGCTCGTCCAGCACCACGACGCCGAGGCCAGAGGCCATGATGGCAGTTACTGCGGCCAACCTCCTGAGGCCCCTGTTGAGCGCATATATGGGCGTATCGGCGTACCTCTCGAAGGCCTGCGCCAGGCGGGGCACCCCAAGCACCTTGGCCTCCTCCCTGATGGTGGCGCCTATGAAGGCCAGGTCCGGCGTCTGCGGGACGTACGCGCGCGGCCCCCTGGAAACGACGGTGCCCCTCCGCGGCTTGACGAGGCCCGCCAACGCCTTCCCCAGGGTGGTCTTGCCCGAGCCGTTGGGACCAACCACGCACACCACCTCGCCGCTCCCCACCTCGAGGTCGACGCCGACGAGCACGTTCCTGCTTCCGTATGTCACCGCGATGTCCCGCGCCTTTACCTCGCCCTCGACGGTCCCGGGCTCCGGCAGCTCCACCTGGTCCGGGGAGGCTCTGAGCGTCACGGCGTTGCGAGCCGCGTACCGCCTTTTGGGGGTCGTGTACACCACGGCCCTGCAGCCCTCGGCCATGGCGCCTAGGATGCCCCTCAGCTGGCCCCTGATCTCGGGGTCAAGGTCCATGTAGGGCATGTCCAGCAACACGCGCGGCGTTCCGGCGGCCAGGGCCACGGCAAGCGCCAGCCGCCTTTTCTGGCCGCCGCTCAGGGAATGCACGGGGTCCCACGCCCTGTCCGAAAGCCCGACCGTCCTCAGGGCGCCGAACACGCGGGCCCGTATCTCCTGGGGGGCGACGCCCTCCTCCTCCAGCATGTACGCCACCTCGTCGGCAACGGTGAACCTCACGAAGAAGTCGTCGGGGTTCTCGGGGACCAGCAACGCGCGTCGGGAGGCCATCTGGCGGAGCAGGGCCGTCTTCCCGCTCCCATTGGGCCCGAAGACCGCGATGGGCCCCTCCTCACAGGGCCCCCGCGAGCCTAGCCCTGTCAACGACATACTTGACCAGCAGTCCAGCTATGATTATCCCGCTGGCCGCCATTGTGAGTATTATGGCTATGTGCAGCTCGGGGGGATAGCCCGGGTCCCTGCACGCAGGGTAGAACGGGGACACTAGGCAGTCCCACGGGTAGGCGGCTATCACCGGCAGGGCCCCCGCAAGGGCCATGGTGCCGTACCCCCAGTTCCTGTACCTGCGCAGCGCGAACGCGAGCTCGCTCATTGCCCCCTGCGCCAGCCCGTAGTAGAACAACATCCAGGAGTATTGGCTGAGCATGAGGAGCTCCACCACAGCGCCTAGGGTCTCGCCCAAAAACGCGGCGCCTGGCCTCCTCACGACGTACCCAACGAGGGTACCCCCAATGAACCAGAACCCGTAGATGGCCGCAATGCCGAGGTGTCCAAAGGGGGCAACGAGCGCCACCAGTACGTGGGAAGTGACGGCGAATATCACGCCGGCGACCACCGAGAAGACCGCTATGTATGCGATGTGCCTGGCCCCCGCAACACCGCTCAAGGCCATGCCCCCCACGACCTTTCGCAAATAAAAATGTTTCCTAATAACCAATAAGTACGTTATTTGAGAAGGAAAATAAACGTCTACTAAATTTACGCGTAGGCCCATGCAGAGCGGTGAGGGCAAACCTGCTGGAACTCCTAGGCGCCGACATAGGCCACCTCGGCGAACTGGCCATAGCCGAGCTGCTCCCAGGCGCTGCCAGGGGACGGTGGACCGCCGTAGTGGCCGAGGCCTACCTCACACACGTACATGTAGACGTTGGACGCCCAGAGGAGCCGCCCCCCATAGAGCCCCCACTGGGCAAATG
>JALWZH010000165.1 GCA_027002815.1 Thermoproteales archaeon | reverse complement strand
CTCCCCAACCCCGCGCACCTCGGCTAAGACCCCGTCCCCGAACTTCACGCACCCGCCCCTAAAACCCCTGAACTCCGACTCGACACGCCCGCCTACCTCCTAAACGCTCCCTGCGCCCAAGTCGTCGAGATCAACGCGCTAAAGATGTCTACGCCAACCGCCGCTAAGTCCACCTCATTGGAGTATTGCTATACGCAATGCCGACGGCTAGGAATATAAAGCCGACGACCCGGTACTTGAACTCCATGGCGACGCCGAAGAGAGCGACCTCTCTGCTCCAGGTACCTTCTCCTCCTCGTCCTCCCAGGCCCCTCGCGCGTATCCGCATCCCTAAGATAGCCGGCAAAGCCACCCTCGTGGGGTCTGGGGGCTGCCCTCTACGTTAGTTGAAGCAGCATCAGCTCCTAGGCCCGAAGTCGTAGCTACCTACGCGGTAGGAGGAAGGATTTTATATCGAGACGTCGGTACGTGTGTGGACGAGCTCACGCTAGCGGTGCTGGGCCTCGCGGTGACTATAGTGGTGCAGATAGCTGGCCTAGCCTACTGGCTCGGGAGGAAGTTCGCCGTCATCGAGGAGAGGTTCGGGGAGGTCGACAGGAGGCTCGGGGAAGTTGATAAAAGGTTCGAGGAGGTCAATAGGAGGCTCGAGGGGCTTGAGCGAAGGTTTGGGAAGGTCGATGAAAGGTTCGAGGGGTTGGAGCAGAGCTTGAGGGACGAGGTCAGGAGGGCCCTCTCGGTAGTGGCCTCGACGGCTACGGCGATGAATGGCCTAATAGTGGACTTCCTCGCGTTGAAGGGCCTCGTGACGAGGGAGGAGAGGGACTTCCTGAGGCGTCAGCTCGAGTCAATGGCATCTAGGATGGCCCTAAACCCAATAACCAGGGAGGAGCTTGAGTTCATTAGGAAGGTCTTCTCCAAGCCCGAGGAGGAGATAACCATAGAGGAGCTGGACAAGGTGTTGGAGATACTCAAAAGGTGGTTCCTGGAGAGCGGAAGGGAGGAGGCCTACAAGATGTACCTATACGCCTACATGTTCAGGGCATCCCTCTACTACGAGAGGTTGAGGAAGGAGCGTGGCCCAGAGACGTAGACAACGCCAGCCCACGCGCATATAGCCGCTTGAGGTGTGTTACTGCTGCGTGGTTAGTCGCCTGTGCACCTCCACCACCAGCTTGAGCACCTCGCCAAGTAACCTATACACGACGTCGATGCACTCGTCCGCCTCGCCCATCCATCGACAACAACCACGCCCATCCACCTATCCGCCTCGTCGCAAGGCAGAGAGGGGCGACGCCAGTAGGGGGGCTTAAGGAAAGCGACCACGCCCAGCAAACGCCAGAAAAACCCGGTTTAGCCATAAAAACACATGCGTTGTGCATAACGTGAAGCGCATAAAGATCCGCTTCGCCGGCCGCGAGGTGGAGTTCGTCGACCGCGAAACAGCCCTTCGACAACTCGATGAAGTGGCTGAGGGGGGGACCTGGTGGCCCCTCGTCGTGTACGGGCCGGAGGGCTGCGGTAAGACGGCCCTCCTTAGGCAGGCCTTCGAGCTCCTAAGCGAGAGGGGGTACGACGTAGTGTACGTCAACCCCCTCGAGGAGGAGGCTAGGAGGCTCGCCGTGACCGAGGGCCTGAGGGACGTCGTGAGGAGGGCCTGGAGGGGGGTCCTGGGCAAGGCTGTGCACCCAGCCGCCCCAGCCCTCGTGGAGTTGGCCATGGCCGTCGTCTCCAGGGCGTTGCGGAGGGGCAGGGGGAGGGTCGCCCTCCTGGCCGACGAGGTGTTCCAGGCCGTGGGCGTGGACAGGGCCGAGCTGCTCGTCAAGACCATGCTCAACTTGATCGAGCACCCAGAGCAATCGTACGACAAGGTGGTAGTCGTAGTTGCGTCGAGCGAGGGCGTGACTAGGGCTAGGATCGGCCGGCACAGGTGGGCCGAGGTTAGGATCATGTGGAACATGCCTAGGGACGGCCTTCAGAAGCTACACGACCTGTTACCCGGCGAGAAGCCCCCCTTCGAGGAGGTCTGGCGATGGACAGGGGGGAATCCCGAGGCATTGGAGAGGCTCTACAAGGCTAGGTGGGGCGTAGACGTCGTCGTCGACAACATCATCGAGAACAAGGAGGTGACGGCGGCCTTCGTAAGGAGGTGGAGGGCCCACCTCCCCAGATCGTTGGAGGACCCCGACTACCTCTGGGAGGAGCCAGACGCAGAGGGCCTGGCCAGGGAGCTAGTGGAGAAGAACCTGGTCATAGCGCTAAAGGGGAGGAGGCCAGACGCCTGGATCGACGTGCCCCCACCGGAACGGGACCCCGAACTCGGCATCGGCCGGCACTACGCCTGGCAGACGCCGCTCCACAGGGAGGCCGTGAGGAGGGCGCTGGGGGCTGTGGGCAGATAGTGGCCGCGTCGTGTGGCGGGTTCCCCCGCCATCTGTGTCCCGGAAAAGTATTTGGGGGTAGACATGCCTGGGACCGTGAAAAGGGCGAGGGTAAAGTTCGCCGGCCGCGAGGTGGAGTTCGTGGACCGTGTGACTGCCATCGGGCAGGTAGAGGAACTGGCCGAGAAGGGCACGTGGCGACCCCTCGTAATGTACGGCCCCAAGGGCTGCGGGAAGACCGCGCTGTTGATGCAGGCCCGGGCCATCCTCGAGGACCGCGGCTACCACGTCGTGTACGTTAATCCCCTTGCCAGGGAGGTAGGCGAAATGCTGCAGTATTCCTCCGCATTGAGGAGGGCCGTCAAGGAGGCCTTCAAGCTGTTCCCCGAGCCGTACGCCAGGATCGTGGACGTGGCAATCAACATTGCGGGGGAGGCCATGAGGAGGCTGGGGAGGCCCAGGCTCGCCATCCTCATGGACGACATCTTCCAGGCCGTGGGCGTGGACAAGGCCGAAATATACGTGAAGGCCCTCCTAAACCTGATAGAATACCCGCCCGCGGACTACGACAAAGTGGTGGTGCTGGTCGCGTCCAGCGAGGGGGTGACCAGGGAAAGGGTGGGTAGGCACAGGTGGGCCGCAATGCGCATCATGTGGAACATGCCTAGGGACGGGTTCGCCCAACTATACAACATACTCCCAGGCCCGAAGCCTCCCCCGGAAGAAGCGTGGAGGTGGACGGGCGGGAACCCGGAGGTGCTCGAGGGGCTCTTCAGGGCTGGGTGGAATATGGACGTGGTGGTGGACGGTATTGTGGGGGAGAGGGGCGTGGCGGCTCTTGCCAAGAGGTGGGGCAACGTGTTGGGGAGGGTTGTGGGGGACCCGGACCACCTGTGGGACTGGTACCCGGACACCGAGCCCCTGATAAGGGGCCTGGTACAGGCAAACCTAATCGTGGAGGTCTGGGACCGCAAGCCGCACCTCTGGATCGACGTGCCGCCGCCCGAGCGTGACGTGGAGCTGGGGATCGGCCGGCACTACGCCTGGCAGACCCCCCTACACAGGGAAGCCGTCAGGAGGGCCCTCTCGGAGGTAAGAGGTTGATGGGCGATGTGCCATGGGGTCCCGCTGGGGAGACCTGGACGGCCTGGGTTACGTGTAGATGATGTTGATGGGCAATTGGCGTGTCGGGTCCAAACACGTGTGGGTACGTCGTGCCTGACCGCAATGCCTACACTATCAGTTCGGGTAACTGGTCGGGCTCCTGGGTGCTGGACGGCCTCTCAGTGCGGTTGAACCATCGCCGAGCGGCCAATGGTGATCGCCGGGGATCTAGTGCCCCGTGTAGGATGGGGTCCCAGCTCAGAGCTGCAACGGGCATTCATGTAAAAACTTTTTATTTTTGGTGTACATTGCGGTATATGGAAATTGTGGAGATGGATGCCAATGGGAGGATCTATATCCCGGTTTCCATAAGGAGGAGGCTCTCTGCGAGGAGGTTCAGGGCTGTACTGGAGGGGGACAGACTGGTGCTGCTTCCCCTCAACGTGGAGGACCTCTACGGGGCCTTCTCGCCGCCCAGGTACGACACTCCCGAGGGCATTGACAGGGCCGTCGTGGAGGAGGCTACGCGCATCCTCCGCGATGATATACATTGACGTGAACGCGATATACTACTTCCTTACGGCGCACCCGCAGTACGGGCGCCGCGCCAAGGAGCTTGTTGTGCGGTACGGCGATCGGCTGGCCACCTCTGCCCTGACCCCCTGGCTGATCTACGTGTTGGTCAGGGACGCGAGGGCGGTCGAGGCGGCCATGAGGCTGGCGAGGCTGCTCCCACTGACCGACGAGATATACGCCACGGCGGTCTCCCTGGAGAGGCCCCGGGACTTCGAGGACAGGGTGCACTACGCCACCATGAAGAGGCACCGCATAGGCACGATCATAAGCAACGACAGGGACTTCGACGGGCTGGACGTGACGAGGATCTTCTAGGAGCCCCGGCACACGGCGGTGGGCTTAAATGATACGGGCATGTCGACACGTGGCACAGCACGTCGGGACACCCCTCGCAAGCCCCAGGAACGGGGACTGGACGGCCGCCTCTGCGCGTCGCCTCGCATACCTAACTGGGGCCCGCGGTTGTTGTAGGCTGTGGGTCGCCGCTGGCCCGTCCCTGCCCCATTTGCAGCATGGCGCTCCCCAGCACCCACATGTCTACCCGCTCATGTAGGAACATTTATAGGCTACTGGGATCGTGGAGGTGTGGGCTGGGTCACCGTGTCCACTAAGGTTAGGAGGGAGGTGTGGGAGAAGGCGAGGAGTTACGGGATCAACGTATCGGAGGTCCTGCGGAGGGCGCTGGAGGAGGAGGTGAGGAGGCGCGAGGTGGAGGAGTTGGCGAGGGCGCTCGAGGAGGCTGGCAAGGAGCTCTCGAAGGTGTCCATGGAGGAGGTCGTCGGCATGATCAGGGAGGCGCGGGGGTCCAGATGACCCTGGTGTTCGACGCAAGCGCAATAGTGAGCCTGGTGATGTCCGCGCCGCGCAGCGTCGTGGAGCTCGCCGCGGGGCACCACACGGCGGACCTCGCCCACTACGAGCTGGGCAACGTGCTCTGGAAGCTCGCAAGGAGGGGGCTGAGGGTCGAGCCCATACACCGCGCGTTCAGGGAGGTGCTGGGCCTGATGAGGGTAGAGCGCGTTGGGCTGAGCCCAGACGTGCTGGAGCTGGCCGTAAAACACGGCGTGACATACTACGACGCCGCCTACCTCCACCTCGCGGTCCGGCTAGGCGGAAGGCTCGTCACCGAGGACGGCGAAATCCTCAGGAAGTTCCCCAACCTGGCGGTGAAGACAGAGGAAATAATCCCCAGGTAGACGCACCGGCCACGCGCAGGCCACCACCACATGGGGCGCCGTGCCTGTAGCCGACACATCCTACCAGCGCCGCCGGACCCCACGAGCCCACTGCGAGGACCAACCCCAGAAACCGCTGGGCAAACGTTACAATGCGCACAGCATGTTGCTTGGGCCTGCACACGCGTATTGCCGCACATGGGACAAGCCTCGGAGAGGGTGGAAGCATCGGCACATGGAGCCGAGGGCTGGGCCAGACACCACACGAAGCGGAACCGACCCTTAGATGGGGACCGTCTTTACCTGGCCGGAGTGGGGCGCTTCGCGGGCGCGATCAACTGCCCGCGCCCTGCCAGGAGCCAAAGCTCCTGAAACGCTGGGCCTCGGGCTTGAACCGACATGGGGCCGGGGGAAGCAGCACTGGAAGGGGTACCTTCCCAAAAGGCCCCACATGAGGCCCAAAAACGGCGCCACGATCCCACCCGCTACCTGTTCGAGCCGCTGTGGGCATCGTAGCTCCTGCAGGCAAGCATCGCCAGGGAACCTTATGTAGAGACCCGCATATCCTCGCCGCCACGCCGGCCGCCACGTCTCTTACACAGCGCAAGTCCCGCTTCACGAGTCGGCTGGCTACAATGTCGCTGCTGCCCAACCAAACTGTGTCTTGGCCCTCGCAGGGCCGCTACAAGTGGGGCGAAGTGGTGGGATACGCCGTGGCGAAGGCTGGGAATAGCGGTGACGGGGAATACACAACAGCCATTACAGGACGGGGCTGAGAGGGACATTCATAGGGTCAACCCGGGAGATTGTTGCAACCCCACCCCCGGCCGGATCATGGGGGAACGCGGCCAGCCATGTAGTATACGGGCCCTCCTCAGGCGAAGCCGCGCTAGGGGCTGGGCCAACTACGCGGGCATCCCGCCAATAGCACACCAGAATTACTGGGGCCGACGCCCGGCACCAATGTCATTATCATGGCTATGTATCATGGGCTCCTAGTCCCCAAGCGTGGAAATTAATAAGTTTGAATTACTAGGGATATGTGGGCTCTGAGGGTGCTGTGGAGCCGGGAGTGAGTGGTACAGCTGTTAGTGAGGTGGAGGTTAAGGGTTTTAGAGGGATTTTTGAGGCTAGGCTTGCGGGGCTCACAGGCATAAATATATTCGTGGGGCGTAATAACAGCGGCAAATCCTCTATCCTCGAAGCCCTCTACATATCCCTAAACCTGGACGAGGGCCTCAAGTTCGTCCTGAGGAGACGTGGGTGGTTCGGGTCGGACACCGCGCTCCTGATCTTCCACATGGGGCATGGCAGAGCGAGGATAGAGGTGGGGCTGGCCGACGGGCAGAGGGAGGTGGTGGACGTGGAGCCCAGCACACCGGACGCCAACGTCATTCGGACCCTCGAGGGTATGGGGATCGACATCAGGAGCTTGCAGTGCGTTAAACTCTCGGCGTCCGGAAAGGTGAACATGACGGTGGAACTATATGTAGACGCCGATGGTAGGGCCATGTCCATAGTAAGGGGGCAGTCCCCGCAACGTGTGGGGGCCACCTTCATAGACTGGAACTCTGTGCTTGAGTATGGGAGGCCCGAGGACGCCTATGCGCTCATGGTGAGGGGTGGGGGCAGGGAGGCTAAGGTGGCCGTCGTCGGGGCGTTGCGCAGGCTCTACCCAGAGGTTAAGGACATAGAGCCCCTCAAGGTTGGGGACAGGTGGGTCCTCCACGTGGTCTCCGGGGAGGCCGCCCTGCCTTACTACGCTCTGGGCGACGGCGTACGCCACGCCCTCACGTACCTCATGTACCTCTCGTCGAGTAGGGGGAACGTACTACTACTCGAAGAGCCCGAGCTCCACATGCATCCAGGGCTGATGGGACTGGTGGCAAGCGCCATTGTTGGGACCTACGCCAAGCGGGGCAACCAGGTCTTCCTCTCGACCCACAGCATAGAACTAGTGGATGCACTCATAGCCGAGGCTCGGAGAGTCGAGCTCCACGACGCGGATCTGAAGGTTCACAGGCTCGTAATGAGGGGCGGCAAACTGCACAGTGAGGAGTATAGCCTAAACGAGGCCGAAGAAGCGCGTACAAAGTTGGAGTGGGACCTCAGGAGTTGAGCTGGTCGGTGATGGACCAATGACTTATTTTCCTCCTGAACCTTTGTCCCATGGCGCTGAGCCAGCTGATGATAATACTCGTCGAGGGCAGAACCGAGGAGGTGGTATACCAATACCTTCTAAGGAGGCTCCATGGAGGCACATCGCTAGGTTTCGAGGACCTCCCACACCGCATCTCCAACCTGCTGGGATTCCTCGGGAAGCGGGCTAGGGCAATGGTCCTCGAGGGGAGCGGTGAGAGGACATACGTGGTGCTAGTCGACTGTGGTGGATTTGAGGGCGTGAAACTCACACTTAAGAGGATTTTAAGGCGTCCCGAACTCGCCGAGGCCCCGGAGGATATCTGCATAGTGGTCGCGGCGGACGCGGACAAGTATCCCCTGGCCGCAGTCCGGAACATTGCCCTGTCCCTCGACCAGAGGGCCCAGGTTAGGGGTAACTACGCGTCGGTGGAGGTTTCGGGCCGCCGCATAGGGATAGCCGTGGTCGAGCAAGGTTACATGCCCGGCGATGGGCCGGGCCACACGGGCCAAATAGAGGACAATCTGGAAGAATTTACCGCACGTCTGCACCCACACTTAGCGGGCGTCATAGAGGACCTGGAGAGGCGGCTCGGGGAAAAGCTAGACGCCAAGCAGAGACTGTTGGTGTACCTGGCACTGCTGAGCCGAAAACCCAAGATAAGGAACCTTTACCGGGCGGTTGGGGAACTCCTCGAGGAGGCCCCCTTAGAACATCTGCTCGGCCTGGACAAGCTTGTTAGCGGTCTGGCAACCTGTATAGGCCCGGAAACAGCACGCCCATAGCGACCATGTAGCCGCAGTGCCCACTTCAACACGTAGACCGATACAAGTGCTCCAGCGGTGCCGCATCCACGTCGAGAACTGGTAGGCCGGTAATTTGAGCGGCAGGAGAAGGACAGGCTCAGAAGGGACTAGGCACGGCGGGCATATCACACAGGGACCTAAGGGGTACTATTGCCGGGATTAACCCCCATTCCGAGTCCTCAAAACATCGACAGGCGACCTACTTAAATGTGCCTGGATATGGGGCTGTGAGGAGGATCAGGATACCTTTCGCCGGCCGTGAGGTCGAGTTCGTGGACCGTGAAGCGGCGCTGCGGCAGCTCGTCGAGCTGGCGGAGGGGGGGACCTGGTGGCCCCTCGTAGTGTATGGGCCTGAGGGCTGCGGGAAGACGGCGTTGCTTAGGCAGGCCTTCGAGTTTTTCAGGGGGTTGGGGTATAGCGCCGTGTATGTGAGTCCCCTAGAGGAGGAGGCCGAGCGGCTTGTCGTTACCGAGGACCTGAAGGGGATTGCCAGGAGGGCCCTCGGCGAGGCGCTTAAGGCCGCCGTGCACCCGGCCGCGGCAGCCCTCGCAGAGGCGGCCATAGCCATTGTAGTAAGGGCACTGCGAAAGGGCAAGGAGAGGGTCGCCCTCCTGGCCGACGACGTTTTCCAGGCCGTGGGCGTGGACAGGGCGGAGCTGCTCGTCAAGACTATGCTCAACTTGATCGAGTACCCGCCTGCGAGGTATGAGAAGATCGTGGTGCTGGTCGCGTCCAGCGAGGGGGTGACTAGGGAGAGGGTGGGCAGGCACAGGTGGGCCGAGATACGGGCCATGTGGAACATGCCTAGGGACGGGTTCGCCCAGCTCTACGAACAGCTCCCAGGCCCAAAGCCGCCCCTCGACGAGGCCTGGAGGTGGACAGGCGGTAACCCGGAGACCCTCGAAAGACTATACAGGGTGGGGTGGAATGTAGATGACGCTGTGGTGGCGAGGGTGAGGGATGTGGAGGCCTTCGTGGATAGGCTTACGCCGCTTCAGCGCGCAGTACTGGGGGATGCTATAGGCGACGTGGATGTCCTGGTGGCTAGGTTGCGGGAAGCGGAGAAGAGGGAGGAAAAGGAGGAGCTGGGAGCCCTCATAGACAGGCTAGTAGAACTGAACCTAATAGTGTACATGCACGAAAGAAGACAGTACCTCTGGCTGGACGTGCCGCCGCCCGAGCGTGACCCCGAGCTGGGTATTGGCCGTTACTACGCTTGGCAGACGCCGCTCCACAGGGAGGCAGTAAGAAAAGCGCTAGAAAAAACAGCAACAGAGTAGCGCAGGCACAAACCCCACCACAGAAAACCCGACAAGAGAAGATTTCAAAACTGGCGCCGAGACAAAACGCCGCACGCGGCTATGTGTACCGGCGACCAACAACGCGCCCTACCCAAACCAACCTACCAAAATCCGCCTCCGCCCCATCACAGGCGCCCCCTATCCCACCCCACACAATGCCGCGGACCATACCCCTTCGC
>JALWZH010000164.1 GCA_027002815.1 Thermoproteales archaeon | reverse complement strand
CTCCAGCGTCTCCTCGGGGACGGCGACGCGAGGGGCAACGTGGCAGTGGGCGAGGTAATGACTAGGCGCGTGGTGGTCGCCGTCCCCGAGGAGACGCTGGAGGATGCGCTCGGCAAAATGCTGTCTCATGAGATTGGCCGCCTCCCAGTGGTGGACAACTACGCTGAGAGGCGCCTCGTGGGCATAATAACTAGGGGGGACATATGGAGGAAGTACTTCGAGCTGGCCAGGGAGTAGCGGCTGTGCCGAGAAAGCCGCGTGGAGCCCCGGCCGGGATTTGAACCCGGGACCTCCCGCTCGCTCGCCGTCCCTGGTTACGAGGCTTACACGGGGCTTCAGCCCCTGGGCGCTCCGACCGGGCTGAGCTACCGGGGCTCATTGGGATGTGCCGCCACCATTTAAAGTTTTGCCGTTGTCATGCACAACGCCGAGACGCGTATCGGCCCCTCGGCCGGTTCGGGCGTCCACCCTGTAAACGTAGATCTTTTTGTCCCTGTCTACGTGGATTGGAGTCAACATGGGCATTTCCCAGTAGTAGGACACGACTATCGTGCCTGGCCTCGCCTCGCTCAGTATCTTCGCGGCAAGCCTCCTATTGACCGAGGGCCACTGGAACACGTATATCACGTCGGCATCGCCGAGGTGGATCCGATACATGTCGCCCAGGATGACCCTGCTCTTGCGCGCCCTCAGCCTACATATAAGCCATCTGACCGGGTCTATCTCGACGCCTATGCCCATACCGCCCATGTCCTCCACGATCCTCAGCACGTCGCCGGTGCCGCAACCAAGATCGTACACCTTTTTCCCCCTGATACCCACAAGCTCGAAGGCGCTTCGGACAGCCCGAAGATCCGACACGCTGTACGCCGCGCCCACCCTCAGAAGGTGGGGCCACAGCAGCGACACGGCGATGCCCAACACGAGGGCAAGGAGCAGGCCGAGCAACGGATCCGCGTGGAACCACCCCACCGCAATCGCCACCGTGCCGTCCCTGCAGCGGACATGTACCACCCACACATTGCCCCAATACAATAAATGCTTAGCGACCATCAACTATCTGGACATCTAGAAGGACACTCGCGAACGAGTTTGGGGACCCACCAATGGGGACGTGCCCGGGGAAGCGCTGGGGCCACGTAAAGGCGACAGCGCGTCCAGCCCCACTGTCAGGGAATGGCCCCATATAGGCCCAACTGGGCGGCTTGGAGAGTTAAAAAAAGCGGGTGGGGTTTGTACCATGGCCAGTCCCAGTCGCTGTATTTGTCTCAGGGGCGGCCCCAACTGGGCGGCAGTCGCGGCGATACTTAACGATGCGGACGAGGTGCTGGTGATTAAGCGTGTGAGGAGGTCGGGGGACCCCTGGTCGGGCCATGCCGCGCTTCCGGGAGGCAGGTGGAAGCCCGGGGAAACGCTAATTGTCACGGCGATGAGGGAGGCCGAGGAGGAGGTGGGGATCAGGCTAGGCCTCGACAACCTAGTGGGAATCCTGAGCCCCAAATCGCCGCGGAACGCCCCGCACATCAAGGTGCTCCCAGTGGTGTTCAGGACGGGCAGAGTGTGCCCAGCCATAAATAGGGGCGAGGTAGAGGAGGCGGTGTGGGTGGGCCTGGAGACTTTGAGGAGGAGCCACGTGGCCGGGGAAAGGCCCCACTACAGGGTTGGGAACATCGTCATATGGGGCTTGACCTATAGGATACTTAGGTCGCTCTTGGCATGCCTGGAGAAGACAGGCGAGCGGCCTTGAGCGGCCTAGGCGTACCCCGTCCTCCAATCGCCTACTGGCACCGGCATGGCCCTCACAGGGCACCTGGGCCTCGCCCGCATAATCCCCACGTATTTCCTGGCCGGCGGCGTCACCACCCTCGTGTAGTCCCTCAGAACGTCTATCAGCGCGAAGAAGGGGCCATATCCTATCCCCCACTCGTACCCGTGGAGTAGGGACCACCAGAACACGGCCTCGACCTGTGGTAGGGCCTTGGCGAGCATACACATGTACCACTCCTTGAGGCTGTGGTCCCTAGTGGCTATGCCCGTCTCCGTTATCGCCTTTCTCCCAGGGATACGCGAGAGGGCCTGGACAACATAGTGGGGCGCCGCCACGTAGCTCGCCCTTAGCCCGCGCAGCAGAGCAACCGCGTACATGTTCACGCCAAGCACGTCCACAATCCTCAGGGCGCCCACCTCCCGCATGTACATCCACTCGAGCACCTTGGCGGCGAGTCGAGCGGTGAGCCCGCTTGGCCTCACGACGCCCAGCATGTGGGTTGCAGACGTAGTTATCCCGTATCCCCTCGCCACGTCATGGGCCTCAGCAACGGCGTCGAGGATGTTGTCCAGCGCCCCCCGGAAGCCGGGCACGTCCAGCTGGTGGTGTGGGGGGAGCACGCCATGTATGTAGGCCAGGAGGGCATACGTCGCGGGCTCGTTGAACAGAACCGCCACGTCGATGAGGTCCCCAAGCTCGGCCAGCACGCGGTCCACGTACCTCACGTAGGCCCTGGCAACACGCCTGTCGGTCCACCCGCCGTACCTGTGTATCCATGGGGGGTTGGTGAAGTGGTGTAGGGTTGCCCAGACCGTCAGCCCCAGCTCCCTGGCCCTGGAGAGGTAGCGCCTGTAGAACTCCACCCAATGAGCGTTGATCTTCCCCTCTACGTGTTCCAAGAGCCCCCACTCGACGCCAGTCCTAATAGCGTCGAGGCCCAGCCCCCTCGCAGTCTCCAGGTCCCACTCGTAGAACGCTACGTGCATGGCGCCTGGGGTCTCCTCCATGTCGCACCCACACACGCCGAAGTGCTGGTACACGCTTATGGCCGCGCCCACCAGCATGCCCGCTAGATGCCCCCAGCCGCCCCATCGCCCCGGGGCTCGGCCACGCCGACCAGCCCCCCGCCCCTATAGACGCCGGAGCCGCCCCCCCTGGCGC
>JALWZH010000163.1 GCA_027002815.1 Thermoproteales archaeon | reverse complement strand
GAGCCTATTCAGTCTAGGTGTGCTGTGTTTAGGTTTTCGCCGTTGCCCCGTGAGGCCGTCGTGGAGAGGCTGAGGCACATAGCCAGGTCCGAGGGAATAAAACCGACAGACGAAGCACTCAACACAATATACGAACTGTCCGGCGGGGATATGCGTAGGGCAATAAACATGTTGCAGACCGCGGCAACTCTGTCTAGGGAGATAGACGCGGAGCTTATATATAGGGCCCTCGGAATCGTGGACCCACGTACTGTTAGGGATCTTCTCCGCCTTTCCATAGAGGGGAAGTACGATCTTCTCTTTAGAAAATTAAAGGAACTGTTATACGACTATGGGATAAGCGAGTATGACGTAATTAGGGCTCTACATAGGGAGATAGTGACATTCAAGCCGCAGTTCTCTGTCCCGGAGTTCCTCAAGGCTGATATTGTGTATAAAATAGCGGTGACCCATATGGCATTGCTAAACGGGGCCAATGCGTTGGCACAGTTAATGGGCTTGTACGTTAAGGTCGGGAAATTGCTGTCCATATATGGTTCTGGCCCGCAGGGGTGACCACAGTTATAATAGAAAGATTTTTAAAGTAGTAAAACTTAAAAACTGAGATGTCGGGCCCCGGCACACCCTTAGGGAGATTACGATTGAAACTTTCGTCGGGCAAATTCGTGGAGCTGATGACGGAAAGCGGCGAGACATATACCTGCCCTGTTTGTGGCTCCGACAAGTTCGTGTTCGATAATGAGCGTGGGGAAGTCGTGTGCATTCAGTGCGGGACAATAGTGGAGGACAGACTGCTGGACCTGGGTCCCGATTGGAGGGCATTCACTCCCGAGGAAAGAGAAAGCAGGGCGCGTACCGGAGCCCCGCTTACGCGTTTGACCAGTGAGGCTCTTACAACTGTGATAGACTGGAGGGACAAGGACGTGTCGGGTAAGGAGCTTGACATCAAGAAAAAGCTTGAGGCAATCAGGCTAAGAAAGTGGCAGACAAGGGCCAGAGTACAGACAAGCTATGAGAGGAACCTTGTACAGGCATCGCAGGAGCTTGAAAGGCTTAAGAGTCTCCTAGCGGTGCCTAAACAGTGCATCGACGAGGCGATTGAGATATACAGGATGGCGCTAGAGAAGGAACTCGTACGTGGGAGAAGCGTTGAGGCTATGATAACAGCGGCGTTGTACATGGCCTGTAGGAAGCGCATGATCCCAAGACCGCTGGACGAAATAACCAAATATACCAGGGCTAGCAGAAAGGAAGTTGCCAGATGCTACCGTCTCCTACTTAGAGAACTAAATATAAGGATACCCATTAGCGACCCATCCACCTATGTTAGCAGGATAGCCGAGCAACTTAAGTTAAGTGGAGATGTCATAAAAGAAGCCAAGAAGATTATTGAGGAGGCTAAAAAACGCGGATTAACCGCAGGTAAGGATCCCGCGGGTCTCGCCGCTGCGGCCATATACATAGCGTGTTTACTTCAAGGCGATATAAGGACTCAGAAGGAGGTGGCTATGGCCGCTGGCGTGACCGAGGTTACGGTGAGGAACAGGTACAAGGAATTGGCTAAGGAGCTGAGGATAAAGGTGCCCATAAAGTAGTACGCCATGAGCCGCCATGTTTCCCGGCCAATCATATAGGTGTGACATATGTAGAAATATATCGGAAAAGGACATTCACATATACGGTTCCGACAACTTCACCGTGTATGCCCATCCAATACCTTTTAACAATGGTCATATAGTAATAGCTCTAAACAGACATGTAAATGTGAGGGATGCTGGCCAACACGTGTTTTCCGAGGGTCACAGTATCCTCTCTAAATTTATAGGATTGGTAAGGAGAATATATAATCCACATGGTATCAATATTATTATTGAGGAGGATCATCTGGCTTTCCATGTGGTGCCCCGTTGGGTCGGCGATGTGAGCTTCATATCGCTTGTGCATGGGTTTAAGGTCGTCCCTCAATTACCCCGTGACGTTGCAAGAAGCTTCAAGGAGAATGTATAATCTGTCCCTTGACGTGATAATCCTGTTTTACGTGTCGATATTTGGACTTTACGTATCTCTGAAACTTTTTTATGACTATAAACTTTTGAAGACTGTGAACGCGCTTTTGAAGGTCCCAACAGAAGTTGAGAAGGGAAGCGATGTGGTCATTGACCTTACGCGACTATTAAATCTGGTGAGAAACATAAATGTGTATGTGTTTAATGTTTCCGAGTATTCGATTAGAAGCGGCCTGCTTTATATACGTCCCAATGACCGTACGTTTTTCTCGGTGGTGGTAGAGGTTTTTGGCAACATGAATTCTTACAGGATTGTGAGACACGTGAGGGTGGCCTAGCCCCTGCTTTCTAACTCTCTAAGTATATAAAACGTCAGTATGTCCCAAATAATGACTATAAGATTTATAGCTATATTGGATATGTAGATACCTTCATACAGCGCTTTACCCAATAGATCGATTATGTCAACGAAGAGGATCAAGCCCAGCATCAGTGTTAATGCATCGGAGTACTCCATCTCCATGGCCCTCGAGAGGAGGCCGATTGAGAAGAGGAGCGTGGTGCCTATTAACACGCCTGGACTCACGCTTTGAAGCACAGTTAAGCCTACGAAGGCCAGTAGACCTCTATACACCGATATGGTGAGAAGAAGCCTATGCACTACAATGTTCCTATCGCCGCTTTTTAAGCATCCTTGCGGTAATTTTTTAAAGGCCAGTTAGTCTCTTAGCGATGGTCGTGGTGCCGCCTCCAACGCCCTTGGTGAAGCAGCCTCGTCGAATGTCGTCGGGCCAGTTGACAGTGTCTTGGCGGAGAGGAAGGGGCTTTTCTGTGGGTGAGGTTAGGGCTGTGGGACTCACTGTCAGGGAGGCAAGGCTTCTTGGGATACCGGTCGATGAGGCGAGAAAGACCGTTTGGGAAACAAATGTGTCCTCGCTTAGACTATGGTTGGACGGCATAGTTAAGGGTCATCACGATCCTCCGATGCCTAAATTGCCCAGGCATATTGTTGTGAAGCGCAAGCGTGGCCGAGTCTATAGGGGTCTCACATCTGCGGGCAAGAAGATGCGCGGCCTTCTTGCCACTTCCTTGAAGGAGACACACAACTATAAGTGGAGGAAGAAGGCGCGTGAACGTGCATATAAGCGGCGGCACGAGGCCTCGCGCAGTAAAGGCGGACATTAATCCACTAGTTTCCTTAGGATCTCCACTACCTCTACAAGGTTGCCCGCCACTTTCTGGGCCCCCATGGGGATATCGTTTCCACGCTTCACGAATATGGTGCGGATGTTGCATAAAGTTCCGCCCACTACATCTTCCGGCAGGGCGCTCACTATGAGGGACTCCTCGGGCCTAACGCCGGCCCTCCTCAATGCGGAAAGGTATATTTTTGGGCTGGGCTTCATGGCCCTGCTGAGGTCTGCGCTCACAATGCCGTTGAAATACTCGGCTAGGCTCAACGTTATCAGTATTTTCTTCGCTATATCGTTGTCAAGGCTTGTGAGCACGTACATGGCAAGGCCCATGCCCCTAACTTCTTTGAGGAAATGCTGCGCGTCCCCATACGGCCTCATGATACCTACAAGGGCATTGACAGCCTTATTGGCTATATAGTAAAGTTCGTGCGGGCTGAGGATTACGCTATATTTTTTTGTTATGGCTGCAAGCGAGTCCTTCACGAGGTGCTTCATAGATCTGTACTGCTCTGAAAGGAACCTGTTCCGCATCTCATCTACGAGTTCCCTCACAAGGTCAGCGCCGCTTATGCGTACCGGAATCTCCTTAATCACCAGCTCGGCTATGTGCTTCTCTATATTGTTTACGTCCAGTAACGTGCCCAGCACCTCTATAAAGAGCGCCTTGATGGTCATGGATATGCGTATCGCGCATCTGATTGGAGCCTGTTTAAAATGTCCTTCAAGGGAAGAACGGTTGTTAGGAGGGGCAGTCTCTCGCGTTTGGCTATCTCGACGGCGAGCACGTCCACGTTCTTTATCCCATGGAGAACCACTGCGCTGGGCTTCAATGGCGTTATTGCCATCATGGACTTTATAGCAACCAGGGGAGACCTGCCGGTGGAAACGTTTGTGAAGATTGCAGCCCTTTGGCTTGTCGACCCATAGAGTTTGAAGTATTCATGGGCAGGGACGTCTAGAACGAGCCTTATGCTGTCCACCACAGTGTAGCCGTATATCAGGGTATGGGGGCTTCCCTCCACTACTATCTCGCCCGAAAGCATTTCGCTGAATTTGTAGAGGTCTATGGGCTTGGAGAAGTCCTTCATATCTAGCACGGCCAGCCAGAGTAGGTTGTCGGTTATCTGTCTCGCTATTGCATCGACGACTAGACCCCCACGTTCCATGTCTATTTCTATCAGGGCATATACCAGTTTCCGTATGAACCGCGCGCCGGGAAACTTTCTTCGCCCGGACTCATAGTCGCTAATAACGCTGGGCGAGGTGTTCAGCTTAGAGGCCAACTGCGTCTGCGAGATCCTAAATATTTCCCGCCACTTTTTTATGGCCTCGCCCGGTCTATCCGCGACTATTATTTCGCCGGCTATTCTCACAGCTATCTGCTCAACCACGTTCCTTCTACTCACGTTATGAAGGTTGTCACGAAATATATAGTTTAGTGCCCTTGGAGAGTTGTAACCAAGGTAGGTCGGTCAACGTCCTAGGCGGGACCGCTTGTTTCTGCGCGTTTCACGGATCTCCGAGGACCATGGCCGCTGGGGCTTAACTTTATAAGAAGATGATTCCATAGAGTAATAATGGCGCTGATAAGCAGGGATGAAATACTTGAAAACGTACGTAATCTTTCCCAGGAGTTAAATAACATAGAAATGGAAATTAACGCAATAAATGCCAATATAGATGCAAAGCGAAAGGAACTGGACGAAATAAGGAGGCAGCTGGCAGAGATAAGGAACAAGATCGAGGGGAAGCGTCAACAGATACAGGCTCTAAGGGAAGAAATAAGGAGGATAAACGATAGGAGGGGCGTCCTCGTGTCTAGGCTAAGGGACCTCAAACAGCGTAGAATGACCATAACTAATGATATTCAGCAACTGAAGAAGCGTATAAGCAACTACAGGTCGATTCAGAAAATGGTCAACGAAACCACTGGGGGAAAACCCATGGATAAGGAACGATTAAAATACCTCATAGAACAGTTGGAGTTCTCCTATGAAACTTCTCCGAGCGATCCTCAACGCGATAGGGAATTTATAAGGGCTATCGCCAGGTTGGAGAGGGAGGTCAACGCAGCCGAAATACTAGAAAAGCTGTCGCATAGGATATCTGAGACGCAGCAGAGGATACAAGAATTAAAAAAGGAAAGGGATGATTTGAAGAATGACATACAAAAAGTCGTAGAAGAGCTGATAAAACTTAAGGATGTTGTTAATGAAGCAAAGAGGAAGCTTGAATATTATATAAATGAACTTAAGGCTCTTAAAGACGAGAGGGAGCTCCTTAAACAGCGAAGGGATGAGATAAAGCGCTCCATACTGGAGCTTATAGGTAAAAGAAAGGATCTGAGGAAAAAAGCCGGTGAAATTAGAAGCGAGATAAACAAGTATAATCTTCTCCTCAAAGCGCTCGAGATGTCTGAGCGCGTATCCCTGGAGAAGTCGCGTGACCAGTTGGCCAAGGAGATGCTGATGAGGAGGGCTGAGGAGATATACGAACGGTTCAGAAGGGGAGAAAGGCTCTCATTTGAAGAGATTCAGATACTCTACGAGGCGGGCATACTCAGAGAAGGTGAATGATACTGTTTTCGCTGTCCCTTAATGACGAGGAGATAGTAGTTGAGGGGAACAACGAGGGGTTTAAGGTGGTTGAGAGGTGGAAGGCGAACGGCTCCATGGACGAACTTGTTGAGGAGATACACGGCGATCCGCTGACAGCATTCGTGGAAAAGCTTAGCAAGACCCTTCACGTGCCCCCCTCAATTCGGCCTAAGCTTCTGCGGGCGCTGAAAGCCATGTCGCCCCCTATAACTGGGCGCGCAAGCTGCGAGGGAAATACGCTTAACGTGGTGTTCGTAGGGAGACAAGGCGGCCGCGTAACGCTTAGGGTATCATTTTCCCTTTCGTGATGCCCATTGTTAGGCTTCCTGAGTGCTGGGGGCCAGGGATCGCCGCTTGTGACACTGGCAGGGGCCTCAACATTGTGGGTGTCGACAAGGGGAAACCCGAAGGAAACCACGATGTGTGTATAGTTTATGGGGGTCTTGGAAAGGCTAAGTGTGGCTATGTCAGGTACGCCCATAATAGGCGCCACGCGGCCCGCCTCATCGAGTCGATTTCATGCTTTGAGAAGCTTATAGAAGAGGAGGACAACATTATTAGGGTGTTCGACGTTATAGGGACCAAGATCGAGATTTCTGAGTATTTAGGGGGAAACGCGTACCATGTCGACGGGAATATCTATGGTCCGGGTTATGTGGTGCAGATACACCCCCATATGGTCGCGGTGCTGGGCGGATACGCGCTTGATGGGGTTCTGTACGTCGATGGTCCCCTGAACTGGGCCCCCTCGACGTACTTCGTGCATATGTCGGCGCACTTCGACCCTATGTATGCGATGCATAGACTTAAAATAATCCCGTTCAGTCCACCCAAACTGTATGTCTAGGCGCAAAAAACTCTACTCGGAGGATCTCCCACAAGCCCCCCCAGCACCTTCAAGGCCGGAAATAGAACGGAAGATATACAGGCTAAAACGCTGTAAGGTTTTGGAGTACTCTGGGTGGGACCTCGTCGCAATATGTGATGGCGCCATAATAAAAGTGTACAGATCAGAACAAAGCGAGTTGGGCTACTATTTCGAAATCGAGAACCCGGAGCTTGGGGTTATAGAGCGTCACCAAATAGATCTGGAAACCGCAATACTGGTATCTAGGCATGTGAAGGTCCTTTCCTCCTAACCTTACAAGGAAAATTTTTATACGTTGTAGCGCGGCACGCATTATGGAGGAAAGACAAGAAGTACGTTTTAGCCCTTATGAAGACGCTGTGGCTGCCCAAGTAGTCCAAATAGTTGGGCGTACCGGTATAGCTGGCGAGGTGACGCAGGTAAGGGTGCGCATACTTGAGGGTAGGGACAAGGGCCGCGTCATAACCCGCAACGTGAAGGGTCCCGTTAGACTGGGCGACATAGTGATGTTACGCGAGACGGAGAGGGAGGCGAGGAGGCTCACCGCAAAGTAGATGAATAGTCCCATCGAAGTTGTACGTAGCGAGGCTAGCAAGTACATTTCGCTGCTTTCGAAGGAGTTGGGAATAGAGGGGCTGGAGCTCTCTCCAAGCGATAAACGGTCTCAGGGATACTTCACGGTCAGGCTCCACAGGTACAGGAACCGCATCGATGAGGCCTCTGTTTTAGCGGCCCTTTCAAGGATACCGAAGAGCGAGTACTTCTCGTCGGTCTCCTTCGTGAATTGGTACATAAACATAGACATAGATGCGCGTTCGCTGGCAAGCCTCCTCTTGGACGTAATGAGACGCGTAGGCTCGGATTATGGGAAGACGGGGAAATTGAAAGGAAAAAAGTACTTGATAGAACATACCAGCGCCAATCCCGTACACCCGCTCCATGTGGGACACGGCAGAAATTCCATACTGGGCGATTCGTTGGCGAGACTTCTACGTTTTTGCGGTGCCGACGTTTCTGTCCACTTCTACGTTGATGACTGTGGGGCGCAGGTGATGTACGTGGCCCTAGGATACAGCGTGTCTAAAAATCACGTGCATGAAAGGATGGCAAGGGGCGTTAAACCGGACCACGTGATGGGCATAGTATATAGCACTACATATGCCATCGCTGAAATAAACAGGTTAAAGAAGCTTAAGGAAAACGCCAACGAGGAAAAGGCAAGGGAAATAGTGAGCGAAATAGACGAGTGGTTGTCCGTCATTAAGCGCAACATGGATGAAGATCCAGAGCTCGTGCACGTATTGGTCCGTTCTTTGGGCGACACCGATGTAGAACACGTAATAAACGAGTGGAACAGAGCCTATGAAAAGAAGCTGGACGAAAACGTGGTGAAGATTGTGAGGGACTCCGTGTCTCTGGTACTCGACGGTCAGAGGGCCACGTTAAGGAGGCTTGGCATAGAGGTGGACTCATGGGACTGGGAAAGCGAGCTTACCGTATGGAACGACGCAGCCTACCGTATTGTACGTGAGCTTGAAGTCAAGTGGCCCCTTTACATAGAACGCAAAGGCGGATCCATCACATTCGATGCGCCTCGATTTGTGGATGACATGAGGCTCCGCGAGGTCATGGATCTTCCCGCCTTTATTCCGAAGGTGACCTTGGTGAGGTCTGACGGGACAACTCTTTACGTTACCAGGGACATGGCCTATGCGTTGTGGCAACACCGATGCTGTTCGCCGGACAAAGTCATTAGGGTAATCGCCAGCGAGCAGTCGCATCCCCAGGCTCATGTACGCGTGGTGTTGTACGCTTTGGGCCACGTCAACGAGGCGCTCAACACGGTGCACTACTCGTACGAAATAGTGAACGTTCCTGGCAGAAAAATGTCCGCGAGACGCGGCGAATATATATCACTTGACGACATAATAGATGAGGCCGTTGAACGGGCTAGGGAGCGTACTGGGGATCTACACAACGCTGAGGAAGTAGCCGAAAAGATAGGCGTAGGTGCTATAAGGCACGTTTTTGCCTCCAATAACCCGAGGAGGCCTCTAGAATTCAAGTGGGACAAAGTGATGGATTTCCGCCAGAACAGCGGCCCCTTCCTGCAATACACGTATGTCCGTGCGCGTTCGATTTTAAATAAGGCCGGGGAAGAGCCCAACTTAGCGGTCGAGGTACCCAGCACTTTAGAGGGTTTAGAGAAGGACCTTGTGATAAAACTTGCGGAGTTCCCCGACGTGGTGGAAAACGCTGCTATGAGCCTCAGGCCGGACTATGTGGCTGACTACCTGAATTCCCTGGCCCTAATATTTAACTCGTACTACGAAAAATACCCCGTTCTCTCCTCTCTGGAGCCATATAGATCGTTCAGGCTGGCCCTCATAAGGGTGCTTGCCACGGTGCTTGAAAACGGATTCTACATACTGGGTATACCGACAATAGAAAGGATGTGATGCGCCGTCTATCATTGCGTCCGTCCAACATGTACCTAGGCCAACTTGGTGAGGACATTGTTGCCGAATCCCTGAAACGTGCAGGGTATAGGGTAATGAGGGGCAGGGAACTTGTACGTCTAGCCCACATGTTGTCAGAGCTCTACGAGTATCCAACATCGGGATGTGTGGACGGCGAGGCTACCTTAGACCTCTCAAGTGGCTATATATGTGTGGGCGGCGATAAATGCGTCTTTGAGCCCTGCAGAAAAGGGCCAGTGGTGAAGAGACACGAGCTACTCTTCGCCAAATATGCGCCGTGCGCCAAAAGGTGCCTTATGAGCGTGTTAAAGGACTTCAACACGCTAGTCGACATGCTTGTGGGGATTTTCAGGGACAAGGGGGCAGACTACATGACGGATCTGCAGTACGTGGACCTCTTTGCAGTTAAGGGCGATAGTATGTTGGCTGTGGAGGTCAAGAGTGGTCAATCCCCGTTATCCGCAGCGCAGGAACGCCGTTTAGCACTAATAGAAAAGTTGGGAATTAGGCACGTGACAGCACGCATGTATCTTCCCTGCAACGTGCTGGTCGAGTTCAGCGGCGACGTGTAGCACATGTCAATTTATTTAGCGGGGGTGCTTGGCCCTCATGATG
>JALWZH010000162.1 GCA_027002815.1 Thermoproteales archaeon | reverse complement strand
CCGAGTACGCCCTCGGCGATGCCACGAATCTGCCGGTCCCCAAGGCAGGGTCTGTGGCGCACTTCCAGAGCGAGGTCGTGGCGTCCCGCATAGCGGAGGAGCTGGACCTGGGCTACTCCGACACGGTGTACACCGGCAGGGTGATATGCTTCATACTTACGGGCCTGGAGGAGGCCACGCAGGTCTCCTGGAACTACGAGGCGCCGGCGCTCCACCCGCCGCCGCCCAGCAAGGTCTTCTACAGGCTTAAGGACCTCACCAACTGTGGGATATGGGGGGTCGCGCGGGCGGGGCTATGAGCGGCGAGGACAAGCTGGAGAGGCTCATAGCGGCGCTAGAAAACGAGAAGGTGCAGGACTCGCTTCTCAGGATCGTGGAGAGGCTGGACGTGGCCAGGGACCTGGTCGAGACGCTCTTCGAGTTCAAGCGCAGCGGCGTGCTGGACGACCTAGTCAACTTGGCGGCCTCAGTGAGGTTCTTCACAGAGGGGGTGCTCAGCAAGGACTTCGTAGAGAGACTGTCCAAGCTGCAGGAAGTGGCGCTAATAGCAGGCACCAACCTGTCCATGGACCCCGCCAAGGTGGACTGCCTGACCTATGCCTTGGCGTCCGCCGACGACGCCAAGCCGGTGGGCCTCATGGGCCTCCTCTCGGCTTTGAGGGACCCCGACGTGCAGAGGGGCCTCGGACTGCTGGTCGCGGTGCTCAAACGGCTCGGGTCCTGCCCCTCACAGCAACGGTAATACACGCCCCTTTTTCTTTCTGGTCACAGCTCCGACGCCAAGGCTACCACAAGCCTAAGCGTGTTCCTGAGGTCGTCCATGTGGACCATCTCTACGGAAGAATGGGCGTACCTGTTCGGTATGCCTATGGCTATGGACGGCACGCCGGCCTGTTGGAAGGCCGCCGCATCGGTGCCGCCGCCACCGCCGCCCACTTGTATGGGTATGTCATGCCTACGCGCGATCTCCGCGATCCTACTGGCCAGCTTCCTCGGGTAGGGCCCGTAATTGTCGAACACCCTGAGGACGGGGCCGCCGCCCGGCCTCACGCCGCCTGTCACGCTCGGGTTGCAGCAGGCCAATGTGTCCACTATTATGGCGGCCCTCACGTCGACCGACCGCGCCAACGCCCTGGCGCCCACTAGGCCCACCTCCTCCTGCACGGTCCACGCGTACGCCGCGTTGGGGACCTGCCTGTAAGCCTCCACGAGGACCCAGCAGCCCGCCCTGTCGTCCATGGCCCGCGACGACAGGTACCTGCCCACCTCCCTAAACACCTTGAGGAAGGTGACCGGGCTGAAGGGGACGACGCCGAGCTCCGCGGCTTCTTCGGGACTCGACGCGCCCACGTCTATGTAGAGGTCCTGCCTCTCCGACTTGGAAAAGTGGGGGGGCTCCACGCCAATGACGCCTGGGACGTCCCCCTCGCCGTGGACCACTACGTGTTGGCTCGGCAATGCCTGGTCCGGGACGCCGCCGACCTTACGGAACCTGACCTTGCCCTCGCTGTCGACGTGGGTCACCAGCAGGCCTATCTCGTCCATATGCGCCACGAAGAGGACCTTGCCGTTGCCGGCCCTCACGTTGCCCATATCGTCGAGGGAACCGCCGACGGATTCCAGTATGATGCTGGCTACCCTCTCCTCGTGCCCGGACACCCCGGGCACCTCGACGAGGCGCCTCAACAGCTGCAGGTCCATGCCCCACGGGCCAGCAGTCCAAATTAACGTTTCGCGTGTCTATACGCGGCCTCTACTATCTCCCCAGCTATGTTAGTCCCCGTGGAACCCTGCACGTTCTTGAACTCGGGGACGCCGTTTATTTCAAGCACCAGGTAGCCGCGCTCGCTCTCCACGAGGTCCACCCCGCTGTACAGGGCGCCCACGGCCCTGCTGGCCCTGACCGCGACCTCCTCCAGCTCACGGGAATCGTCCACGGGAACCGCCTTGGAGCCGCGCGCCGTGTTGGTCCTCCAATCGCCCTCGTTTATGCGGTATATGGCGCCGACCATGCGGTCCTCCACGACTATTGCCCTTATGTCCCTATTAGGCTTGTTGACGAACTCCTGGACTATGTAGGCCGGCTTGCCTGCAAGCCGCCTATGCCTCGCAAGGGTGGCCAAGTCGCTCGGCGACCTCACAAGGGACACGAACCTCCCCCATGACCCGTCCGTGGGCTTCACTATGGAGGGGAACCCCAGCTCCGCGCTACCCCTCTCCATTGCCCTCTCCGAAAGGGCCAGATACGACCTCGGCGTGTCGACGCCGTGTCGGGCCAGGGCCACATGGGTGACGAACTTGTCGTGTGCCAGGGCCAGGGCCGTGAAGCCGTTTATGGAGCCGGGACCCATGGCCTCGTACAGGTACGAGACGAGTAGCGCGCTGTACCTGGAGGCCACCCTGACAAAGCCGAAGGCGTCCCTTGGCCCAACGTCCACAGGCTCCGACTGCACGTTGACCGGCGTTACGCCTATATTGCGGCGTTGGAACTCCTTTAGGAGTAGCCTCTCGTCAAGCCTAACAATATCGTAAAGGAAGTGTAGCATCTATCGGATTACTCCCCATAATCCTCTACGTCGCCCTTGAACTCTTCCAGGAGCATCTGGCCGTCGCTTATACGGACTATATACTTGGTGCCGCATGAGGGGCAACTCACTATCTCGCCGTCCATCACGTCCGAGGGGACGTCCACGTCGGCCCCACATACAGAACACGCCAGGCTGGGCATGGGGGTGCGCAGACCGGTATATATAAATTTTATGTTGGGTCAGCCAGGCCGTACCAGGGTGCCCATGCCCTTGAGCGCCCTTCCTATCGGAGCCTCCACAACCCCGTTGGATATCACGACCTCCATGCCCATTTCCACCGCTTCCAGTACAACGCTGAGCTTGCGCTTCATTCCACCCACCACATCCCTGTGTTCCAGGGCCTCGCGCACCCCCGCCGCGTCCAGCCTCTCGACGAGCTTGCCGTCGAGGAAGAGCCCGTCCACATCGCTGAGCAGGACCAGCCTCCTTGCCCCAACGGCCTCGGCGACCTTGAGGGCGAGAGTGTCCCCATCGACGTTCAGCAGCTTACCGTCCTGCGACACGGCTATTGGGGCGAGGACCTTCAGGGGTGGGGGGACAAGCAGCTCGCCCTTCACCGACGTGATGCGGCCGCTGTAGCCCCCGTCCACTACCCTCTGCCTGCCCCTCTCGTCCACCACCATGACCCTTTCCTTCCTCTTGGCCATGACAACCGCGTTGTCGGCCCCCGACATCCCCAGGGCGGGCACCCCAACGGCGCTCAGCTTGGCCACGATGAGCTTGTTTAGGTACATGACTCCCATGACGTAGGCCTTAAGGGTCTCCTCGTCCACAAGGCGGCTCCTAAGCCCCCCCGGATGGGTGAGGTACCTGGGGGTCAGCCCCATCCTTTCCATGACCGTGTTAACGAAGCACCCGCCCCCATGCACTACCACGCACTCCCCCCAGTGATTTGCAAGGTCCAGTATCACGTGCGAGGGGTCCTTGCAGAGGACCGAGCCGCCTATCTTGACCACTATCATAACGGGTTGGGCGGTATGTCCATGAGGCCCTCGGTCTCTGGGAACCCCACGGCAATGTTGAGCGCCTGCACGGCCTGACCGGCCCCACCCCTGACCAGGTTGTCCATGGCGGCGAAGGCGACGATCCTGCCCAGCCTATCGTCTATCTCGAAGCCCAGGTCCACGATGTTTGTCCCAATCACGTACTTCACGTTGGGGTACCTCTGTATGCCGGACCGGTCCTTCACGATCCTAACGAAGGGGGAGTCGCCGTACATGGACCGGTAGGCCTGCCACAGGTCCCTCTCCTCGACCTTCCGCCCCACAACGAACACGTGTCCCGTGGCGAATATGCCCCTAACAAGGTTCACCGCGTGGGGGGTGAAGGCAACCCTGACGTCCCGGCCCGACACCCTGGCCAACTCCTGCTCTATTTCCGCTATGTGCCTGTGGTTGACCGGCCTATAGGGCCTAACCACGTTGGTCCTATGGCTGTGCATGTCCACTATCCCCCCCTCCGCGCCTGCCCCCGAGGAGCCGATCATGGCGTCCACAACCGCGGTGCCGTCGAGCATGCCCCGGGCCGCTAGGGGGGCCAACATGAGCGTGCTGGCCGTGGCCATGCAGCCCGGCGACGCTATGAGCTTCGCGCCCTTCAACTCTTCCCTGTGCAATTCAGGCTGGCCGTAGACGGACTTGGCCAGCAGGTCAGGGTACGGGTGCACGAAGCCGTACCAGTACTCGTACGCCTTGGGGTCCCTAAGCCTAAAGTCGGCCGTCAGGTCCACAGTAACAACCCCACTTTCGTAGAGCTTGGGGACCCAGTTGAGGGACTCCCCATGTGGAAGCGCCAGGAAGACCACGTCGCTGTTCTTGAGCACCGCGTCGAGAGTGGGCTCTACGAAGCGTAGGCCCGTGAAGCCCCGCAGGTTTGGGTGCACCCTGTACACGTACTCACCCTTAAAGCGGCGCGAGGTGGCGCAGGCAAGCTCGAGCTCCCTGTGCCTCAGGAGGATCCGGAGCAGTTCCCCCCCTATGAAGCCGGAGGCCCCCACCACACATGCGCGCATGGCCCCTTACAGGAGCCTTTTTATTAGCCTTTCCATGGGGGCCTACCCGTACCTCGAAACCACGTGATCCGCGAGGCGCGCGGCGGCCTCCCTGTCCAGTCTGGGCACTGGGTCTATGTCGAGGGGCACGTGGGAATCGGCGATACGGGCAAGCCTAACCTTGGCGTAGTCTATGCCGAGCCTCTCCAGCTGCGGGTCCCCTATGAGGAGCCCCTCGAAGACCTCCGTGGGTTTGCCCAGCAGCAACGTCACGGACGAGAGGGCGCTGCCCATCCTGTACTCCACTATGCTCCTGAGCCCCTCATAGCTGTCCACGACGCCGTCCAGCTGCGTCCTCCAGCCCGTCAGGGCGTACCCGGGCAGCTTCACGTCGGGGGGAACATCGCCGTATATCACCCTGTACTCCACTCCGAGCCTTCCCAAAGCCCTGGCCCTGTTGAGGGCGTTCAGGATGCCCTCCTCGCTGTTGACCGGGTTCTGGAACGTTGGGGCCAGAAGCAGCGCGACGTAAGGATCGCCGACCCTTAGGAGCGTCACGTCGCCCTGGCACGCCTCGCCCACCCTGCAAAGCGCGGCTCTGTGGCCCAGCCTTTCGAACGCCTCGGCTAGGGCCCTCTCGTCGATCCTTAAGACGTCGTGGACTATCGCTATCCTCATGTCCCCGTAAAAACGGGAGGGATTTATGGGTTTAATTGGGAACTTACCTGCGCTTCCAGGCGTCCAGGAGGTTCCTAAGCGCGTGGAGGGGGTCCATGCTCCCCACGACGGTCTCCAGGAACGCCAGGAACTTGCTGGCCAGCTCCTCCCTCGTCGAGGCCAAAAGCGGCCTGTCCAGGCGTTGGTCGATCCTCCCAGTGAGACGCTTGGCCAGTAGGTACGTCTGGAGGACGCTGAAGTGTGGGGAGACGGGGATGGAGAGCCTCGCGCACGCCTCCTCGCCCACTACATGGACTCCGCCCCCATGCACCTCGAAGAACGGCAGCGACACTGGGGCGGGCCCCAGCAGCGTGTTGGGCCTGGCCACTGGGACCTTTATGGCTCCCCGAGGCCTACGCGCCGCAGGCGAAATCGCCACGCCCTGGGACCTGAGGTGCCCAGCGTAGATGTTAAGGTACTGGGACGTCTCGGGGGACACCTCCCCGAACCTCACCTCCACGGACTTGTCGGGGAAGCGCCGGCGAAGCGCCAACGCCAACTCGACGAACCACGCCAAGGGGGCTGCCCCACTCATGAAGAAGGACACCGTGCCGAGCGGTTCCACGGACCTGACGAGGTCCAGGATCCCCCCGAGGTCCAGGAACGCCTTTTCGTCCACTGCGGCCTCAACTGCGAGGACCAGGACGTCCCCACCTATCCTTTCCCCATCCACCTGCACCTTCCTGCCCGCATAGTCCACAGCCTCCACCTCCGCGTCCACAAGGGACACCCCCCTGACCTCCCTCGGGTTGTACATGACCTCGCTTGCGTCGGCTATATTGGCAACTACTAGGGGAAGCGCGAAGGCCAGGGGCCTGTCGCGGGCCCTCTCGACAAGCACCACCTCGTAGCTGTCGGTAAGCCTACGGACAAGCGAGGCCAGGAGGACGGCCGTTGGGCTCCCACCTACTATTACGAGGCGCCTCATCTGGGCCGTGGGCGGCGCCGCATTGTGTCGGCGTGTGGCGGGCGAGGCGCGGAACGGCTCTCGGCGTCGATTGGCGTGGGGCCGCGCGGCAACGCTATGTGCGCCATGAGTATCCCAGCCCCCATCAAACTATTATTATGTTTCCATTGGGACTCGTGATGGGGTGCGCCCTGGAGCCGAGGGACCTCATAGTGCTTCTATCGCTGAAGTGGAGGAAGGTTGCCGGCAGGAAACACATAAGCGAGTTCCTCGGCATTGGAGAGGGGTCTATCAGGTCGGCTCTGGCACGCCTCTCCAACGCGGGCCTCGCCGAAAAGCACGGCAGAGCCGGGTTCAAGCTGACCGTTGATGGGTCCTCATACGTGGAGGCGTGCCTGCGGTCCTGCGGCATCAGGAGGCTGGAGCCGCGCCCAGGGCTAGTGGAGGTGCTCGGCTGTGGACGTACGTGCGCGGTCGCCGAGGTGGAGGCGTTCCCCTGCGATAGGGTCACTGCCATGAGGGACGCGGCCGTCATGGCGGGCGCATGCGGCGCCCTCTTCGTCGGGAAGGGCAGAAGGCTCGTGGGGACCGACCTCACAATGGACCTCCCCTACCTATCGGAGGGCTCCCTATACGTGGCAGCCTGCGGCGACACGCTTTACCACGCCGTAAACGGCATAGTCACCGTCATGTGCGTCAAACGGCCTTGCACGGATGTGGGGAGGGGCCGGCCAACTGGGGGGCGCGTGGGCGGGCCGTCCTAACACGCCGACCGTTTTGGGCCGGAAAAGCTAATATTGATTGTGATTTAAACACCCTGTGGAAGATAGGGATGACTTGCTTAGGAGGGTGGCCCTGATAGGTTCCATAGACTGGTTCACGTTCAAGCTCGCCGACATACTCCACAAGAACGGCTACCTTGTGATAGTTGCGTCACAAAAATCCTCCGAGTGCGGGGAAATAGGCAAGAAGCTCCCCATATACGTGTATTGCGGGAGCAGGATAGACGAGGCGCTCATAAACAGCATAGGCCCCGAGGACCTCGCCATGGCCATAGTGAGGATAGACGACCATGAGCAGGCGTACAGCATAGCCAAGCTCCTCAAGTCCTTCGGCGTGCCCGAGGTGCTCGTCATAGCGGACGCCAAGGACTCGGACTCCTTCAGGGCCATGGGCGTCAAGCTGGTGTCGCCGAGCAAGCTGGTCCTCGGCTATATAGAGAAGCTTCTGCGGAACGAGTACAAGGTGCTTGCCTACAACGACAAGGACATGGAGATATATCTGGTCAAGGTGCCCGAGGACTCCTCCCTTGTCGGCAAGACCGTGGAGGAGGTCGAGAACGAGTACGGCGTTGTGATATGCTCCAAGATGTCTGAGGGCGCCGTGATAAAGATAGCGAGCAACTACGTGTTGCAGGGCGGCGACATCATCACGGTAATTGGGGCCCCGAAGCGTATCGCCGAGTTCCTCGAAGAGACGTGAGGCGCATCACCGCGAAGCCTACAGCAGCCCAGACAAGCGAGAGGACTAGCGCGTAGGGGCGTATGGCGCCTATGAGCAGCACTGCGGTTCCCAGGGCCGCCACAGCGGCATAGCCGATAATCGGCGGGAAGGACACGGTGCTTTGTAGCGGCGTCTTTTTGTACCTCGTATACGCCACTGCGGTCAGCACGTAGTTCACCAGCGAGGACAGGCCGTATATCATGGCCACGAGCTCCACCTCGCCGGGAAGCGCGAGCGCGGCCGCCAGGCCGCCGGCAACGAGGACCGCCAGGTACGGGGTCCCCCTCCTGTTGACCGCGCCCAAGCGGGCCGGGAGCAGGCCCTCCAGGGAAAGCCTATAAATCATCCGTGAGAACCCCACAATGCCCGCTATCACGGCCGCTGACAGTATTATTAGGGCGTCCAGGGTCACGAGGGGGGCCAACACCTGCCCGCCTACAACACCGCTTGCTATGTACGCCATGGGGCTCCTGAGGTTCTCGCCGATCTCCTCTATGGGCACAGTGTAGAATGCGACCATTGATATGAGGGACGTGTTGAGCGCCAGGAGGATGCCTATCGCAGCTATGGCCTTGGGCAGGTCGCGCCCCGGTATATACGTCTCCCCGGCCGACTGGGCCACCACGTCTATGCCCACGTATCCCCTCATGGCGAACGACAGGCCAACGAGGAGGCCGGCCACGTCTATGCCCGATCCAAGCCTCTCCACGTTCACGGCCACGTGTGGGGTCATGAGGAGGCCCAGCACTATGATGGCGTACAGTATGGCTAGGTCCACCACGGTTATTATCAGGCTCACGTGCGCGGACTCCTTGATGCCGTACAGGTTTAGTATCATGGCGCCCACCACAATGGAGATCGCTATATATGGTATGTACTGGGAGAGGAAGGGCGCCAAAAACGATATGTACCCGGCCACCCCCAGCGCGCCGTACGAAATCATTATCACCTGGTCCAGCATTAGGAGCCACCCAGCCATGAACGCCACCTTCTCGCCCATCGAATGCCTCACGAAGAGGTACGCGCCGCCGCTCTCCGGGAAGGCCCCCACAAGCTCCATGTATACCGCTATCAACAGGAGGAAGGGCACGGCCGAGATCATTATCACGAGGGGGAGCGCGGGGCCCGCGTACAGCGCTATTACGCCCAGAAGGAAATACACGGTGCTGGCGATGTCGCTGTACCCCAGGGCGAACGCGCCTAACGAGCCTATTTCGCGTCTGAGCAGCCTCCTGGCCACAGAGCCGAGAGGTGCCTAGGCATTATTAATATTCCAATGTACGGAGCCTAACAGGCCTGCGTCCACGAACGCGGCCGCATCGGAAGGGGCCCCGCGATCCGCGGCGAGCGGGCCGCTAACCGCCTCATTTAAAAACCCACCTGTAAGCGTCACAGATGGGCGTACAACTGTTGTTGCCGCTTTCCATGAACACCGAGCCCCTCCTGAAGAGGGCCCACGAAAAGGCGCGTGAGGTGGCCGTCAAGCTCTCGGCCTCCGTGGAGCCGTTGAAGCCGCGGCACCTGTACGGCGAACAGGCGGACAATTACGGGTACACGCTTAGGCTGGGCGAACTGTACTTCGACTTGCCCGACAACAGTAGGGTCGTGGTGTTCGGCGTGTACAACGCCGACGAGTACTTCGATTACCTGGTCATAAGGGACGGGGAAACCGAGTACGAGTGGTTTGTCGAGCCGGTGAACTTCTTTCCGGAGCGGATGGGGGTGTGGGGCGGCGACCCCATAATACTGCGTAAGGATACGGGGAGCCTCTTCGTCCACACCACGTCCACTGACGAGAATAAGGACAGGGTCTTCGGGTGGCTACTCGCATTTGCGGTGGTGCCCAGGGTACAGCCTCCCCCGGCCACGCCCCCTAGGAGGCCTAGGGAGAGGCGAAGGCGCCGCAGGTAGGGCGCGGACAAGAAAAGTTTTAAATATGGTCCTTACGGTGGTGGCGTGTCGCACTTCAGGGTAGTGGAACTGTCGGAGAAGCCGACGCCGGGGACCAAGGTAGAGCTCCCGGGGGGCAAGAGGATCCGCGTCAGGGATGTCGGCATACCCGG
>JALWZH010000161.1 GCA_027002815.1 Thermoproteales archaeon | reverse complement strand
CTGTAGCCTATGCTCCCGTAGGGCGCAACGAGGGACCCATCGCGGTTCATCACTAGGGGCTTCCACTCTGGGTTGTCGCCCACGGCGTCCCTGAGCTGGGGCACGTCGGAGGCCCTCAGGAACCTGCCGGGCAGGTACCTCCCGTCCCCAGCCGGCTCCAGCAACACCAGGAAGGGCAGGTCCGTGTACCTCTTGGCGTATTCACGTAGGCACCTGTACTGGCCCTCCACGTAGAACTCCCTTAGCGCCACGTGGGCCATCGCCATTCCCAGGGCCCCATCTGTACCGGGCTTGACGGGGACCCAAACGTCGGCGAACTTGACGTGTTCGCTGTAGTCGGGGCTCACGACCACCACCTTTGCCCCCCTGTACCTGGCCTGCACGTACATCTGGGCGTCGGGCGTCCTGGTCATTGGGAGGTTGGTGCCCCAGACTATCATGTACTGGGAGTTGTACCAGTCCGCAGACTCGGGCACGTCGGTTTGGTCGCCCCATACCTGTGGGCTCATGGGGGGGAGGTCGCAGTACCAGTCGTAGAAGGAGCCCATGGCGCCGCCTATCAGCTCTATGAAGCGGGCCCCAGAGGCGTAGCTCACGGGGGACATGGCCGGTATTACGGTGAAGCCGTATATCCTGTCGGGGCCCCACCTCTTGATCGTGTGTATCAACGCGGCCGATATCAGCTCCAGCGCCTCGTCCCACGACACGCGCTTCCACCCGGCCTTCCCCCTGGCCCTCTGGTACCTAGCCCTCCTCTCCGGGTCCTCCACGATGCTCCTCCAGGCCTCCACCGGGTCCCCATACCTCTCCTTGGCCTCCCTGTACATGTCTATGAGGACACCCCTCACGTAGGGGTACTTGACCCTTATAGGGGCGTACTCGTACCACGAGGCGGACGCTCCGCGGGGACAGCCGCGGGGCTCGTAGTTGGGCAGGTCCGGGGAAATGTCGGGGTAATCCACTGCCTGCATCTCGCCGACTATTATGCCGTCCCTCACATAGACCATCCACGAACAGCTCCCAGTGCAGTTAACGCCGTGCGTGGACCTCGCCACCTTGTCGAACTTCCACATGTCGCGGTACATCCTCTCCCAGGCGCGCGGCCCGTACCTGAGCCTCGTGTCGGCGAACTGTGCCAGGGGCCTCATGTACTCGGCCCGGGTGAGCACCGATGCGAGCCCCACCGAGAGACCTATGGCGCCCGCCGCCATTAGCAGGCGGCGGCGCGAAACTGCTTGTGCCATGTCATAATGGAATCGCCACGCGTATGTCCTTTAAACCTCGAACGGCCTCCTAGACTGTGAAGGGGAGAGTTCGAGGGCTCAGCTTTTTATTTTTGCTGTGGGTCGGGCCCCCATGCTTTACCTGGCCATCTCCAAGCTTCTGTCGTACCCCTCTAAGGAGCTGGCCCAAATCTATAGCGATCCCAGCGAACTCATATCGCTTGCATATTCCGTGGACGAGGAGGTTGGGAGGGAACTCGACGCGTTCTTCAGGGAGTTGGACGGGCTTGACGTCGAAAGCCATTACGTGGACATGTTCGAGTTGGCACCCAGGTGCCCCATGTACGCGAGCCACTACCTTTACCGGGGCAATGAGGGGGAGATTGGGACGTACCTGCTGCGCCTACTGAGCACCTACAGGAAGTACGGCCTGGACATGGACACGAGAAGGGAGATGCCTGACTTCCTGCCCGCCATAGTCGAGTTCCTCGGCACGGCGGACATGGGGCAGGACGAGTTACGCGAGTTTGTGGCCACGAACGTGCTGAGCTGGATAGACCAGCTGGAGGAGTGCCTAGCCCGCCATGGAAGCCCCTACAGGCGCGTTGTGAGGGCCCTGAAAACGCTCGTGGCTAAGGAGACAGCACAGCGGTGAACCCGCTCCTAAGCCTCTCCATTACCCTGTCCACTATGGCGTCCACGAGCTCCGATGGGTATATCCCCCTCACTGAAAGGTTCAGGGACTTGGCGTACTCGAGCACCATGTAGCTTGCGCTGTTCCTAAAGGAACAGTCGGCGCACGTGTGGGGGCCCACGCACTGTTGGCGTACAGCGTACACCTCTCCCTCGACCAACAGGAGGAGCGGCCTCCTGAGCAGCTGTATGGCGTCGCCGGCATTCACGAACGGTAGGAAGAGGTGGGCCGAGGGGGAGAGGTCCTCCCCTATGAAGCCGAGACGCCGCAGCTTACGCGCCTTGTGAAGCGCAGTGCTCTTAGATATGCCCAGATACGAGGCGGCCCTGGACAGAGAGCCGTTCTGGGACAAGGCACGCAGGAACAGCAACAGCGACTCGTCCCCGAACAACGTGTAGAAGTTGGCGAGGGGCAAAAACCTGACCGTTATACTGCCCAGATCAATATTCATCTACGTAGCGGTATACGCAGATTCAGCAGCCCCCTCTTCCCGGCCACGACCAGGCCCACTGCAAGCGCCACGAGCACTATGGCCACCGCAAGGCCGACGGCCAACGGGGAGGGCTGTTCCTGCCCCATGGACGCCTCCGGGGCCCCCTCCTCCACCTGTATCGGCACGCCAGCGCCTGCACCCTCGTCCCTGTCTCCGCCCGTATCCCCACCAGCAACAACAACCGGGGTCTCGGTGGGCCGCGCCTCCTCGGCGGGCGGCTCCTCAGCAGGCCCAGTCTCAGTAGTAGTCTCCTCCTGTCCCATGTCGTCGGGCTCCCGTGCCTCTGTCTGGGCCTCCACAGCCTCTATGACTGTCTCCGCCCACACTGAGCCAGAGACAACGCGCACCACATACCTTCCCGGCGACCTGGGAGTGAACGAGAAGGCTGCCATGCCGTTCTCGCCGGTCGTCACGACGCCCACCACATCGCCGTTGACCACCACCTCCAGCCTTACGCCGCCCAGAGGCATCCCATCGGCCGTATATGCGCCTATGAGCAGCGGCACGGAGTCGCCCACCATAACCACGTTGCTTGGAACCTCAAG
>JALWZH010000160.1 GCA_027002815.1 Thermoproteales archaeon | reverse complement strand
CTGGGCGGGCTCACGACAAAGATAGCCGAAATCATGTTGGATGGGCGCCAGGAGTGGTGGGGGGCCCAAGTAGGCCTAGAGACCGGGTCTATAAGGCTTGCCAAGAAGATAATGCCCGGCAAAGCCGCTCCGTACAGTATAGACAAGTGGTGGGACGTGGTCCTCGAGTCTATGGCGCTCATGCATGAGGTAAGGCTGATCCCCGCCATAACCATAATAGTGGGCCTACCGGGAGAGGAGCCGGACGACGTCATGCAGACCATCGAGCTCATAGAGCGCATGAGGCCGTACAGGAGTCTCGTGGTTCCCCTGTTCTACGTGCCCATGAGCCATATAAGGGCCGACAAGAGGGGGTGGATGCAGAGGGTCAACCTACTCCCGGAACACATAGAGCTGCTGCGGGTAGTGTTTAGGCACTCCATATATTGGGCTAAGGACATACTCAACAGGTTTTACCTGAAGGACTCCCACAACGTGCTGCTCAGGGTGTTCCTAAACTACTTCATAGGGTACGTAGAAAAGAACGTGAAGAAAATAGACAGGTACATAGAGGCGCAACTGTCGGGACTCACCTCAGTCCGAGCCAGCCCAACGCCTCACGCGTGACACGATCCCTGACGTCCCTTATCTCCACGCCTCCCACGCCCATAGAGGCGGCTGAAGCGAAGAACTTCGATGCCTCGCACGCATCCCCACACGGCATCGACGCAGCGCATTTGATCGCCCCGCTGGGCACCTCCTCGTCGAGCTCCGCGCCCATCATCCCCTTGTGTTCCTCGCAGACGAGCCGCCCCACCGCGTCCCATATAGCCCCCAGCAGCGTGGGCCTGGGCACGCCGAGCCTGGACGCTAGGCTGTTGGCTATGCCGTAAGGGTCCACCAGCATGGCGTATCCGGTCAGCTTTGCTGCAAGAGTCGACACACAGCCCCACTTGTACCTTGCCAGACGGCCTAGGTCAAGAGTGTGTACCCCGCACACCCTCATTATTGGCCGCACCTCTACGTCGAAATGTTCCCTAGGGCCGAACGCTACCCCAACATACCCCGTCTCCCACATGGGCATTGAAACCCCCACAATCATGGGGAACCTTTAATAACGGCGCATTTAAGGGCTTCCATGGCCAGGGTGCTGTGTCCGATATGCGACAGCGAGGGGGAGGAATCCGCCATCAGGGAGCTGCTGGCCTCCTCGCAGTACGTGGCCCTCAGGGAGAAGTACAGGTGCTTCATATGCGGCGAGGAGGTGCAGGCGGGGAGGTACCTGGGCCACTACGTGGATAAGCACAGGAAAGTGTCAGGTAAGAACTGGCAGTGCCCCATATGTGACGGGAAGGTGGGCGGCGAGGCCGAGTTCCTCAAACACCTGAGGCGCCACTTCTCTGTAGTTATGTACAGGGGCGGCGCGTCCATGTACATGTGCCTAGTATGTGGACGCGCTTTTCTTGGCGCCCACAGCCTCCTCGTCCACATGCGTAAGGCCCATGAATCTGGGCAATGACCTAAGCTTCGTGCTACTGGTCATTTGGCCTCCATACATAGCAAACTCCGTTCCCGTCATAGTTTCCAGGTTGCCTTTGAAGAGGAGGCCGATAGATGGGGGCGCACTGTTTTTAGATGGGCGTAGGGTCTTCGGGGACAACAAGACTGTGGAGGGGTTCCTCTTCGGGTGTGCCGCTGGTACTCTTGTCGGATATGCCATAGCATTCCCCGTTATAACATTTCTAGAGGCGTTCATGCTCTCGCTTGGGGCGCTCACAGGCGACCTTGTGGGAGCCTTCATCAAGAGGCGTATGGGTCTCGAGCCCGGGGAGAGGGCAGTCCCGTTGGATCAGCTCGACTTCATGGCGTTCTCCATGCTGCTGTTATCTATGATGAGGGAATTGAACTGTATTGTAATAGCCATGGCGCTGGCAATCACAGTGCCTATACACATGGCCACCAACTACGCTGCCTACAAGCTGGGCCTCAAGAACGTCCCCTATTGATCGGCGTCGAGCCCCTGGGCAACGTTAAAATAATGCCAATGATGGGACACACCATGAGGGCGATCGTGCTGGGCGACTTGAGGACAGTGGTGATGTTCAAACTGATGGGCTTCGAGGGGGAGCAAGTCGAGGACAGGGACGCGCTGCTCCGTAGGCTGGGAGAACTTGTCGAGGACAGGACTGTATCTGCGATATTTATAACCACCGCTGTGTCCAGACTGGCCAAAAGGGAGATCGCGAGTCTGAGGGGCAAGTTGCGGAGGCCCCTCATAGTGGAGCTGCCCAGCATAGAGGATGGACAAGTGGAAGAGGTGGACTACTTACAATTGGTTAGGCAGGCAATTGGAGGATGAGCTCGGCCAAGGTAGTAGAACAACTTGTGCTGCGCAAGGTGGAGGAGCTCAGGGACTGGATCCAGAGCGCGCTCGGCAGGCCTGAGGTGGAGCTGAGGGCTGAGGCCGCAAGCGTCGTGGAGCAGTATAGGGAAAGGATGGGACGCGTGGAGAGCGAGGTGGGCCTGGAACGTGAGAGGAAAATATACGAGGCCATATCCCAGTCGAAAAGCGAGATGCTGGCTCTTGCAGAGAAGATGACGCAGGAGGTAATAGAGGAGGTCAAACGCTCCGTCTTATCGGATAGGGACCTCTACGGCAAACTCGTGAGGGGCATCATGTCGAGGGCCAAGGACGTCATTGGGGGTGAGGTCATCGTGGAGACCGGCAAGGAACACATAGACCTCGTTTCCTCTATTGCAAGGGAACTCGGCATCGAAGTGCTGAGATTCAGGGAGGCCGACGTGTCGGGCGTCCTGGTGCGCAGCCACGACGACTCCATAATAATAGATGGGACTATCGACACGCTCATAGAGAACAATAGGGAAGAAATAAAACGGATAATTTATAGGGAGATCGGCATGTAGGGGGGATGGAAGGGCAAGGTAAGATAATCTATATCTCGGGGCCAGTAGTCAAGGCCGAGCTGCCCGGCGCAAGGCTCTACGAGCTAGTCTTCGTGGGCGAGGAGGGGCTATTCGGGGAGGTTGTGCGTATACAGGGCGACGTGGCGTTCATACAGGTGTATGAGGACACGACGGGCATAAAGCCGGGGGAAAAGGTTGTGAGGAGCGGCGAGCCGCTCTCTGCGTGGCTTGGCCCCGGCATAATCGGGATGATCTACGACGGCGTCCAAAGGCCGCTCAGAAATATAGAGGAAGCAGTCAAGTCGCCCTTCATACGGAGGGGGATCGGGTATGGGGAGGCGCCCCCAATAGACCTCAAGAGGAAATGGAAGTTCGTCCCAACTGTGAGGCAGGGGCAGACCGTGGCGCCGGGGGACGTGCTTGGCGTTGTCAGGGAGACGGAACTCACGGAACACAGGATACTGTATCCGCCGCTGCCCGGTAATAGGCCCGGCGTGCTCAAGTATGTGGCTCCAGAGGGCGAGCACGCTGTGGACGACGTCATAGCCGTCGTGGACGCCAAGGGTACGGAGATACAGGTGAGGATGTGGCACAAGTGGCCTGTAAGGAGGCCGAGGCCGTTCCGCGAGAAGCTGCCCCCCGTGGAGCCCATGATCACCGGGGTTAGGGTCCTCGACACGATATTCTCCATCGCAAAGGGAGGCACAGCAGCCGTGCCTGGGCCCTTTGGAAGCGGGAAAACTGTCATAATTAGGACGCTGGCCATGTTCAGCCAGGCCCGCTACATAGTGCCCGTGCTGTGCGGCGAGCGGGGCAACGAGGCCGCAGACGCGTTGCACGGCCTGTTGAAACTTAGGGACCCCACCACTGGTAGGCCGCTGCTCGAGAGGACCACTATAATAGTAAATACAAGCAACATGCCGGTTGCCGCCCGTGAGGCCTCCATATATATGGGGGTCACCCTGGCGGAGTACGTCAGGGACATGGGCTACGACGTGCTCCTTGTGGCCGACTCCTCCTCCCGTTGGGCGGAGGCCATGAGGGAGGTGGCCCTACGCATAGGCGAGATGCCGTCCGAGGAGGGCTATCCGGCATACCTGCCAACAAGGCTCGCCGAGTTCTACGAGAGGGCTGGCAGGGTGTACCTCATGGGAAGCGGCGATAGGCTGGGATCCGTCACCGTGGTAGCCTCAGTATCGCCTCCAGGAGGCGACTTCACAGAGCCGGTCACCTCCAACACGCTACGCTTCGTGGGCGCCTTTTGGCCCTTGGACGCGAGGCTGGCCTACTCGCGCCATTATCCTGCTGTCAACTGGCTCCTGGGCTTTTCCAGGTACGTTGAGACTGTGGAAGGCTGGTGGAGAAAGGAGACTGGGGAGGATTGGAGAAGGCTCAGGGACCAGGCCGTCGAGATACTGACCAAGGAGGCGGAGCTCCAGGAGGTTGTGAGGATACTTGGCACCGAGGCTCTAAGCGAGGCAGAGAAGCACCTCCTTAACACCGCGTACTTCGTGAGGGAGGGGTTCCTGAAGCAGGACGCGTTTAACGAGGTGGATACGCCCTCCCTACCCATCAAACAGTACCTGCTGCTCAAACTCATCATGACCTACTACGAGGAGGGGGCCAAGGCCGTGGCCCAAGGCGTGCCCGCCGCCGAGCTCAGGGAGCTGGAGGCGGCCCGTAGGATACCCCGTCTGAGGCTTGAGGTGAGGAATGACGAGGTTGGGGATGCCATACCGAGGCACATAGAGGCGTTGAGGAGCGAGGTGAGGAAACTCGTCGAGGAGTTCCTGGCCAAGGCCAGGGGAGTCTAGGACAAAATTTATTTTTCTTCAAATGTGGTGGTTTGCAATGGCTAAAAGCAGGAGGGAATTGTCTTCACTGGTACTGGAACACCAATACAATCCGCAGGTCGAGGTGGTCCCACGGGAGGAGGCCAAGAAGATACTTAGGTCCCTCAGGGCCAAGATATGGCAGATCCCATGGATAAGGGCCAGCGATCCCCTGGCACGGGTAGTAGGGGCGAGGCCAGGCGATCTTCTGAGGCTTCGAAGGAGGTCGCCCATGGCGGAAGTAGTGGAAACATATAGGTTCGTGGTACCTGCATGAGGGACCCAAGGGATATCCCCCTCCCCATAAGGAGGGGGAGCCACCTGCCTCGAGAGTTCCCTACAAGCGATGACAGGTGGATGCTGGTCAGGGCGTACATAGAGGAAGAGAAGCTGGTGAGACATCAGATAGAATCGTTTAATGATTTTGTTGGCGTTAAGCTGCAGGAAATAGTCGAGGAGTTCAAGGAACTGGAAACTGAGGTTAAAGGGCTCCGCATAAAGCTAGAGCGGATCGACGTCGGGCTGCCGAGGGTCAAGGAAGCGGATGGCAGCGAGAGCCCGGTTTACCCCATGGAGGCACGACTGCGCAACATAACCTACGCAGCCCCCCTCTACCTCAATGTGATCCTATACGTCAACGACGAGCCCCACCAGGAGCGCGTCTACATCGGTGAACTGCCTATAATGGTACGCTCGAAGAAGTGCCACCTTTACAGGGCCAAGCCGCAGGACCTCCTGCGCAGATTTGAGGACCCCGAGGACTTCGGCGGGTACTTCATAATAAATGGGTCGGAAAGGGTCATAATATCCCAGGAGGACCTTGCCACCAACAAACCCATCTACGACGTAAGTGACAGGGCGTCTGTCACGCATCTAGCCAAGGTCATATCCACAGGCCAGGGCTACAAGACCACCATGACTGTGGAGAGGCACAAGAACGGCATAATATACGTGTATACCCCGTCTATCGCAGCCCGCATACCCTTCCCCGTCTACATGAGGGCCCTGGGCCTGGAAAGCGATGAGGACATAGTTATGGCCGTGTCCGACGACACCGAGATACAGAAGGAGTTGCTCCCCTCGCTCATATCGGCCTCCCAGATAGCGGCGACGCAGGACGACGCGCTGGACTACATTGGGGGGAGGGTCGCCCTAGGACAGCCGAGGCCCGTGCGTATAGAGAGGGCGCTACAGACGCTCGACAGGTACTTCCTCCCCCATCTGGGCACCACGTCCAGCAATGAGGATGAGCAGAGGGATATCAGGAGGAAGAAGGCCATAATGCTTGGCCAGGTCGTTAAGGGGGTTGTCGAGATGTACTTGGGAAGGCGGAGACCCGACGACAAGGACCACCTGGCCAACAAGAGGGTGCGCCTTGCCGGGGAGTTGATGGCCCAGCTCTTCAGGTCCATATTTAGGCAGTTCCTCCAGGAGATGAGGTCGCAACTGGAAAAGTATTACGCAAGGGGGAGGATACCGAGTCTCCAAACCATAGTGAGGCCCGACCTACTTACAGAGAGGCTGCGCCATGCCCTGGCCACAGGCAACTGGGTTGGGGGCCGCACAGGGGTCTCCCAGATACTGGACAGGACCAACTACCTGTCCTCGTTGAGCCACCTAAGAAGGGTCGTGTCCACGCTGAGCAGAACCCAGCCCCACTTCGAGGCGCGGGACCTCCACCCAACGCAGTGGGGCAAGCTGTGCGCGATTGAGACACCAGAGGGGCAGAACGTTGGCCTTGTTAAGAACCTCGCCATTCTGGCATCGGTAACAGTGGGGGTCAAGGAAGGCGACGTTGAGGCGCTCCTCTACAATCTGGGCGTGAGGCCTGTGCTCGAGGCCCGGAAAGCAGGGCTCAGGGGCTCAGAGGTTCACCTCAATGGGAGGCTAATAGGCATACACGAGGCCCCAGAGAAGCTCGTCTCGACGATTAGGTCACTGAGGCGGGCCGGCAAGATAAGCGACGAAATAAACATCGCGTACATAAACGGCACTGTGTACGTCAACTGCGATGGGGGGAGGATACGGAGGCCTCTCCTCGTGGTGGAGAACGGGACCCTCAAACTGAGGCAGGAACACCTGGAGAGGCTCAGGTCCAGGGAGCTCACGTGGACTGACCTGGTCCGCATGGGCATAGTGGAGTACCTCGACGCCGACGAGGAGGAGAACGCCCGTATAGCCGTGGACCCCTACGGCGATTTGAGCAACTACACGCACGTAGAGATAATACCCAGCTCTATATTCGGCGCAGTTGCGTCCATAATACCGTTCCCAGAGCATAACCAGTCGCCGCGCAACATGTACGAGGCTGCCATGGCCAAACAATCCCTTGGTGTGCCGCAGCTCAACATACACTACAAGTTTGACAGCAGGGGCCACATGTTACACTATCCGGAAAGGCCCTTAGTCACGACTAGGGGCATAGACATAGTTGGGTACGATAAGAAGCCGGCGGGCCACAACGCCGTGGTGGCCCTGCTGACGTATACGGGCTACAACATAGAGGACGCCGTCATAATGAACAAGGCCTCTGTGGAGAGGGGAATGTTCAGAAGCACGTTCTACAGGACGTACGAGACGGAGGAGCAGAAGTACCCTGGCGGCGAGGAGGACCGCATAGAGGTCCCCGACCCATCGGTAAGGGGATACAGGGGCGCCGAGGCGTACAGCCATCTGGACGAGGACGGCATAGTGTCCCCAGAGGTGTACGTGTCTGGGGGCGAGGTGCTCATAGGCAAGACGGCGCCGCCCCGATTCTACACGACCATAGAAACCGCCGAGAGGATGGTGCGCGAGCGACGCGACGCTTCGATTACCGTGAGGCGCGGGGAGAAGGGCATAGTGGACAAGGTCATCATCACCGAGACGCCGGACGGCAATAAGCTGGTCAAGGTGAGGCTGAGGGAGCTCAGGGTGCCAGAGCTGGGGGACAAGTTCGCGTCTAGGCATGGCCAGAAGGGCGTTATCGGAATGCTGCTCAGACATGAGGACATGCCGTTCACTGAGGACGGCGTGGTTCCCGACATAATAGTCAATCCCCATGCAATACCGTCACGGATGACCATTGGGCAGCTGCTCGAGTCCATAGCCGGAAAAATAGCGGCCATGAGGGGCGAGCTCATAGACGCAACGCCTTTCGAGGGAATAAGCGAGGGCGAGCTGAGGGAGGCCCTCCTCAAATTGGGCTTCAGGTGGGACGGCAGGGAGGTGATGTACAACGGCATAACCGGCAGGCAACTCGAGGCGGACATATTCATAGGTATTGTGTATTACCAGAAGCTGCACCACATGGTTGCCGATAAGATACACGCGCGTGCGAGGGGCCCAGTCCAAATACTTACGAGACAGCCCACCGAGGGCAGGTCCAGGGAGGGGGGGCTGAGGCTCGGCGAGATGGAGCGCGACGTGCTCATAGCGCATGGGGCCGCCGCGCTAATACACGAGAGGCTCGTGGAGTCAAGCGACAAGTACCTGGTCTATGTGTGTGAGGAATGCGGCCAGGTCTCTTGGTGGGATGCGAAGAGGAATAGGCCCTACTGTCCGATACACGGCGAGGAGGGGCGCTTCGCAAGGATAGTAGTGCCGTACGCCTTCAAACTGCTGTTGCAGGAGCTCATAAGCCTAGGCATATACCCAAAGCTGGAGCTCACAGAGATGATATAATGAATTTAAATGGGACACATCCCAAAGTAGGCGAATGACAGTTCAATTCGGAGTTGCCCGAGCGCAGCCGGAAGTGCCCCTTAAGTCCATACACCGCATCAGGTTCGGGATACTGTCGCCCGACGCCATTAGGAACATGTCCGTAATGGAGGTCACCACATCACAGATATACGACGAGGCGGGGCTCCCTGTGAGGGGAGGCCTCATGGACAGGAGGCTCGGAGTCGTGGAGCCCGGGGCCAGATGCGAGACCTGCGACAACACACACGACGCCTGTCCGGGCCATTTCGGCCATATAGAGCTTGTGAAGCCCGTCATACACGTGGAGTTCGCCAAGTACATATTCGACATATTGAGGTCCACGTGCCCACACTGCGGGCGCATCATGCTCCGCAACGACGAGATTTCCAGGTACAGGGAGAGGCTTGAGAGGCTCTCCGCCAAGTGGAAGCTTCTTGCAGATAACCTCGTGGAAAAGATAAAGAAGAGGGCCTCGGAGAGGTCCACGTGCCCACACTGCGGCATGAAGAGGAACAAGGTGAAGCTGGAGCGACCGTACGACTTCTACGAGGAGACCGAGAACGGGGCGCTGGTCAAGATAGACCCAGAAGTGGTCAGGGAGCGGTTGGAGCGCGTCCCCAATGAGGACCTCAGGCTGCTCGGCTTTGACCCAACCATAGCGCGGCCCGAGTGGGCCGTACTCACGGTCCTCCCAGTGCCGCCGCCCCACGTGAGGCCCTCCATACAGTTGGAGACCGGGATAAGGAGCGAGGACGACCTCACGCACAAGCTCATAGACATAATGCGCATAAACGAAAAGCTGAAGATCGAGCTCGAGGGTGGGGCCCCCATAAGCGTCGTGGAAAGCATCTGGAGCCTCCTCCAATACCACATCGCAACATACTTCAACAACGAGCTTCCAAACGTGTCCATAGCGAAGCACAGGAGTGGCAGGCCCCTGAAGGGTCTCGCACAGCGGCTTAAGGGCAAGGAGGGAAGGTTCAGGGGAAGCCTCTCCGGGAAGAGGGTCGACTTCTCGGCCCGGACTGTCATAAGCCCCGACCCTAACCTGAGCATAAACGAGGTGGGGGTGCCCATAGACGTCGCCAAGGTGCTCACCTACCCTGAAAGGGTCAATGAATGGAATGTGGACCGGTTGAGGCAACTCGTGATGAATGGGCCGGAAACGTGGCCAGGGGCGAACTACGTGATCACCCCCGAGGGACGGCGCATGGACTTGAGATACGTACGCGACAGGAAGAGCCTAGTGGATAGGATCGGACCCGGCTGGGTGGTGGAGAGGCACTTACAGGACGGGGACGTGGTCCTTTTCAACCGCCAACCCTCGTTGCACCGCATGTCCATCATGGCCCACGTGGTCAAGGTGTTGCCCGGCCGCACGTTCCGCCTCCACCTGGCCGTGTGCCCACCCTACAATGCGGACTTTGACGGGGACGAAATGAACCTGCACGTCCCGCAGAACGAGGAGGCCAGGGCCGAGGCCAGACTGCTGATGTTGGTGCAGGAGCACATAGTGTCGCCCAGGTACGGCGGCCCCATCATAGGCGCACGGCAGGACTTCATAATAGGCGCCTACCTGCTCACTAGGAAGGATACACTGCTGGACAGGGAAATGGTGGCCTACCTCCTGGGCGCGGCCAGGGAGGTGGGCGACATCGAGGAACCCGCCATAATGCACCCAGCGGAACTATGGACCGGTAAGCAGGTAATGTCCATGTTGCTCCCCAGGGACTTCACGTGGGTCCAACCAACGGCGTTCCGCAGCACGTGCGCCGATCCTGCCACATGCCTAGAGGACGAGTACCTTGTGATACTGAACGGGTTCATGGCGAGCGGCGTCCTGGACAAGAAGTCCATAGGCGCGGAACAGGTGGACTCGCTGTGGCACAGAATAGCCAGGGACTACCCAGCTGGAGTCGCCCGCAAGTGGCTTGACTCGGCGCTCAGGGTCTTCCTGAGGTACCTAGACCTGGTGGGCTATACCATTGGGATAGACTCGTTCGACCTTCCCCCAGAGGCATATGAGGAGATCAACGGCATAATAGGTAGGGGAGAGGAGAGGGCGAGGAAGTACATGGACGAGTACCTGGCCAAGACCCTGCAGCCGGACCCCGGCTACACCGTCGAGGAGACGCTTGAGAATCGGATGGCCATCGAGCTGTCCAAGGTACGCGAGGACGCCACTAGGGTGGTGGAAAAGCACATAGACAAGCGTAGCGAGGCGTATATAATGGCCAAGACGGGCGCGCGGGGCAGCCTCATAAACCTGGTCCAGATAAGCGGGGTGCTGGGACAACAGACCATCCGGGGCGAGAGGATAAAGAGGGGCTATAGGCTGAGGACACTGCCCCACTTCGAGTTCTCCGACATAATTGGGCCCGAGGCCGGCGGATTTGTGAAGGGGAACTTCAAGGGAGGGCTGGGACCCGTGGAGTACTTCTTCCACGCCGCCGCCGGGAGGGACGGGCTTATAGATACGGCCGTCAGGACAGCGCAGTCGGGCTACATGCAGAGGAGGCTCGTCAACGCGTTGCAGGACGTCTACGTGGCCTATGACGGCACAGTTAGGTTCAGCAATGACGCTATAGTGCAGTTCAAGTACAGCGACGACTTCACCGACGTCAGTAGGTCCGACCACGGCAAGCCTGTCAACATAGACCAGGTAATTGCTAGGGTGAGGCAGAGGGGCTGACATGTCGGCGCTCAGGGAAGTAGAGCCGGTGTTGGAAAGGCTCAGGGAGGTGCTTCCCCAGTCGCTGTACAGAGAGCTAGTGGCCAAGCTGTCCAGGGAACAGATGGACAGGGAAAAGGCGCTGGAGGTCATATATGAAACCCTCAAGCTTTACGTGAAGGCCCTTATAGATGCTGGGGAGGCCATAGGCATAGTCACGGCTCAGAGCATCGGAGAACCGTCCACCCAGATGATCCTCAGGTCCTTCCACTTCGCCGGTCTCCGCGAGTTCTCCATGGCCCTTGGGCTACCCCGGATGATAGAAATAGTGGACGCCCGGAGAAGGCCGGCAACCCCCCTCATGTACGTCTACCTGGACGAGGAACACTCCAAGTCGAGGGAAAAGGCTGAGGAAGTGGCCAAGAGGATACAGTCGGTGACCCTAGAAACCCTGGCCAGGTCCGTCGACGTTGACTACCTCACATTCTCCATTGTGGTGGAGCTGGACCCAGAACAGCTCAGGTATAGGGACATATCCCCAAAACACCTCGAGAAGGTGCTTGCCAAGGTGAGGGGCAAGGGGCTCGAGGTCGAGTTCGACGGCAACGTGGTCGTGTTCCGCCTCGACACCAACGACCCCGTGAAGCTGAGAAAGATAAGGGATAAGCTGCTCCAGACGAGGATAAGCGGCATAAAGAACGTGCGTAAGACCGTGGTGAGGCAGGACGAGAGGACGGGCGAGTGGTACATAATAACCGAGGGCTCGAACCTGGAGGCCGTGCTGCAGATAGAGGGCGTGGATCCCACGAGGACCTACAGCAACGATCTACACGAGGTAGCCGAGGTGTTGGGCATAGAGGCTGCCAGGACGTTGATAGCCAACGAGCTCAAGAGGGTTCTCGACGAGCAAGGCCTCGACGTGGACATGAGGCACATGTTCCTAGTCGCCGACGCCATGACGTGGACTGGCAGGGTGCGCCAGATAGGCAGACACGGCGTCGCTGGCAAGAAGGAGAGTCCCCTGGCGAGGGCCGCATTCGAGGTCACCGTCAAGAACCTCGTCGACGCGGCCACTAAGGGCGAGAGCGAGGTGTTCAAGGGCGTCTTCGAAAACATAATAGCTGGGCGCTACATACCGGTGGGGACTGGCATGGTCAGGATACTAATGGAGTTGTGAGGGCCCCGCGTAACTTTTATAATGGGGTTACCGATGTAGGCGCATGATAGATGTCGCGCGGGAACTGAAGGTCGCCATTAATACTGGTAGGGTGCTCCTCGGGACTAGGGAAACGGTTAAGGCTCTTCTCAGCGGCGCGGCCAAGATGGTCATACTGGCAAGCGATGCGCCCCTTTCCATAAGGCAGGACATAGAGTACTACGGTAGGCTTTCTGGCACTCCAATATACGTGTACCATGGGAACACATGGGAGTTGGGCACCGCCTGCGGGAGGCCGCACAGGGTGGCCGCCCTGGCCGTCGTGGAGCCGGGGGAGAGCAACATACTGGGCCTAGTGCAGGGGGAGTAGGCCATGCCCGAGATAAGGATCACAGACGAGGAGATACGATACGCCTCGTTGTTCGAAAGCCTGACGGGCATACAGCCGCTCGACACCGTGATAGACGACGAGTATAAGAGGGTGATCTTCGTCGTGCAGAAAAACATGGCCGCCCTGGCCGTGGGCAAGGGCGGGGTGAACATCAAGAGGCTCAGACAGCTCATAGGCAGGGATGTCGAGGTGGTCGAGTACGGCGAGTCCCCCGAGGAGGTGATCAGGAACTCCCTTTACCCTGCGAGGGTCATAGCGGTCAGAATAAGCAAAAGCGCCGAGGGCCTGCTCGTCGCAACCGCAACTGTGGTCCCCGAGGACAAGGCCATAGCCATAGGCCGAAATGGGAAGAACGTTGGACGTGCACGCCTATTGGCCAAGAGGTACTTCGACATAGATAGGGTCGTGCTGGCTTAGCTCGGAGCCGCGTAAAGCTTAATAAACGCGCCATGGGGTAATCGCGATGACAGGCAAAAAGTCGCCCAGCGGCCTTTACGCGGCCGCCAAGCTGAGGAAGAAGCGTAAAAAGTTCAGGTGGAGTGACGTCACGTACAAGAGGAAGAAGCTTGGCATCGCAAGGAAGTTCGACCCTCTGGAGGGGGCCCCAATGGCCAGGGGCATAGTGCTGGAGAAGGTAGGCGTTGAGGCGAGGAAGCCCAACGCCGCGGTACGTAAATGCGTCAGGGTGCAGCTCGTGAAGAACGGCAGGGTCATCACGGCCTTCGTCCCGTATGACGGGGGGCTCAACGTGATAAACGAGCACGACGAGGTGATAGTCGAGAGGATAGGGGGACCTGAGGGGAGGGCCTATGGCGACCTGCCCGGCGTCAGGTTCAAGGTTGTCCTCGTTAACAACACGTCGCTGAGGGCCATCCTAGAGGGGAAAAGGCAGAAGCCCATAAAGTGACCTCATGGTCAAGGTCCAGGTAGTTGAGAGGAGTAGCGGCTACATACGCTTCGTTGTGGAGGGAGTTGACGCCGGCACGCTCAACTCGCTGAGGAGGGTCATAGTTTCCGAGGTCCCAGTCCTCGCAATACATGAAGTGGTCATTATAGAGAACAATTCGGTCATGTACGACGAGGTACTTGCCCATAGGCTGGGGCTAGTGCCCCTCACGACCCCACTGGAAAGCCTGCCCAAGATAGAGGAGTGCGAGATGGGGCTGGTGGACCCGACCGAGTGCACTGTTAAGCTCGTCCTCCAAGTCAAGGCCGAGGAACCCATGGTGGTCTACTCATACATGTTGTCCAGCGATCGGCCTGACGTGCGTCCCGTGCACGACAACGTGCCGCTGGTCAAGCTGGAGACCGGCCAGTCGGTGGTCGCCGAAGTGTATGCCAGGCTCGGCAGGGCGCGGGAACACGCCAAGTGGCAGGCCGGCAACGCGGCCTATTACGCCTATCCCCGCGTAACCTTGTCGTCCCAGCTACCCGACAAGTGCAGATCGCTTTTAGAGGAGCTATGCGGCTCCGTGCAGGTGGACGGCGCTAGGTGCACCTACGGCAAGCTCAAGTCCGTAGAGGCGTACTGCGACGGGCACGTCAAGGTCGATGCGGAGCCGGACAAGTACGTGTTTTGGGCCGAGTCCTACGGCAATATGGACGTCGACTCCCTGATCCGTGAGGCCTTCAGGATACTGAGGTGGAAACTGGAAAGTTTCATGGACGCGCTCAGGCTCAAGGCCGCGCGTTACGCCGCAGCACAGACGGCGCTTGAGGAATAAACATGTAGCTCCGCCCCCGTGGGCCTCTACGCCAAGGGGGCTGGGCTGCTCGGGCCGTCGAGGCGCCTAACAGGCGGGCGGGGTCATGAGGCAGATACAGGAGCGTTGGAGGGGCCCTTCAAAGGGACTGCGCATAGGGCGGGCGAGATAATTTTAAAAGATGGGGACCAGCAACGCGCATGCCTCCTAACCCTACTGGGCCTACCAGTGCCCAGACGCGGATGTTGGTGAGGTTCCTTAGGAAGGCCGCAAGAGACAACAACAGTCCCATATGGAGGTACGTTGCGGAGCTGATCTCCAAGCCGCGGCGAAGGAGGAGGGAAGTGAACCTGTACAAGGTGGACCGTATTGCGTCAGAGGGCGACACGATACTTGTGCCGGGCAAGCTGCTAGGCGTGGGCCGCATGAATAAGAGGGTCACTGTGGCCGCTTGGAAATATTCCAAGTCGGCGCTTGAGGCATTGGAAAGGGCTGGATGCGAGGCGATCACCATACCGGACCTTGTACGTAGGAATCCAAAGGGTTCCAACGTCAAGATAGTTGTGTAGGGCGGGAATGGCCAACATACGCTACGTAAACCTGGCCGATGATAACCCCGACTCCCTGGACATCGTTGTCGATGCTTCGGGGCACGTAGTGGGGCGCTTGGCGTCGCTCGTTGCCAAGTGGATCCTCGAGGGAAGGCGAGTAACCGTAGTCAACGTTGAGAGGGGCATAGTGACGGGGGATCCCCACATGGTGGTGGAGTGGTACAAGAGGAAGATATCAGAGTGGAGGACTCACTACAATCCGGAGAAGGTCGGCCCCAAGGTGCCCCGGAGACCTGACAGAGTGTTCAAGAGGGTTGTCAGGGGGATGGTGCCGCGTAAGGCCTGGAGGGGCAGGCAGGCTATGAAGAGGTTGAGGGTGTACATGGGCGTGCCTCTGGACCTCCTCAAGCGTAGGGAGCTGGTCCTTTTCAGGGTCGAGAAGGCCGTGCTGAGGCGTAGACCTGGCTCTAAATATGTCACCCTTGAGGACCTGTGGAGAAGCGTGGATCCCCCCGGCTGGGAGAAGTGGCGCAGGGCCGTTGACAGGGCAGGCGGGATAGCTTTAAAAGGCGGCGAACAGTAGGACGCGATGGCCGAGGAACATGAAAGGGTGAAGGCCCTGGCGGCCTACGAGCTTTCCGAGGAGCCGCGTGTAGTTATTGCGGTGGGGAAAAAGAAGACGGCCATAGCCAGGGCTATCATAAGGCCGGGCCATGGGCGCGTCAAGGTGAATGGGGTGCCCGTGGAGCTTTGGCCTGTGGAGATGGCCAGGATCAAGATGATGGAGCCCCTTCTCTTGGCCGGCGACGCGATAGCGAGCAAGGTCGACATAGATGTACAGGTCAGAGGGGGAGGCTTCATGGGCCAGGCAGCGGCGACCCGCATGGCGATCGCACGGGGACTCGTGCTGTACACGCGCAGCAAGGAGTTGGAGCAACTCTACCTGTCCTACGACTCGTATATGGTTAGGGGCGACCCGCGGAGGGCCGAGCCCAAGAAGCCCGGCATAAAGCACGCGCGTTCTAAGCGCCAGAAGGCGTACAGATGATCGTGCCTGTCAGGTGCTGGACGTGCGGTAGGCCGGTGGCGTATCTATGGGAGGACTTCAAGAGCCGTGTGCTTGCCGGCGAGCACCCGGGACGCGCGCTCGACGCCCTAGGTCTAAGGCGATACTGCTGTAGGCGTACCCTCATGGGCCACGTGGAGTGGATAGACCTCCTCCTGAAATTTGAACAGCGCCAATAGGCCTGTAGCCTCAACGCCGGAGCCAATACTTTTAAAGGCGCTGCGAGTTACCCCTATGTCCAGGCCGCAGCAGATACCGTCGCCGTTGAAGGTGCTGTCCAAAATGGCCAACAAGAGCGTATCTGTGAAATTGAAAAGCGGCGTCGATATAAGGGGCGTACTGTTGAGCTATGATACGTGTATGAACCTCGTAATAGACGAGGCGGAGGAGTACGACCCCATAACAGACTCTGTTAAGGCAAAGTACGGCAAGATAATGATAAGGGGGAGCCAAGTCATGTTCGTGTCCTCGGCCGACGTAGTAGCATGACGCGCGTCAACCTGGTCAAGACAGGCAGGAAGCCCATCGCGTCATATGACGTCGAGATAGTGGAGAGGAAGGGGCTCGGCCACCCGGACTACATGGCTGACTCCGTGTCGGAACGGGTCAGCGTGGAGCTCTCGAAGTACTATGAGGAGAACTTCGGCGTGATACTGCACCACAACCTGGACAAGACGTTGGTGGTTGGGGGACAGTCAAGCCCAGCCTTCGGCGGGGGCAGGGTAGTTCAGCCCATATATATAATTGTGTCCGGCAGAGCCACAACGGAGGTCAGAGAGGGGGGAACCGTGCACAAGGTGCCTATCGGGCCAATAGTGCTTGAGTCCGTGACGTCCTGGATAAGGGAGAACTTCCGGTTTCTGGTCCCCGAAAGGCACGTAGTGGTGGACTACAAGATTGGCTCCGGCTCCGTGGACCTCGTCGGGGTGTACGAGCTCGGGGCAAGGACCGGAGGGGTGCCCCTGGCAAACGATACATCGGTCGGCGTAGGATATGCGCCCCTATCCCCACTTGAGAGGCTCGTGCTTGAGGTAGAGACCACGCTCAACTCGCGTGATTTCAAGCGCAGGCTCCCGGAAGTCGGCGAGGACGTGAAGGTCATGGGGGTACGCCTGGGAAAGGAGGTGAAGCTGATGGTTGCTGCGGCCATGATATCCCAGATAGTCAAGGACAAGGACCATTACATACAGGTGAAGGACGAGGTCAAGAGGAGCGTGGAGGACCTGGCCGCAAAGCTTGTGCCCGACTACGCAGTGGACGTGGCCGTGAACACGGCAGACAAGCCGGAACACGGCATCTTCTATCTGACCGTGACCGGCACGTCGGCCGAACATGGGGACGACGGCATGACCGGCAGGGGCAACAGGGCCAACGGCCTAATAACGCCAATGCGGCCCATGTCGCTTGAAGCCACGGCGGGGAAGAACCCGACCTCGCATATAGGCAAGATATACAACGTGGTTGCGCGTAACATGGCCGAAAGGATATATGGACAGGTAAAGGGCGTCGCTGAGGTGACCGTGGAGCTTGTGAGCCAGATAGGCAAGCCCATCAGCGAGCCCCTAGTGGTGAACGTGGAGCTGTCCGTTGAGCAGGGCGAAATAACTGGCGAGCTGAGGGGCGAGGTGGAGGGCATAGCTGCCGAAGAGCTCAGGCGCATGCCCTCCATAACGCGGGCAATACTTGGACAGGAGGTCACCCTATTCTAGTACGCCTATACTCGTCCACAAGCCTCCTAAGGGATGTTCTGTCCACGTATCTGTCCTTGCTGAGCTCCTCGACCACCTTGCTGAGGCGGGCCGCGTCCACCACGTATACGTCCCCCACGTTGTACACGTAGACCTCGCTCAGAGGCACCACCACCTTGCCGAGCCTCTTGAGGAGGTCCCTCGACGCGTTTAGGTCTCTTATGTCGGATATGGCCACGCCTACCTCGGCCGACTGGACTGTCCCCTTGTCCACTAGCGGCGGATCAACGTCGAGCAGGTTCATGATCCTTATGAGGTACCGGCCCTCGTATATGCCCCTCAGCACCTCCCTGAACTTGCCGAGAGACTCCTCGAGCGCCAGGCGGCTCTTCTCCAGTTCCTGCAGCAGGTTGGAGACCCTGTACTCAAGCTCCCTGACCCTCATGTCCCGCCTGAGCTCCCTGTAGGTCTCGTCCTCGAGTCTCCTCAGGGCGTCCTCGAGCTCCCTCTTCTCCCGTTTAACAGACTCAAGCTCGTTTTCCAGCGCGGATATGTACGCCTTGTACCCCTCGACATTGCACTCTCGCCTGTTCTCCTGCTGTACGTATATCACCTTAGTCCTGTCCGTGTTCCCCCTCTCGTCGAGCACCATCGCTATGGCCTCCACTATGCTGCGCCCCTTAACTACGAGGGCCTTGATAGAGTCGACCTTGTCCTTTGGCACCACGCCGGCGGCCTCCCTCTCTATCCTGTCGAACTTGGGCTTGTGCTCGTGGAACGCCCTGTACGCAGCGGCCAACGCGTCCCTCTCGTGGGAATTGTTGACGGCGGCCATCCTATCGCCGATTATCCCGATCTTCTCGTCCACGCCGAGGTCCCTGCTCGGAAAGTAAAGTTGCGCCCCCACCATAGCTGCGAGCTTCTTGGCGTATTCGGGGGGCGGATTAACGTCGACAGCCACGATCAACGGGCTGCCGTACCTTGAGACCAGTTCGACCGCCTTGCTACGCGAGAGGCCGCGGTGGCTCCCCACGTAGAGTATGTTTCCCCTGAGGTCCAGCACGGCCAGCCCCGTAACTATCCCGGGGTCCACGCCCACTATGATGGGGCGCGTTGGGCGGGATTGCCTTGCATACGGTGTGTCGCTGGCCCTCCCGATCACCCTTATGTCTCTGCTCGGCACCGAGCGGACCTTGACCACCACGTCGAGGCTCTTACGCGGCTTGACCACGCGGAGCACCGACGGCCTGTCCGCATAGGCTATCACAAGCGCCGATAGGCCATTATCGCGGTAGAACACGTCGTGGTCCACGCCTGCAGATGACAAGGCACGCACGACCTCATTTACTATCTGTTTAACCCTGTGCACCACGTTCCTCTCGTAACGGTTCCTACTCATGCCGCCCTGCCTCGTGGCCATGGCCTTGCCCACTATTATATGTGTCTCGCTCTCATACAGCCTTACGATGGACCCTATGCCCATTGAGGCCAGCACGGCGAGATAGTACGCGGTTGAGAGGGGGTCCAGCTTGCTGGACGTGACGCCCAGGTACCTGCGCGCCAGGTTCTCGACTGACGCCTCGTACACTCCGTCTATGGTAGTCACCTGCACTACGTCTATGCGTATTGGGGCGTTGCCAATAGTTTTCACTATTCGGCGCCCGTTCTCCAGGAGCTCTGAGACGTTGTCTATGGCTACTATGCGCGGCTTGTACCGCTTGATCACTAGGGACACCTTGGCGTCGTTGCCGTAGCCCTTCTCCACGGGCGAGCCCCTAGAATCGTCAAAAACGACATATGCGAAGTTGGACGAGGCATGCCTATCAATACCAACTATCACAGGTGGAACAACTCCCCCACTTATTTTTATTCCTCTCCAAACTCGTCCTCCACGCGCCTCAGGATCTCGTCTATCAATGCGTCCACGCTCATCCCTGTAGTCGCCCCAGAAGGGACATGGCACATCCTGTCGATATCAACGGCGATACCGAAGCGCCTGGCGAAAAACGAGGCCACCCTCTCCAAGTCCCTCCTGAACAGTGCCTGGGCAGACCCATGCGTTGTGGGGATCCACTGGGGCCAATCTATGAGCCACACGTCGCCCTCCACATCCACTAGCACGTTGTACTCGCTGAGGTCCCCATGCACAACTCCAACGCGGTACGCCCTGGCCGCGTTGTCCACTATGGCATCCAATACGCGCAACGGTTCCTCGACGGAGCGCAACCTGTACAGTTCCGAGCCCTCTATGCGGCTCATGACCACCACGTGCCTATTCACGTCTATCGGTCTGGGCACATTGGTCCTGCCGCTAAGTAGGGCCAGCGCCCTGTATTCCATCTGGGCCGAGAGCCTAGACTCGTATAGCTGGGTCACGTGTCTCCTGTCGCCCAGCCACGCCCTGAGCCTCCTCACATTCCTGAAGCTTGTCAGCCCCACCCTATGAAACTTGAGGACGTACCTCTCGCCGTCGGCACTCCCGCCCAAGTACACCACGGACTCCTTGCCGACCCCAATGGGCGTCGACGAGATGCTGTCTATTATCCCCCTTTTCCTCAACGTGTGGATGGCCAGACAGTCGTAGCCGAGGAATGTCATCTTGTACCCGGTGTACGGTCCCACGCGCCTGACCAACATGCCCAGCCTGTTCAACTTGGCCAGGGACCTGGAGACGGCGGTTTTAGGCATGTTGGAATACGCCAACACCAGCTCAACTGGCACGTACTCGTGTTTTCTGTGGCCCAACTCCACTATGCGTAGTACCCTGAGATCCGCCCTGTCCAGACCCTCGTAGGCCCTGACCAGGTCCTTTACGCTCACCCGTCGAGTTTTGGCGGCCCGGTAAATCTTTTACTGTCGAAAAGGTTATTACGGTCCTTCCAGTCCCACCCATGGCCGAGGATACGGTTGAGCTTGGGAGGCGCATAGTTAAGATGTTGAGGGAGGCTGAGGCGCTTGTAGGCAGGGACAGGGAAAAGGCGCTCCAGCTGTACAGGGAGGCGGTCAACGCCGCTAGGAGCGCGGGCCTGTACAAGCCCTACCTGCCCATCATAAGGAAGCTGAGGGCCATGGTGGGGTCTCCCCAACGTTAATTGGTTGGGACCACCTCGACGAGGGCATATTCCCTGCCGCTGCACGCCTTTCTGCCCACAATCCTCAACACCCTGACCTTTTCGCCTCTCCTCAGTATGGGGTCCCTCACACAGTCCTCACAGTCACACCAGTAGTCATAGGTTATTATGGCGCCTTCCAACGCGTACCTGTCCGGCACCAGTACGCGTATTGGAACATGCACGGCTATTACAGGCACCATTTCAGAGCCGGTGAGTGGACACCTCTGGCCCAGCCCCCTACGCACCTCCACGACCTCGTAGACCCTTTTAGGCACGAGCCTCCCCATACACGCCGCGTATAACCTGCAACGCGTGCATTCCTCCGGTATTGAGTACACCCTGAAGCGTGAGCCCACCAGCGCCTGTTCCCTGCTTACCAGCGTTATTATGCCCGACGGCGCGGCGGCCGAGTGCTGGCGGTGCTGCGGGGGGTCGCCGTGGTCGGCGCGCCTATCGCGACGTACAAACCCATTACCCATACCTTTGGCGCGCTCACAGGCTAAAGAACTTTTACCTGTACCCCACGGGACGCGGCCGATCCGTGGCTGGGAGCCGTGCCTGGGCCGTTCCACGCGTGCACGTGGTCACGCCGCAATCGGCCAAGCCCTTACCTGTCGCAGAGCTTTTCCAGTATGGACTTGACTATGGCGCTTGTGGAGCACATGGGGCACCGGTAAGGGCTTGACATCCTCCTGACCTCGACCTCTAGCCCCCTCTCACGTAGCCTCCTCCGGAGCGTTTCCTCGTCGAAGGGCTGGTCAGGGCCCAGCAGAATGATGTTAGGCCTTTCCTCTTCCACAATCCTGAACATGTCGTCGGGGTACCCCACGCGGGCGCGCTCCACGTACTTGAGCGACTCAAGCAACTCCGCCCTCTGCGTTCCAGGCACTATGGGGTCCCTCTTCTTGAACCTCCTCACGGTCTCATCGTTGGCCACCACGGCAACGACGCGGCCCAATTCCCACGCCTCGCGTATGTACCTTGCATGGCCCGGATGCAGTATGTCGAAGGTCCCGCTCACCATCACCTTGACGCGGGCGCGCTCCACGTTACGCGATGTACGCGGCCACGAAAAGTCCACGAGCCCCATGATGCGCAGGGCGTCTAACAATCCCTCCGCGTATGCCACAGTGGCCATGGCGTTGTAATAGTCTTCCTTTTCCAGGTAGTGCCTGGCGTCGTCTACGTAGGACCTCGCTATGCGTAGGATCTCCCTTTCGCGCGTCGAGAGGCCAAAGCGCTGCGCCGAGGAGAGAGCCTCCTCCACGTTCCTAATGTACGCATGTATCCTTTCGGCTAGGCTCGCGCCTTCCAACACATCGTAGGGATGCTACGTACAATAAAAGTTTGCAGTTGAACCTGTTCGGAACACGGGTTTGGGGGGACGGCCATCTTTTTATACTTGTGCCGGCAGCCCACGCGTGTCGTTTAACCTGGTCGTAAGTACAGGATGGAGGAAGGAACGGGCGTGCATGGAGGAGTTGAGGAGGCTCGGCGACATAATTGGAGTTAGGGTTGCGTCCATATGGTTCACAGGCTTTGACGGGCTACTTACTGGCAGGGTAGAGGGGGACCCCGTACAGTTCACGCGCATGGTAAGGGACGTGGTTCTCTCGAGGTACTATGTCCCCCGCTTCGTGCTCAAGATCGTCCCCATAATGGACGTGGCCAAGACCGATCTCGATGCTGTTGCTGAGCGTGCCGCGGAGATGGCCGAGGCGAGTATAGGTAGGGAAGAGACGTATAAGGTTGAGGTCCGTAAAAGGGGAATAGCATACGACAGGGCGTCCATAATATCGGCCGTGGCGTCACGGATAGAGCGCAAGGTCAACCTGACTAGGCCCGACAAGATAGTGCTCTTGGACATGTTCCCAACACGGACAGGCATAAGCGTGGTGAGGGAGGACGACATATTCTCGCTTTTAAAAATATCGGTTGTTTGAGGCGCATCGGGGTTTCACGGCGAGTCCCAGCCTGCCACCGTTGTCTGGACGTCTCTACGGCTAGTCTCTACTTGACGGGCATGGCTGTAGGCCCACGTCCAACGCCATACAGCGCCCTGTAGGCGGCCCACACCTGTTGAACCGTACCAAGTCCCGCTTGGAACGGCGACGTTCCGGCCGCGGCGATGTAGGACTGTTAAACGTGTCCTTGGCTGCCGGGAACTGTGGGCCCCCACATGCGTCGAGCCGCGGGGACAGCAACGCCCCAGCGTTCGTGTTGCTGCCAGACACGTGTCGTCCGTCCCGGGCCTGGCCAGCGTGAAGCCGTGGGGGTGTCTGTTGGGCCTTTGCCCCGAGGCCCAGCAACGTGAAGGCGCCTAACGACCACGCGTGCCGCTAGACGCGTCGAGGGTTTAACGGAAAGCTGTGGAGGGCCTCGCCTACAAATCGTCCTGTTTCCACCCCGAGTTTATTCATGAAAGGCGTTCCTAGGCCGTCTCCAGCGGCATGAACGTTTGGAAAGGCCTCAAGCACCGCGGGCACTGAGGGGAACAGAGGTCACTTGAAGAGCCCGAGGGCAAACGCGGTTATGCGCCACGCGTCGAATTCCCCCCGGCACAGGTCCACTGCGAGGCAACCCATGTCCCTGACGCAGCTCTCGACCTTTTCGCCGTCCTCGTCTGCAATCACCACGTAGGCGCTGTCCCTGCCGAGGGGCGCCAGGCCAACCGCGTCGCCTATGTTCCTCTCCGTCGAGAGGAACTGCAACAGCCTTATATTTGGGTTGCGCGCCGGGCCCGTATGGAAATACGCGTAGTAGGCCGCCTGTACGAGGCCCATGTCTACGGGCAGATCGTCACGTAGGAACGCGCATATACGTGCGCTGCACCGGGACACGTATTCCCTTATGACCTCCTCGGTCACCTTTCCCATGCACCTCACCACCCTCACCGATAGGCGGGGCACCATAGGCCTCCTATCCCCCGTGTATGTATGAGAGTAGGAGCACTGTGTCCCCGTCGCCTACGCGCGTGTTAAGGCCGTCCAGCAGCCTTATATCGACGTCGTTGACCGCTATGTAGATGTCTGGGGCGAGGTCCTTCTCGGAACAGTCCCACACCCTCTCGTATAGCCTCTCGTTAACTGTGCGTAGCCCTTCTACCAGTTCCCTCACGGTGGTCGCCTCAACGCTGACAGTGTCCGTGCCCGCCAAGTGCCTGAGCACGCCGGCCAGCCTGACCTTGACGGGCATGTTCGTTCCCCCAAACCGCACGATTTAAACATTGCCGGCAGAACTTTCCGGGTACGCGGCCCCAAGCCTTTTCACGATGATACTATCCCCCTCGCTTATGCCGTAGGCGGCCGCCATATTGCCCCCATTTATGGCAAGCTCCAGGTAACCCTCAGAGTTTATCAGCATCAACGGCTCGCCCCGCCCCACCTCTCCATACGTCCTCAGGAACCTCACCGTGAGGTTGGCCGGGCCTACCGACACTAGGAACAGGTCCCCAATGTTGGCCCACCTCACGTCGTTCTCCGTGGCACTCGTAAACACGTTGCCGAACCTGTCTATGTATATCGCCTCCAAGTGAAGGGCGTCTCCGCGCCTTAAGGGGCGGGGCACTTGGAGCCTCGTCAACGTGGATGCATCGACCGTTTCCCCAAAGGAGCCCGGTGTGGTGCCCCTTAGGAGTTCCGCAGCTACGGGGGCAAACACGTCCCTGCCGTGGAACGTCGACGAGCGGGGCGCCACAGACGTGATGTTCACCACCTCTAGTATGCCGTCCTCGAAGGCGGCTAGGCTCAAGACCCCGTTGTCCGGCCCCACAAAGAAATAGTTGTTGGTCCTAATCACCAAGGCCCTCCTCCCAGTGCCAACGCCCGGATCAACCACAGCCACATGTATTGTGCCCCGCGGAAAATACTTGTAGGTTTTCCATAACACGAACGCGGCCCTCCTCACGTTCTGCGGCGGTATGTCGTGGGTTATGTCTATTATCTCCGCTGAGGGGACCGCGGTTTTTATTACCCCCTTCATTACCGGGACGAAGTAGTCCGAATACCCAAAGTCTGTGATCAGTGTTATCATGGTGGTCCCCATAGGGCCAGCCGAGCTTAAAAGCTTGCCCGACAAAAGCTAAAAACGGCGCCAAAATTCTGCCGATGGTCGAGGTACTGATAGATGGCTCCTTCGGCGAGGGGGGAGGACAAATGCTTAGGAGCTCGCTGGCGCTGTCCGCCGTGTTGGGGATACCGTTCCGCATAGTCAACATCAGGGCGAGGAGGAGGAACCCAGGCCTCCAACAACAACACCTGACGGCCGTGCTTGCCCTGAAGGAGTTGACCGGCGCCGAGGTCGAGGGGGCGTACAAGGGCTCCACAGAGCTGTCGTTCCGCCCGGGCGCCGTCAGATGCGGCTCGTTCACCTTCGACATCGGCACCGCCGGTTCCACGTCGCTGGTCATACAGGCGCTGCTGCCGGCCCTCGCCCTCTCCCACTGCGCTTCTAGGGTCGTGATCAGGGGCGGCACCGATGTGCCCATGGCGCCCCCCATAGACTACGTGCGCTTCGTCATGTTGCCGGTACTGTCGAGGCTTGGGGTGGATGCTGACGTGGCGCTGGTTAGGCGGGGGCACTACCCGCGTGGGGGCGGCGAGGTGGTCCTCACTGTGAGGCCCTCCGAAGGGCTAAGGGCGGTCACCCTAAGGGGCTTCGGAAAGCTGGTCGAGGTGAGGGGCCTGTCCCATGCCGTGAGGCTCCCGAGGCATGTAGCAGAGAGGCAGGCCCAGGCGGCCGAGAGGGCCCTTAAAGGGCTGGGAGTGCCCATAGGGATGGGCGTGGAGGCGTATCCCCCTGACAGGGACCCACACCTCGGGCCGGGCAGCGGCATCGTGCTATGGGCCCTGTCGGACCAGGGCAACGTGGTGGGGGCAGACTCCCTAGGCGAGAGGGGGAAGCCCGCGGAGGCCGTGGGGGAGGAAGCGGCGCGGCGGCTCATGGAGGAGCTCGGCACGGGATGCGCTGTGGACAGCCACATGGGCGACATGCTCATACCGTACATGGCCCTGGCCCGTGGCCGGAGCACCATATGCGTGTCGCGTCTAACCATGCACGCTACCACCAACATGTACGTGGTGGAGAGGTTCCTAGGCGTAAAGTTCCAGGTAGATGGGGAGATCTCTACGCCGGCGACCATAAGCGTTGAGGGCGTCGGACACGTCCGGGGGCCGAGCTAGCTACGTATACGTGGGTGCCCGACTGCACTTGGCGGGCACCGCGGTCAGATGCGCCACGCCGTGTTGACGGCTGACCGTCAGCCGAAGCCTGCCAGGCGCCTAACCAAACCGTCCACCACTTCCCGTGTGCCCACACAATGTAGCGAGCTGACCTTGGGGAGCTCGCGTCCAAAAACGGCATAGACCTCCGCAAGCTGCTCATGGTCAGCAATGTCGGCCTTATTCACAACCACCTCCAAGTCGCCTTCAAAAACGTATCTAACCGTGTTCAGTACCCTGAGTTGCTCCTCCAGCGTGTACCCACTGTGATGGGTTGGGTCTATGAGGAACATGGCAGCGTGACGTATATGCCTAAGCGCTATTACTGCCTGCCGCTCCACCTCATTGAGCTCGCCCAGCGGCCTGTCGAGCAGGCCCGGGGTATCCACTATCTGGACCTTGACACCCATGTAATCTATGTGGCCCACGTGTATGCGTCTCGTGGTGAACGGGTACTCGGCTACCTCTGGCTCAGCGGAGGACACGCACCTCACGAACGAGCTTTTCCCCACGTTGGGCGCGCCGGCCACTATTATGGTGGGTAGCTCGGGATCTATTGTGGGAAGCGAGCGCAGGAAGCGGGCCACCTTCCTGAGCAGGTCCAGGTCGCTGGACAGGTCGTCCAAGAGGTCCCTTATCCTTCCGAGGAACATGCGCCTGGCCCTTGCCACGCCCCTCCTGTCCTCAGCCACCTTTATGGCTGTTATGGCGTCGCGAGCTATGGCCCTTATCGCCTTGTACGCCTTGCCGACCTTGGCCAAGGAATGCCTGTAGTTGCCCTCCTCCACGACTAGGGCCAGAAGGTCGCGGTGAAACGGATGCATCTCGCCGAGGAACGGCATGTTGCGCGCAGTGTCGCCCAACATGCGCTCAAGCGCCTTGCCGGTCCTCACAACGCGCGTTATCTCGAGCCGTTTCAGCCTAACTATGCCGGGCTCCACGCTCGGCGACCTGGCCTCGACCTTACGGTACATGGCCAGGACTATCTGGGCCAACTCCTCGCTTGTATGTACATAGGGTACCCTAAAGGCGCCCCTCATCCCCACACATAACAATCCAATACTTTATTACCCTTTATGTGGCCGGGAACACTTTTTTAAATCCGCGCATGGGCGCCCTACATGTCCTTCGAGGAGTACGGTCTTGGGGCCACCGTTGTAGGCATAAAGGCGCGCGATGGCGTTGTGCTGGCCGCCGAGAAGAGGGTAGCCTACGGTTTCTACGTGCTTTCCAGGTCCGGCAAGAAGGTTTTCCGGATAACCGACAACATAGGCATCGCGGCCGCTGGGGTCATAGCTGACATGCAGACGATTGCGAGGATACTTAGAGTTAACAGTAACCTCTATCAGTTGGACCTCAAGAGGAGGCCTCCCGTGAGGTCCGTGGCAAAACTGCTGTCCATAATAATGTTCGAGCGTAAGCTCCTACCCTTCATTGCCGAGGTCATAGTGGGTGGGGTTGACGAGGAGCCGCGGCTCTTCGTGCTCGACCCGCTGGGCTCCCTGATAGAGGACAACTACGCGGCGCTGGGCACGGGCACCAAGCTGGCTATAAGCGTGCTTGAACAGGAGTACAGGGACGACGTGGGGGTGGACAGGGCGCGCAACCTTGCCGTAAACGCCGTGAAGGCCGCCATGATGAGGGACCCGGTTTCCGGTGACGGCGTAGACGTCATGACCATAACCAGGGACGGCAAGGTGAGCGAGGAGTCCATAACGGTCAAGGTCGTGTAGCTCCTGGCGGGTCTCGGCCACACCCAACGCATGTGGCGCTGCCCCACCTGTCCAACTGTAGGCCGATGCACGACCTTTTCGCCCTGTTGGCCATGTCGTGGGCCGCCAGCAGGGGGGCCGGCAAGCCGCGTGTCTCCACGCAAAGCGATTTGACGAGGTCCACAGCCCCTTCCAAGTCGACCCTGTGCCCGACCGACACGTAGAGCTTCCGTTTCCCGCATATGACAGTCCTGCCTATCAGCTCGCCGCTGTGTTCGTCGAGAACAGTGTCGCCGTGTTCAATGCCGTACAGCCTGGACTTGGCTACGCCTATTGTCCTCACGCCGAGGGACACCCCGATATGGGACGCAATGCCCAGCCTATAAGGGTGCATCACTCCTTGCCCGTCCACCATGAGTACGTCGGGTCTCGCGCCCAGGCACAGAAATGACCTCACCATGGGGGTCAGCTCCCTGAACGAGAGGAGTGTCGGCACGTAGGGGAACACGGCCTTGCTGACCGTGCAACAGGCGTCAAGGGGCCTCCCATCCACGCTAAGCGTAACGGCGGCAGAGAAGGCTAGGCTCCCCATGTATGCTACGTCCACACCGCCTACCGTCTCAACGCTCCCTATGCTCTCCACGCGCACTTTCATGGAAAGCTTGCGCTGTATGTGCCTGGCAAGTTCCAGCCTGAATCCCGGGGGTACGCGCTTCCTGACCGACTCATCCATGTCCCGGGCAAGGCCAGCCCCATTTAATCCTTGGGCGGCGCCGCATTGGGCCGTCAAGCCCGTTGGCGTAGGGACGGACAATAATGCTTTAATAGACCACAGTTGGGGCACACATGCGCCCATTCCTAATGGAGGAAGAGCTGTGGGAAGAGGAGGAGTTCGAGGAATTTGAGGAGTGGGAAGAGGAGGAGGAAGAGTGGTAAAACACTAACCTCTTTTTTGCATAGGGCGGGTGACGCGTAGCCGTACGCCGTACCTAAAATCGCTAATGGTTTCTCGTGCCCTGCACGTGGGGGGATTCGCAAAAGTATATATATGGATTCCCTTAACACCTTTTAATGAAGTTCTGTCCCAAGGACGGGGCGCTCATGATGCCGGCCAAGGTCGACGAGAGGAACGTGTTGCGGTGTCCCAAATGTGGCCATGTTGAGGAGATAACCGACAAGGTGCGCGACGCGTATCACCAGAAGAGCACTGTGGGCGAGGACAAGAGGCGTGGCGTCATGATAGGGGAAAAGTACGAGTCCACGATCGACGCCGAGGAACTGGAGGAGTACAGGAAGCAGCTCCTGGAAAACCTCAGGGAAGCCGAATCGGAGAGGGAGGACTAGGGGGCACGTGGGGAGACTCGCAGTAATCGATAGAGATCTGTGCAAGCCCGACAAGTGTGGTGGACAGCCGTGCATACGTTTCTGCCCAATTGTCAAGGGGGGAAAAAGGGCCATATGGTTCGACCACGATGTGGGTAGGCCCATCATAAGCGAGGTGCTGTGCGTTGGATGTGGCATATGTGTCCATAAGTGTCCTTTCGACGCCATAACGATAGTGAACATGCCGGAGGAGCTCGAGGGCGAGTGCGTGCACAGGTACGGCCCAAGCGGCTTCAAGCTTTACAGGCTGCCCCTCATGAAGAGGGGCGCTGTCGTGGGCGTAATGGGCCAAAACGCCCTTGGCAAGACCACCATAGCGAGGATACTAGCCGGCGAGCTGAGGCCAAACCTTTGCAGGGCCGATGGGGATGTGGGGGTGGACGAGGTCGTACGCATGTTCAGGGGCACCGAAATGCAGGTGTACCTCAAGTCCCTTTACGATGGGAAACTGAGGCCGGTGCACAAGGTCCAGTACGTTGAGCTTATACCGTTATACGTCAGGGGACGGGTGGCGGACCTGCTCTCTAGGCTGGGTGAGGGGGAGGCACTGAGGGAGGTCGTGGAAAGGCTTGGCCTGCAACATATCATGGATAGGGACGTGGGCAATTTATCTGGGGGGGAACTGCAGAAGGTTGCTGTTGCCGCCGCCATGCTGAGGGGAGGCAACATATACATTTTCGATGAGCCCACGACACACCTCGACATATACGAGAGGATGAGGGTATCCGACGCCATAAAGGGCCTTGCGGACCCAGACAAGTACGTAGTGGTTATAGAACACGACCTGGCAGTCCTGGACTACGTTGCCGACAGCGTGGTCCTGCTATACGGGAAGCCGGGGGCCTACGGCATAGTCTCGCACCCGCGCGGTGCCAGGGAGGGCATAAACGAGTACCTGCAGGGATACTTGACCTCCGAGAACATGAAGATCAGGGACTACTCCATACAGTTCCACAGGCGTCCTCCCGAGAGGAAGGCCGAGAGGTCCAGGGCGCTCGTTTCATGGGAGAGACTGTTCAAGGCCATGGGGAACTTCAAGCTGGTAGTGGAGGCTGGGACAATATACCGGGGAGAGGTGCTCGGCGTGGTGGGGCCAAACGGCATAGGCAAAACGACCTTCGTCAGGATGCTTGCCGGAGAGGTGGAGCCCGACGAGGGCCACGTCACGCCGATGGGCGATGTGAGGGTCAGCTACAAGCCGCAGTACATCAGGGACCTGGCTGTCAGGAACAGGGGAGTTTCAGTTAGGACGTGGATGTTGAGGGAGGTGGGGGACTACTCGGGGAACCCGATATGGCCTGACGTGTCCTCCGGGCTGCTCCTGGATCCCCTAATGGAGAGGGACATTGGCGAGCTCTCGGGGGGAGAGCTGCAACGCGTGGTGTTGGCGGCGTCCCTGTTGAGGAAGGCCACACTGTACATACTGGACGAACCCATGGCGTACCTTGACGTTGAGCAGAGGATAAGGGTGGCACGCACAATTAGGAGGATAATAGAGGAAAGCGAGTCCGCTGCCATAGTGGTGGAGCACGACATAGCCATGGTGGACTACATGTCCACCTCAATCATGCCCTTCCTGGGGACGCCGGCCAGGGAGGGGCACGCGTTGGGCCCCATGGACGTCAGGAGTGGCATGAACGCGTTCCTGAAGTACATGGACGTCACTTTTCGCAGGGATCCCAAGACTTACAGGCCGCGTATAAACAAGCCCGGCAGCGTCCTCGACAGGGAACAGAAGCAGACGGGCGAATACTACTATTACGAGTAGCGTAAACGTCGACTATACGTATACGTAGCTCTGGGCCACATAATTTTAATACGTTCAAAACATGGTCCCCATGGCCAGAATCACGATATCCCTCATCAAGGCCGATGTGGGCGGTTGGCCCGGCCATTCCTGGGTACACCCAAAGATGTTGGCATACGCAGCGGAGAAGCTGGCCGACGCCCAGAAGAAGGGCGTCATAATAGACTACTACGTGTTTAACGTGGGCGACGACATCTCGCTCCTGATGACCCACACCAAGGGCGAGAACAACGCAGATATCCATGGCCTTGCCTGGGACACCTTCAAGGAGATTACCGACAACATTTCCAAGAGGCTCAAACTGTATGGGGCCGGCCAGGACCTCCTGAAGGACACGTTCAGCGGGAACATAAGGGGCATGGGCCCCCAGGTGGCCGAAATGGAGATCGAGGAGAGGCCAAGCGAACCCATAATAGCGTTCGCGGCGGACAAGACGGAGCCGGGCGCGTTCAATCTGCCCATGTACAGGATGTTCGCAGATCCCTTCAACACCGCTGGCCTAGTGATAGACCCAGCAATGCACGAGGGCTTCACGTTCGAGGTGCTTGACGTTGTTGAGCACAAGGTGTACCTGCTCAACACCCCTGACGAGTCCTACTACTTGTTGGGCTTGATAGGGACGCCGGGCAGATACATTTCTAGGAGGGTGTACAGGCGCACGGACGGCATACCCGCCGCCTCAGTCAGCGTTGAGAGGCTGAGCCTTATAGCCGGCAGGTACGTGGGCAAGGATGACCCGGTGGCCCTCGTAAGGGCCCAGCACGGGCTTCCAGCTGTAGGCGAGGTCCTTGAGGCATTCGCATATCCGCACCTGGTCCACGGGTGGATGAGGGGCAGCCATGCTGGGCCCCTCATGCCAATGAAGTTCGTCCAGATAGAGCCAGAGAAGAAGACGGCCATGGGGCCGAGGATGACGAGGTTTGATGGGCCGCCCAAAATCGGGGCCTTGGGCTTCCAGCTTCACGACGGCTACCTCGAGGGACCCGTAGACCTCTTCGACGATCCGGCCTTCGACTATACGCGCCAGTTGGCCGCCCAAATAGCAGAATACATCAGGAGGATGGGCCCATTCCAACCGCACAGGTTGCCCCCAGAGGAAATGGAGTACACGCCCCTTCCAAAGATACTGTCCGCCGTGCCGCCCATAGAGGCCGACGAATACGAGGCAAAGAGATCCGCGTACTTGGAGGAGAAGCGTAGGGCCGGCAGGGTGTCGGCGCCGCAGCCTACCCAACAACCCACACACGATTGATGAACATACTCGACGTAGAATCGTTACAGTACCTAAGACGTTGGGTCCCTATAAGCATCCTGATCGGGCTTGTAAGTGGGTCCGCCGCGTTGGCCCTTTACTACGGCATAAAGGCGTCTGCAGCGTTCTTCTCGTGGCTTACTGGCATGTCCCTGCCCGAGCCCCCGTCGGAGGGGGGTACCACGTTTACGTATCCCGACAATCCCATGGCGCTTGTGCTCCTCATGGCCCTGGCGGGGTTGGCCAGCGGGGTCCTCACGTATGGCCTGGCCCCCGAGGCCGAGGGCCATGGTACCGATGCGGCCATAAGGGCGTTCCACAGAGAGCGGGGCGTGATAAGGGGCGTTGTGCCCCCAGTCAAGTTGGCCGCGTCTGCGGTAACTATAGGCTTCGGTGGGTCCGCCGGCCGCGAGGGGCCCATTGCTCTGACTGCGGCTGGCTTCGGCTCGGTGGTGGCCAGGGCGCTTAACCTGCCCGAGAAGGAGAGAAGGATAGCGTTGGCCGCAGGTATTGGGGCTGGCATAGGCGCGATATTCAAGGCCCCCATAGGGGGCGCCATACTGGCCGCCGAGATACTGTACGTGCGGGACCTGGAGGTCGAGGTGATAATACCGGCGATAATAGCGTCCATAACAGGGTACATGCTCTTCGCATCGGTGACTGGGTGGGACCACGTATTCGCGTTTCCCGACCCCTACACGTTCAACAATCCGGCGGCCCTGCCGTACTACGCAGTGCTGGGCCTCGTGGCCGGGCTAGTTGGGATCCTCTACACGAGGGCGTTCCGCTGGTCCATCGCCGCGTTTAGGAGGCTCGAGGCGCCCAGCTACGT
>JALWZH010000159.1 GCA_027002815.1 Thermoproteales archaeon | reverse complement strand
GGGTGGTGGAAGGAGAGCTGGAGGCGGTGGGAAGTGAATGATAGGCGTTGGAGGGAGGACGAGGAGATGTGGCGGGAGAACTTCAAGAGATGGGAGGAGAACGAGAAGAGGTGGGAGGAGAATTGGCGGCGCTGGGAGGCAAATGAGAGGCGATGGGAGGAGAATTGGAAGAGGTGGGAGGAAAACGGGGAGATGTGGCGGGAGAACTTCAAGAGATGGGAGGAGGCGGACAGGAGGTTCAGGTGGCTGATGAGCGCGCTGGTCGACATACGGGGCTCGCTGGGCGGCGCCTTCGAGTACTACACGGCCAACGTGGTGAGGGCGCTCCTCGCTGAGAGGGGCATTGTCTGCGATGTGTGGGTCAACGTGACTCTGCCGGTGGACGGGTTCAGGGAAGTGGACCTCTTCTGCCCGGACCCCCTAGTGGTGGGGGAGGCCACGACGTCCATAAGGACCGTGGAGGCGGCCGAGCGGGAGGTGGGGAAGCTGCTGTCAGCAGTGGAGGCGGCCGAGAGGTTCACTGGGAGGAAGACCTACCTCAAGGTCCTCGCCGTGGAAACCGCGCCAATGGACGTGGTGGAGCACCTCAGGAGAAGGGCAGGGGAGCTGGGGATACACCTCATAACGGGCAGAGAGTACCAGCCCCAAGAGGCATAGCAACGTGGCCGCTCGGAACAACCGCGCCGGCAATGCGCAGCGCCGAGCCGTGGACCAGGGCCAGGCGGACGCCGAGCTCGCCCCACCTGACGCACCTCAAGGCCTCGGCCATGGCACGCAGCGTACCCCCATAATATCGATTCCGGCCGCGAAAGGCCGGACAGGGGACGCGCGCGGCGACATTCAGGGGGGTTGGGGATCTACGACCGCGGTGGTAGGGCGGTGGCGCGGCCAGCTCTGCCCGACACGGTGGCCAGCACATTCGGGCTGGGCGGCTCGGCGTACGTGCATGCGGGTTTCCCGATCACGCGGGGTGGATCTGGCCGTCGGCGATGTGGAGGTCGCGGTCCGATCTGGCGGGCTGCTGGGCGCCGCCTTCAACTACACGCTGTGGACCGCCGTCGTGGCCCATGGGGGCCGGGTCCACGCCGTCGCCTCGATGGACCGCTGACGCGTGTTGTGAGGCTTGTCGGCCGACGCGACCTAGGCCGCACGTGACGCTATTCCTGGCCCGACGCGGCGGGGCGGACGGCGCCCATGTCGGGCTTGGCCGTGTATCCTGCCGGGAGGGCCACGCGCCTCACTATGTCGGCCGCCTCCTCGGCCCTCTCTCGGCGCGCCACGAAGTCGAAGTCCTCCTCGAAGAGCTTCGCGAAGCGAAGGCCGTGCCGCTCGGCGGCGTATCTCACGGTGACGGTGTAGTCCCCAATCCCCTTGGCCACTGCCTCGGCGGCCTCGCCGTGCGTCGCTGCCACGTAGTCGTACCCGGCCACCTCCTCGGGCCTAAGCCCGCGGCTCTTCAGCATGCTGTCGATGGCCATGCGGGAGCCCGACCCGGGCTGCCGGTTGACTAGGCGGAGGCCCCTAAGGTCGCCCAGGTCCACCCCCCTCCTGTAGGCTATGCCCACCTCCCTCCTATATCCCGATATTAGGGCCAGGTGCGGGGCGTATGTCCTCACGGCGTCGGCGTTGTTGCCCAGGTGGAGGCCCCCGAAGTCCGCGTCGCCGGACGCCACGGCGAGGAGCCCCCGAAGGGACCCCACGAAGTAGGCCTCCACGTCGCCTGGGAGGCCCTCCTCGAGCGCAGGGTCGTGGCTGCCCGCGTACACCAGCCTGCCGATCCTAAGGAATATGCCCCGGCGCCCGGCCTCCGACAGGAAGGCGTAGAGGATGCGGCGACCCTCGCCAGTCAGGGAGGCCCCCCGCTTCCTGGACGCGGCCACGAGCCTGGTCCCGAGCGCCCTCTCGGCCCTTGCCAGGAGGTTCCAGGCGGTGGTGTAGGGGAGCCCGGCCAGCCGCGCGGCCTCCTTAAGCGAGTTGACGGACCCTATGTAGAAGAGGAGGCGGGCCAGCTCCAGGCCGAAGGCCTCCCTCCCCGCGACCAGCCTCACCTCGGCCGTGAACATCACAATGCTTATATAAGGGGGTTTTTCAACCATTATGTCCAAAATCGGATATATAATAATTTTGGCAACGGCGCTTGCCGCGGCGACCGCCGCGGTGCTCCTCACGTCGATCGCCCCCAAGGGGACCGTCCTCTACATGGCGACAACCACCAGCGTGAGGGACACGGGCCTCCTCGACGTGCTGGTGCCTGACTTCGAGGGGTGGGCCGCCGCAAGGGGGCTCAGAGTCGAGGTGAGGTACACGGCCGTGGGCACGGGGCAGGCCCTCCGCATGGCCGAGAGGGGCGACGTAGACGTGGTCATAGTGCATGCGCCGGGGCTGGAGGCGCGGTACCTCGAGAGAGGGATCCTTAAGTGCAGGGACGTGATCGCGTACAACTTCTTCGTCGTGGTGGGGCCCAGGGACGACCCAGCGGGGGCGCGCGGCTCGGACGCCGTGGAGGCGTTCAGGAGGATAGCGCGCGCAGGCGCCGAGGGCAGGGCCAGCTTCGTGTCGCGTGGGGACATGTCGGGGACAAACCTAAAGGAGCTGGAGCTCTGGGAGGCGGCCATCGGGAGGCGGCCCGACCCGGCCAGGGACGCGTGGTACATCTCGGCGGGGGCCGGCATGGCCATGACCCTGCAGCTGGCCAACGAGGAGGCCGCGTACACGCTCACCGATGTGGGCACATGGCTGAGGTTCAGGGAAAGCCTGCCCTCCCTGGAAGTCATAGTCCCCGAGGCCCCCCAACTGATAAACGTGTACAGCTTCTCCATTGTCAGGCCGTCGCCGGCGGCGCGCCTCATGGCCCAGTACATGGCCACCAGGGGACAGGAGGTCATCGGGGGACTCACGGCGGGGGGACAGCGCCTCTTCACGCCGATAGCCGAGGCCGAGCCAAGGGCGCTGGAATGGATCAGGGGGGCGGGAGCCCTCTTCGGGCCGAGCTGTGTCGG
>JALWZH010000158.1 GCA_027002815.1 Thermoproteales archaeon | reverse complement strand
GGATAGTCCACAAGCTCGGCTACGAGGCCCGGGCAAACGCCTATCCCCACCTCAACGCTTACCTCGTTGCCCCCCTCCCAGAGCGCCCTTGGGTACGCCACAGCGCGCCTCACGTCATGGCCGAACCTGGCCACGTTGTCCACGAGCCAGGCGTAGAGGAAGGGCCTGTAGTGCCCCGCCGAGGCCCCCAACAGGTACTCCTCCCCATCGCCCTCCACCAAAAGCGCCGAGAGGGTGTGCAGCGGCCTCTTGCGCGGCGCAACGGCGTTCGGCCCCACCTCGGCGAAATCAGACGCCCTATTGTTAAGCGTTATTCCCCAGCCGGGCACTGTGATCCCACTGCCAAAGGGATAGTAGAGGCTCTGTATCGCTGAAACGGACATGTCCCGGGTAGCCACAGCGAAGTACGTGGTGTCCCCCTCCCTGATGCCCGGCCTCTCTGCATCGGGCACTCTTGGGGGATCGGCCAACAGCCTCCCAACGTCCACCTCCACATCGCCCAGATACGCGTTGCGTATGCCGTAGGCCCGTCTCGCCGCAGCTACATATCGACACACCCTGTCACCGCTGTTTGCCCCGTACTCGTGGCCCTCCAAGAAACGTAGCATGAGGAGCGTCGTGAGACCCATGCTGGGCGGCGGGACCTCATGTACCCTGAAGCCCCGATACTCATACACTACCGTGCCGGCCTCCACAGCCCTGTACTGCGTAAAGTCGTCCAAGGTGAAAGTCCCAGTATACTCCACTATGTCGCGTGCGATAATATCGTAAAAGCCGTCGGCACCGTGGTCTGCGATTACCCTAAGCGCGTTGAGTAGGCCCCTAGGCACGAATGGATCGCCCACGTCCACATCGGCGAACAGGTACGACTCCCTGCTACCCCGATCAGCGGCCAGCAACCCCCGGTACCTCCCCAGGGCCCGCACTAGGCTTGAATGGGCTGGCGGCCCTCTCTCCAACCAGGAGACGGCTAGCCCCACCAGCCTGCCCCACTCCATTGACCCGTACCTCGCGTGGAGCAGTTGGAGACCCCTAACAAGGCCCGGCACCGTTGCGGATTCCGGACCCCTGAGAGGGGGTACACCCCTGAGGAGCGAGGAGGACCACCCAATCCCCATCACTACCCTTACCCTATCCCCACGTACAACCGCTATTAAGTCGCCGCCAAGCCCGCCCAGATGGGGCAGGACACCCGATAGGGCGAGGCTAACTGCTACAGCGGCATCAACAGCGTTGCCGCCCCTCGAGAGCACGTCAACGCCTACTCTACTCGCGAAGAAGCTCTCGCTGGTCACAACGGCTTCACGGGAAACGTACATGGCCATAGGCCAAGGCGTGGTTTAAAACATGGAGGTCACACCTGGACACAAGCCTATTGGACACGACAAGCAGTAGCAAGTCCATATCCAAGGTGTTACGGAAGGCACGGATAAAGATCGCTGTGCCCACCTCTCTTTGCGACGGGCACCTGAAGATGTCAGTGTCCATGGGATTGGGGATGTACGTTGCATGGGGCACGATCCCCCTCCAGAAGGACCGGAGTGGACACGACCACGATATGCGCCGTTGACCAATACCCCTCCTATCACCTACCCCTTATGTCCAAGCCGTGGTAGTGAAGAGTTACCCTCTTCCACGGGCATTTTCATCTGTACGCGTGGAGGTGGTTTCTCCCTATCCTCTCCACGTGGAATCCCCACCCCCTCAAGGTTTCCCATATCTCTCGGGGCCGTCTGCTGACCTCCAGTATTATATGTTGGACTCTGTCCACTATACCCTCCATTCCCCGGAGGGCCTCATATTCGGCCCCCTCCACATCGATCTTGACTAGCCTTGCTTCCCGGACCAACCTGTCCAGGCGGGTACACTTGACGGTCACTCTCTTCCCCTCATATCTGTCAAACCCCGTGGCTATCCCATCGTCCCTCCCCGCGGGGACCACCAGCCCCAGTGAGGTTTCCCGGTCCCACGCGCATGCCGGCACCACCCTGACCCTCCCCTCAAGCTTGTTGGCCCTCACAACAGCCATGAGGACCGCCGCTGTCTCCGGCACGGGTTCCAGTGCTGTCACGGTGGCCCCCCTTGACGCGGCCAGGAGGGTGTAGTACCCCACGTTGGCCCCCACATCAACCACGTGGTCCCCCTCACCCACGAGCGACACGAAGAGATCGTGGATCTTCCCCTCCCTTCTCCACATGAGGTAGTACATGTCCTCTGTCATTGGCCTCACGTACACTGCGGCTCCCAACTGCCTGTGCATATATGGACCACCAAATACAGTGGTCAGATTGTGCCACCTGCCCAGGAGGAACATGGCCATGTCCACGGCCGCCGATAGCGAGATGTTAAACGCCGTGGTAGGGGAGAACCATGTGAAGGACATGCAGATCCTGGCCCACATCCAAACTCTCCTCAACAGCCTTTTCATGTTTTCCCGTTTCCAGATATTTATGAGGGTGGCGATATTCTCTGGTGGATATCGGGTGTGTTGCCGTAACGGCGTTGCAAGCTCCTATACATCAAGCCTATTCACAAGTATTTCAGCTATCTTTTCTGAGGCGTTTCCCCTTCCAAGCAGGTCCCTTGGGCCTTCTCTCGGCGCGTCCGTTTCTAAGGCCGCCAGCACTTTCCGTGGGTCCAACCCGGTCAAAGTGACGTATCCCGACTCGACGAGGTCCACCCACTCGGTTCTGTCTCTAATGACGATGCAGGGCACGCCGAGCAGGTAGGCCTCCCTCTGTACCCCTCCCGAGTCTGTGATGACCCTCCACGCGTGCCTTAGGAGCTTTATGAAGTCCACGTAGCCTAGGGGTCCAATGAGGGCTATGCGGGGGTCCCCGAGCCTTTCAAGGAGGCTGAAGGACCTCAGCGCTGTGAGGGTCCTGGGGTGGACTGGGAACACTACATTGCGCCCGTACCTCTCAGGGACCTCGCGAATCACCTCCACTATTCTGCCAAGGTTATGGGGATTGTCCACGTTTTCGGCCCTATGCACTGTGACCAGTACGTAGTTCTTGTCTTCGACTCCAAGCTTGTCCATGATGGTAGACCTCTCCTCAGCAACGTCCACCCACCTCATGAGAACGTCCACGTGTACGTCGCCGGTGAGGTGGATTTCCCCCATGACGCTCTCCCTACGAAGGTTCCACACCGCCGTTTCAGTGGGCGCGAACAAGAGCGAAGAGACGTGGTCTATGACCCTCCTGTTGACCTCCTCAGGCATGGACATGTCGAAGCTCCTGAGACCGGCCTCCACGTGTGCCACGGGGAAGCCGGCCTTGACCGCGGCCAGTGCCCCCGCCAAGGCCGAGTTCGTGTCCCCATACACGACCACAATGTTGGGCCTCTCCCTGAACAACACTTCCTCTGTCCGTCTCACCGCCTCGCCCACCTGGTAGCCGTGGGTGCCGGAGCCGACGCCGAGGTAGTAGTCAGGCTCAGGGACCTCGAGGTGCTCAAAGAATATTTTGGACATCTCATAGTCGTAGTGTTGTCCCGTATGTATTATCACGTGGTCGAAGCGGCGCGCGATCGCGGGGTGCAGAGCCGCGAGCTTCACGAAATTGGGCCTCGCACCAACCACAGAGACCACCTTGGCCATGGCCGGTAACGCCCCCCAAGTTAAAGCTTTGCCCGTCCTAGGTTGAGCGGGACGCAATTTATAACGAGTACAGAATAATACATGGATCAGGGTAGACGTGGGGTGATCAGCATCCACATATATACTCTTCGCCAGGGAATCGACGGGGAAACATTCCTCAGGGACATAACAGGATACCTAAAGGAAAGGTTCGGTGGATTGAAGGGCCTGCGCGGTCTCAAGGTGCTTAGGGGGCTCAGGGGAAGGTACAGGGACCACTTCGCCATTTTATGGGTTTACGATTCGTACGAGGCGTGGCGCGAGCTGTGGGGGGAACCCGACAAGCCTCGGCTGCCCGAGGATTACCCGGACGAGTGGAAGTCGTGGGAGGCCTTCCTCGCCAATTACCTGGACAAGGACCCGGACAAAATAGAATACACGGCCTTCATAGAGGTCGAGGAGGTGGAGTTCGGAGGAGGCCAGAAGCCCCAAGGTCGCCACCAATGAGGCCATACACAATATTGGCTATGGCGGGCTCTGAAAATTCCTCCCATGTGGGTATCCGGGGCGGTCTACGTACATGTACCTCGCCCCTGGCCACCCTGGCCACGAAGCTGGGGAGCTCCGCAGATGGGACGGTTATGTAGTACGGTGTTGGCATAACGCCGCTGGCTATGACGGGCTTACCACACCTCAAGAACTCGGCTATCTTCTGTATACCTTCATGCGTGTAGAATACCCGGGCCCTGGACTCCTCTCTAGGCACGAGGCCGTAATCCGACGCAGCTATGTACCTTGGCACCTCGCTACGCCTGACCCAGCCCAACCAGCGCAGGTGTGGATTCGCGCGGGCTGCCCCCTCTATTAGGCCGCGCAGCGGCCCGTCCCCAGCCACCCAGATCTCGGCGTTGAGCCCCTTTATGGCCTCGGCGATTTTCGGAACGAGGTGGGCCCCCTCTATCCTGCTGAGCCTAGCCATGTACAGGAACACCGTAGTTTCACTGTCCGCCCCGAGCTCATGTTTCAGATCAGCGCTGTGGGGACACATAAAGGACCCCTCAGGGTAATTTGGGATCACAAACACACTTTTAGAACCGTAATTATCGCGTCCAAGGGGGGTCGAAGGCACCGTCACGGCCGCCGACCGCGACGCAACGTACCTCTCAACCAAATGGGCCAGCCATGTTACGGCATTTCTCACAGGCCCAGCCTCGACCGACATGTGGAGCGCCCATGGGCTACGCCTGTCATATACGTACCTTCTTCCCAGCATGGCCAGCGGTAAATAGATCACATCGGGCACGTTCTCCACCCAGTAGATGTCCGCCCTTATCAGGCCTACCTCGAACAAGGCGAACAGGTAGTTGAGGAGGGCCCTCAACATGCGTGGGCCCCGCCTAACAGGCTTACGTGCCTCCCAGAGAAAGGCATTGTACATACGTCTCCTCAGGGAAAGGTATACCTTCTGGGCCCTGGGATGTTTGGACGCTTCGTAGGACAGCACTGCTATCGCCGCTGTGTGTTTGGACCCGTGTACGTCGCCGCGTCTAATCATTGCAATAGCGGAAAGGTGGGATACATAACCTCCTTGAAGTCCCAGAACATGGACCTCTCTACGTCTCTAGGCGTATCCCGGGACTTGGGCAGGGGAATGCCGAGCAAGTACATTGCTATGGAAGTAGCTGCAAAGTTCGGCAATACGTCAATAATACCCTTAAGCCTGTCTGTACGCGTCAGGAGTACCCCGTCTGGGTGATGGTCATAGTGCCTGCCCGGCAACACTGAGATGCCCCTAACCTCGGCGCTGAGTAATGTGAAACCCCTGTTGAAACGCGGAAACACTACTATATCAGGACCCAAATGTACATATTTTCCCCAATATACCTCCTCTGCTGGTCGCACGAATATCGCGTCATCGTAGTCTGAAAGAATCCTATATACCCGTCGTACAGAGTCTGGGCCTCCGTTGACGTACAGCCCAAAGGAGGACTTGTCGGGTAAGAAGGCCTCGGAGGTCTCTACGTCTATCCAGGCCTTGGTGAAGACCCTTATGGGCCTACCGGTCAAGTTGCTGTAGACCTTCACGGCCAGTCTAAACACGCGCGCGGCGCCGGTCGCTCTGAGGAACTTATAAAGTCGTGGCGAGATACCAATACCAGCCGAGCGCCCTTCTCCCAACTCCCTGAAATGCTTGCGCTTGCCGGGCCTGGCAATGCCCCTCTTCACTAAAATATCGTTCACGCTTATGGCATATCTATACTCCGAGAAGCCGTGGTCGGACAACAGCATGAACGACTCGAACCTGCTGTCCATGACCTCTATTATTTTGTCTATGATGGAAAGGAAAGGCGCATCGGGCTGACGGAGCATCTTAGGGCACCTGTGCAACGCAGCATCGGGAAAGTTAAGGTTTGTCCATAGCAGATCGGCGTTTGACGAGGCCTTCTCAACCGCAGCCAAGTAAAGCTCCATGACCTCCCTGAAATATTCCACGACGTCGCATCCAGCAGCCTTGGCCTGCGGCAAGTTAGATGCACCAAAATACTTTACATGTGCCTCAGGCGGATACGACATTGGTTTCGGAGCGAAGAACAAGTTGGATACAATCTCAACGTTTTTGACTGGACGAATCGGATAGTCCGGTATCGGGTTGAACACTACGCCTTTTACGCCCATGAGGGCGGCCATTTCATGAACGCGCGGATGCCTCAAATCGAGGGACGTGTAGAGCGACTGGCCGTAAGTGCCCTTGCTGTATTTGAAAAACCCAAAGATGCCGTGCTTGCCTGGATTCACGCCAGTCATTATGCTGGTCCACGAGGGGAATGTTACCGGCGGAAGGGCCCTCAACGTGGCCCTAAGCACATTTGCGGAAACGGCCCTGAGATACGGCATCTTGCCCGTCTCAACCATGCCGTTGAGGAAGGGCCAGGAAAGCCCGTCAAGGCCGAGGACGGCGAGTTTGCCCATGGGCTGGGCTTAAAGCCAAGGCATTTTAACCTCCTCGCTGCCCGTAACCGTGACGCGTAAGGAGTATCCCGAGAGACCTATTGTGGGCGTGGGGGCAGTTGTGCTGAGGGACGACAAGATACTGCTCATCAGGAGAAGGGCCAGTCCAAATGCGGGCAAGTGGGCCATACCTGGGGGTCTCCTTGAAGTGGGGGAGAGCCTTGAAGATGCCGTGATTAGGGAACTAAAGGAGGAGACGGGGCTCGACGGGACGAACCCTAGACTCCTATACGTTGACCAGTACATAGAAAGGGACGAGGAGGGCAGAGTTAAATATCACTTCGTGCTCATTGATTTCCTCGTTGATGCCCATGGGAATGTCGCCGCTGGCGACGATGCAGCCGAAGCTGGATTCTTCAAACTTGAACATGCGCTAGACATGGATCTGACACCCACCACAAGGAAGCTTATTGAACATCTTATTTCAGGATAATGGAGCATTACAGAATCAACATTCACATTATGGCTTTTCAATAACCTTAAGACCCAATACTATTTTCAAGCAATGACATGAGTTCACCTATGAACATGCTGCATGGAATATAGACGCGTTGTATCTGGGCTCTACCTCATCCACACATTTTATACCTTAGTTAATGATGATATTGCACCACCTGTCTTCTCCAAGCTTCATTTGGGAATTCTTTTCACCATCTGAGTTACATATTCGTTACATTTACCATTGTAAAATCTCTTTACAAGGAAGTAGGTATATCATTGAACGAGGTAGGTATATCCCATATATGTATGGGAGAAGAAAATAAGTCTTCCCACGCCTTATGAGACGTTTCACGATCCTTTTTAGCTGCGTCATTATGTATTGACTATTATTATAATAACAATACCGAATCATGAAAAATATTTTATACAGATTATTGTATAGGTGATTTAACTAATAGCATTAAAATAGGCGATTCGAACATATGGGACAGATGCATATTCTTCAACTCTGAGGCAGACGCACATATTCAATAGTCTCTTTTACGCCATCTGTCAAGCCAGTCTATCGTTGCGGTAATGTATCCCACGGAACTTAGAAGTTCGGACAAGAGACGTGTACCTATCTTCTCAAAGGTAGCTATATGACCACTTGTTATGTCAAAGCCATGTCTCACTATTCCATGGGTAAGAGGGTGTCTTCCAAAGAGTATGAGGAGTATGAATCTGCAACTATACGGATACCAGCACATTATATCGCCCAATCTTGAATATATCGCCAAGTCAAGTACATCATTCAAAAATGCGTACGCTGCGGCGGGATCAAACAGATCCTTCCTTCAGGAGGATGTACTACTCCAAGTCCCTCGCCGAGCGGAACCCTTAGCTGCCTTCCCCTTTCAACTACGTGAATCCCCTCCATTAATGTAATGGCGTAGTAGTGAACGCATGGTAAAATGTATATCATGATCCCTTATTATGGACAGCGAGCATGTTAAAGGCGCTCTTACTTAAAGCGCTACATTCAAATAATGCGATGGTTCCAGGATGATAATCGTGAGGGTCCATACCCATTTACGCTGACGCAAATTAAGATATTTAAAAATCTTTTATGGTGTGGGGAGCACGTTTTTAACAGGCTCTTATCAGGAAAGATCAGAGAAGAAAGGGATGGGAACGATGAAAGTATTGCATATATGGAATACGGCTGGTGTTGCTAGTACATTGGCTCTATACCAGAACAAGCTTTTGAAATGGGATACTTGGGTGATCACCCGTAGTGATGCCGATAAATTTGGGCATACCATATTCGGCGAGACGTGTCGGTGCAGTCCTGCCGAATTCATAGTTAAAGCTATTAAAATGGCAAGACAATATGACGTAATACATGTACATAGTTTGGATCGTTTAATAAAAACCTTAAAGATTTTGTACAAAGATAAAATAGTCATATTGCATTATCATGGAAGCGATATAAGAGGGTTGTGGGAACACAAAGCTGATATAATTAGTAGGGCCGATGTTGTTGTGGTGTCTACGCCTGACCTCTTTGATGAGGGCAAACAGTACGGTGTATATTACCTTCCAAATCCCGTCAACTTGGACTTGTTTAGACCTATGGAACACTTGAGATCTAGACACCAAAGTGCAATTTACATATATGACCCAAGTAGTTGGGCATTGAGAGATGTAGACTATGCTAGAGAGATAGCCAATAATATGAAGTTAAAGCTCTACATACATGACAGGAACAAGAGACCAATTCCGTATAGGTATATGCCATATGTATTTAATAAGTTCTGGTATCTAATAGATAAATTATCTATATATAGTCTCAGCTTAACAGCACTTGAGGCTTTAGCATGTAATGTGAAGGTCGTAAAAAGGGAAAGAATAGTGGAGGAGCTTCCAAGGGAACATACACCAATAGAAGTTTTACATACACTTTTAAGGATTATGATCAAAATAATGTAAACTGTAGTATAGAAATATGGCTCTCTATAAGAGGCTTGCCTTGGATCCCTTTAGCTTTATTTAGATTATCTTCCTTATTGCACACATTGGGAGACATGCCTAAATGGGGTCTGAAATGCCTAATTGGGACAAGACAATTTGTACGTTGCCGCACTCTATCTTGGGCGTATAAAAAGCGGTTACTCCTTTTCAAGGACCTTGAATCATATCGTCCCTCTGTTTCCTGACAAGATCTATTATATGCCTTATCATGTATCTCTGCAGATTCTGGAACGTGTCGGACCATATACGTGCAGCTTAGCTGTACTTCTTGTCCGCTATCTGCGAGGGAACATCCCAACACTTAACACGTTTCATGCCTAGACTTTTCAGATATATCTCGATGTAGGTTATTAAAGGTTTAGATTACAGCCCTTAGTTACATCGGTGTTCTACTTAGCGGACGGTTTTTGCTGATGCACCGTTTAAATAATATGTATAACAGAGGTGCTAATAGGGAATATTTTGCGGGTAAGGGTAGCAACATGTACTGCCTTAAAGTTAGCCCTATATAATATTTTGCTCCCAGATATAGCCCGGTCAACCTCAGGTTATAATCGGCCCATCTATTACTTAGATCCAAGAAAAACTCGTCATTTGTTATGTGGTACAGTTCACGCGAAAACTTGATGTGAAGCTGGTGCTTTGCCCATGGCGATAATGTGCCTATAAGATCGTAGGTGGTCCAATCACCCGTATCGAACATGTGCGCCGTGGCTTTCAGAGTCCTAAGTCCATCAAGAAAGAGGGACTTTGCCCTCTCATCTTTCGACGCATTATAATATTCATACAGTTTTATCAGGGTATACATGAAGCCGTTTAGGACATAGGGGCCCGTAATATTTGGGTAGGCATATTCCTCGTACCAGGGACCATACTCCGTGAAGTGGGTCAGCCCACCCCTATCTGTGTCCACGAAAAATGCGTTGAGGGCCTTGCCCGCCAAGTGGAGGTAAGTGGAATTGCCAGTCACCTCATAAGACTTGTATAATGCCAGTACGCCATCTATCTGCGACATAGAGGAGGCCCATTTACCAGAAATATTATAGTAGGGCCACGGGAAATCGTATGTAAATACTATGAAATCGCCTCTATCTTCGGCTATGCTTAAAAGCACGTCTACACATCTAAGCATGGTATCCCTATATCTTCTGTCGCCGGTCGTAACGTAACTGTCATACTGGTCCAGTATGAACTGTGACAGTTTTAACGGACTATAGACGGTACCTATATAATATCCTCCCTGGTAGCCGTAATTTATCATAGGACACCCATTTTTATCCGGTGAAATGACCTTTGTAGAATTTATGTGCGACGTGTAAAAGTCGAGTGCCACTATAATTATAAACACTATAGCAACGACATACATCAGTTTATATCTAAGACAAGTACCCACGTAGCGTTTAGTTTTGGATGTATGATTCGCCATCGCTGGGAACAGCAATGAGATTATTAAAGTGTTGTTTGCTGTGTATTAATCCTCTGTGGAAAGTTTCGTTTAAATTTATCTCAAGTCCCTTTTACGTTTTTCTCATAATTTTCCATATGTAGCGAAGTGAAGGAAGGTAGGGTGGAGCCCCGGCCGGGATTTGAACTTTCCCCGGCGCTGTGTACGCCGTCCGGGACCTCCTCATTACCAGTGAGGCGCTCTGACCAGGCTGAGCTACCGGGGCAGTCCCCCATTCGGCGGAGCTTTATATATTTACTCCCCGGCGCCAGAGCTGGCACCGCTATAGCGCTGTATAAGTATCCACGTGGCTGGGATCCTTTCATGGTCTGGGATGGTTATGCCCCGCAGTTTCCTCGCCTCGCTGACGTGTTCGGCGGAGCGGGGCTTCGGCCCCTCGACGCCTATGGGCGCGGGCTTCCCATCGGCCATGTGGACGAATGTGAAGTATCCCTCGGCGACTCGCCTCCGCCCATGGATCCCCTCAGCGGCGACCTCAACCCCCACCTCGATGCTCGTGTTTCCTATGCCGGTCACCTCGCCGTGTATGTATATGACGTCGCCGACGAATATGGGCCTTTTGAAGGCTATGGAGTTCACGCTGACCGTCACGTAGGCGCCCCTCCGCTTTTCCCAGGCCTTGACGAAGGCCAGCTCGTCGAGGTAGTAGAGGAGGCGTCCCCCGTACATGAGGTCCCCATGCAACGCGTCCTCTGGCATGACAAGCCTACTGCTTATAAGGGGCCACCCCCTTTCCGCCGGCTCGGATTCTAGGGCTGGGCCCACGTAGCTGCGCCACCTTCGGAAGTGGTCGTGGATGTCCCTTTCCCAGCCTTCCTGGGCCTCCAGCTCCATCCCAATGGGGACGGGCTTGCCTGAGCTGTCCACGGCGACGAATATGAGCCTGCCCACCGTGGCCAGGGCCAGCCATTTGTCCCGCCTCACGTACGCCTCGACGAGCACTGTGAGGCTGGTCCGCCTCACGTTGACGCACCACGCCCTGTACAGCAACAGGTCCCCCAGCCTAACCGGCTCCACGAAGTGTACCCTGTCCATGTAGCCGAGCACTGTGCCGCGCCCCGCAAGTTTAAGCGCCGTTATGGTCCCAGCATCGACCAGCCACATGAGCATGTAGCCCCCGTATAGGGTGGAGAGGGGGTTCACGTGGCGCTGGGTGACCAGTCTGGCCATCTCGGTGAACGTGTCCCCTATCCTCACGGCCGTGCGTGGTTTAACGGACAATATATTGGTTCCGCCTCAGGGCACAATGATATATTTACGTGTCGGATTGGGCCCGATGGGCAGGATTGTGTTGGTGGGTACGGGGCCGGGCGATCCCACTTTGGTCACTTTGAAGGCTCTGGACGCGGTGAGGAACTGCGACTGTGTCTATGGCTTTGAGTGGGCTGCGAGGACCATGGAACATCACGGCGTCAAGTGCGAGCTCCTCAGGGCCGACGCGTACAGGGAGCAGCTGCGCCATGCCGCGGGGACATGCCCCGAGCTATGCGTCCTGCTCACGGGGGACCCCACAGTGTCCGAGCGGGACATCGTGTCGTTCCTCATGGGGCTCGGCGAGGTGGAGTTCGTGCCTGGCGTATCGTCCGTGCTGGCGGCGTTCAACATACTCCGGATGCCCTTCGACAAGGTGCTCGTGGTGAGCCTCGACAGGACCGACGCGTCGGCCGGGGACATGGAGCACGTGGCATGGGGCATCTGGAGGGGACTCACGGTGGTCGTGCTTCCTGGGCCGGGCCAGTACATGCCCAGGGAAGTGGCCAGGCGCCTTATAGCCATGGGAGTCGACAAGGGCACCCCAGTGAACGTCCTAGAGAAGATCTACAGGGGTCTAAGGATGTGGAGCGGGGAGCTAGGCGAACTGGCGAAGCTCGACTTCAGCGACATGTCAATACTTGTGTTCCCAGGCAGGGACGCGGCTTGGGCCCACGCCTAGCCCCGCGTTGGTGGGACTAAACCCAGCTGTATTGGCCATCCCATATGGGCCGCTGCGTTGGCCCAGCTGTAGAAGGCCGCGGGCCGTTGCCTGGACATGCGAGGCGTTGGATTGAGCAGCACAGTTATGGCGTTATGGAGGTATATCCGTCAACGTGCAGGTCACGGCACTTGTACGTGGCACATGTGGGCGGGCCTCCGCGTATTAATGTTTAAATAGTAATAACGGTTATATATATGTAGGACTATATTGTCATGGCGGCTCCCCCTGATCTTCCCCCGCCCGAAGAACTTCTGAAACGGGCCGACGATATGCTTAAGCATTTCGAGGGGGGCAGATGGCCCAGCCACGTGTCCGAGTTGAGGAGGACTGGGTATCCCCTACACGTCTATGGTGTTGGACTGGTGGCACGTAAGTCGCCTTGGGGGCCCAGCACGGCGCCCGTGCAGTTCGTCAGTACTGGCGTGCTGGCCAGGGTTGCAAGGGAGTGGGTGCCGGGGAGGGGGGAGGAGGTTCATTTCAGGGTGTTCCACACGCCCGGCAAGTTCCTCCCAGCCAGTTTCCTCAGGAAGTTGGCCGAGCTCTCGAGGAGGCTGGGCGTGGGGCTCCTTGAGGTGGTGGGCCAGACGGGGGCCCTAGTCATAAACCTCAGGAAGGAACACGCGGAGCAGCTTGTGGACGAGCTCAGGGCCATAGGCACGGACGTGGGGGGCAGCGGCGACGCTATTAGGGCCCTCAACGCGTGTGTGGGCCCGGCCCTATGCGAGTTCGCCCTCTTCGATACCTTGGCGTGGTACGCCGAGTTCCACAGGGACAAGAGGGTCAACGACGCGATTGCAACGCCCGGCTTCCCATACAAGTTCAAGATAAAGCTGTCTGGCTGTCCCATGGACTGTGCCAGGGCTAACAGGGCGGACTTCGGCCTGGTTGGCATATGGGAGGGGGCCCCCGAGGTGGACCAGGAGGCGTTGCGGAGGAAGGTCGAGGCAGGGGAGGTGGACCCGAGGAGGCTCGAGGAGAGGTGCCCCAGCAGGGCCATCACGTGGGACGAGAGGTCCAGGGCCCTCATCATCAACGGGGAGAGGTGCAGGAAGAGCATGAACTGCATTAGGTCGGCCTTCCCGGCCATTAGGCCGGGCCGCAACAGGAAGGTAGCGGTGCTTGTGGGGGGCGGCGTCAAGGGGAGGTTCGGCCCGAAGCTCGGCTGGTTCCTGACGATGCTGGACCCCGACAAGCCGAGGGACGCGATAGACCTGGCCTTCAAGGTGATAGAGCCGTGGGACAGGGAGGGCGTCCCCAAGGATAGGCTGGGCGACTACATACTGAAGGTGGGCTTCACCGAGTTCCTCCGGAGGCTGGGCATGGAGGCCAGCGGCAGGCACGTGGCAAACCCCACATACATACCGTACAAGGTGCTCCAAAGGGAGGAAAGGGACAAGTTCCTAAAGCTCTCCGAGGAGCTGGGGAGATGACGGCGCCCACGAAGCCGGCCAAGGCCGAGAGGCTCAACAAGGTGTTCCCCGTGGACCTAGACAAGTACCTGCCGGAGCCCGTGAAGCGCAATTATGGGAGGTGGGTCGACAGGCGTTTCCATGGGTATGGCATTATTGAGCATGTCTCGGAGACCGGTGAAAGGGTGTTCACAGTGAAGGTGGCCCTGCCGCCCAACGCGAGGCTCAGTGCAGACACCGCTGAGAAGTTCGCAGACATAGCCGACAAGCACGGGATTGGGGCCATAAGGATCACCATGGCCGGCAACATAGAGTTTCTGGCGGGTAGTCTCGAGGCTGCGCAGAGGATTAGGGAGGAGGTGGAGGGGATGGGCTTCCCAGTAGGCGGATGGGGACCCACCCTATGGGGCATCAATTCCTGTACAGCCTTCCTCACCTGCACCACAGCAGTAGTAGACTCCCCAAGCATAACCAAGGCCCTTGGAGACCAGCTCTACGAGTACTTCACGGGGGAGAAGACCCTCCCAGCCAAGCTCAGGATATATGTGTCCGGGTGCCCGGCCATGTGCGCTGGGGGCACGGGCATAGACATAGCCATTGTGGGCCAGTGGGGGGCGCCCCCCAAGATAAGGGAGGAGATACTGCCCATGTGCCTTCCGCCCCCCAAGGCGCTGGCCAGGATACCCGAGTCCCAGGTATTCCTCGTCCAGGTCTGCCCGACGGGCGCCCTTACACTGAGGCGCGAGGGCGACAAGATAAGGCTGCTCCTGGTCCCGGAGAAGTGCATTAACTGTGCTAGGTGCAAGGAGAACTGCGACGCGTTCGACTACGACCCCGAGAACGTGGGCGTCGCCATACTGGTCGGCGGCAAGTACTCGAACACGGGGGTGGGTAGGCGCCTTGCGCGCGTCCTCGTGCCCTGGGTGCCCGCAGTGCCGCCCCACTACAGGGAAATAACGGCAATAGTGAGGCGGATAATAGACGTGTGGCGCGAGCATGCCAGGGAGGGGGAGCGCCTCGCTGACATGATAGACAGGATCGGGTGGGGCACCTTCGTCGACCTGGTGGGAGTGCCCGTCTCAAGCATGCACTACGACAGGCCCTTCGCGGGCACCCGCTGGAAGGACGAGGCCTACCCATCGCTGAGGGACGCGCTCAGGTGATGGAGGAGGTGGACTCTCGGGAGGCCCTGTTCAGGTTGGCCAGGCTCGGGGAGGGGGAAAGGGCCGTTTTCCTCGTGAGGGACAGGGGCCTCCTCCTCGTGTCCAGGTACGAGGGCGACCGTTACAAGTTGGCGTTCGTGGACGTGGGCGTCGAGGTCAGGACGGACGTCTGTCCGGGAGACCCAGAGGAAGCGACGACCCTTGTGGGGGTTATGGAGGATGTGCCGTGGCAGGGACTGGCCCTCGAGTACGCCATGGCGCTGGCCCCAGCGAACTGCGAGAACGGCGTCCTCCGGGCCAACCCCACCGTCAAGTTCACAGTGCCGCCAGAGTGGCTCATGTTTGACCTGGTGGCGGTGGCGCACGCCCTCATGGCGCGCGGCATGGACGAGTACCTGGAGGAGGTGTCCCGGCGGCTCGGGACCAGGCTCTGGGTTAGGAAGATTGTGAGGGTCTAGCGAGGGCCATCAAAGACCATAACACCACCAAGCAACAACCTTTCTAACCCAGAGGCGTAGTATACACGTAATCACTATGGCCAGGAGAGCGGGGGAGAACGCCAGACCTACATGTACCTCGCTATAGGGCTGGCCACACTACTTGTAGTGCTCTCAGTTAGGTGAGTGTGCCAAACCAGCTTATGCCTACCAGGTCAAGGGACCTTACGGCGTTGCCGACCACGTCGGAACAGAGCACTGGGCCCGGCGACCCCGCACCCCTACGATTAAACGGCGCACCGCCAACTACGCTGCTGGTGGCGCTACGAAGAGCGCACCGCGTTGCACGCCCTTGGACAAGTCTCTACGGCCGCCCTCCTGACTAGGACTGGAAGGTTTCAGGAGCCATACACGCGTAATGGGATCCACTCGGCTAGAAAGGGTGCTCAGGGGCATAGGAAAGGGGAAAGGCGGCCCAAGAACATGCGGCTGGTGCTGCAGGGCAGAATCGCCTTATGGGCCTACCGCTAAGTTGAAATATCGTCGCTTAGGGCGCCCGTGCCATGAGGCGACTACAGGTGACGGTTAGGGGCCCGTCGGGAATCGCCGCGTTGGGGATCACCGGAGTGGCCTCGTGCGTTCCATTCTTGGCCATTCCCCGGCCCAGGACCCTCCAGGGCCGATACTACGCCGCGCCCACCTCTTCCAAGGCTCTTCTCACTGCGTCTCTGTACATTGGTGTCTGCCACGCCACGTGCTTCCCTATTCCAAGTTCTGGGTCGTCCTCTGGCGGCGGCTGATCTACCCAGAGGCGCTGGTCGCGGTCGTACAGGTTGTACGCGACTAGGTTTCTCTCTACCAGCTCCTTCACGAGCTTCCCCGGAACATCTGGACTCCAGAGTTGCTCAGGATCCTCCACCGCCCTCTCCAGGTAACTACGCCACCTCACTACAAAAGACGGCGTTATTTCCTTAACCTCCACCACCTCCCTAATAATTATATCCACATCCCACCCGGCCTCGTACAGTCTTGCCAGAAGCCAGGGATTTCCCCCAGTCCACCTCCAGACCCGGTCAAAGTCGGGCTTCCCACCGGGCAACGCGTCGTACAATGCCCTAAGGCCCTCCCTCGACATGTTCCACATCGGCCTCAACTCGGCCCACCTATGCCTACCGATCTTCCTCCTGGACACCCCCTCGCTGGTAGCTATAATGATGACCATGCTCTCGTAGGGGGATGGGGGATACTCGATTAGGTTCAACGCCGATTTCACATAGGACGCGGCCCGGTCCAGGCCCATCGCCTGGAACACGTCGTCTATGAGTATAGCCAGCCTTGGCCTGGCGAACTTGCGCAACGCCCTATCTGCTACGGCCAGGGCTAGGTGTGTGATGGCCCGTGCAACCCCCAAATACTGGACGAGCTCCCTGAAGACTTCCTCGACGAGCCCCGCTAGATCTTCCGTGTACCTGACGGCCCCCTCGAACAACTCCTCGTTTGGGTTAACGTAGAGAACCCTGTACCCCGCCCCCCTCAGTATTTCGGCCGTCTGCTTTAGCCATGCGGTTTTCCCGCAGCCTTCAGGCCCGAAGATAACAAGCGGAAACCTGGTGCCCCTCTCGGCGAGCCCCTCCACCTGACCAATAGCAACCTCCCTATCCGCAAATTCGACCTCGACCCCCCTAACGAACTGGAGTCTCACCCTACCCACACACCCACACCAACCAGAACAATAAAACCCTGCCGCCAAACCCGTAAACCCCCAGCGCCAACATGTCTCCCCACGAGGCGAGGTCTAACACTGATATTGGTGGGCCTACACAGAGGCGCAGGGACCGGCCCACAGGTTGGCTGGGCCGCCCTGAGGGGACTGGCGATGGAAAATTCCGAGGTCACGCTACCCTTCGACGCCGTGGAACGGCTACATGCAAACTTATACGAGGGGTACCTCGAGAGGGACGACGTGGTGAGGCTGCCCTAGGCTGAGGGAGAAGATCTCGAAGAGTTTAAAAGCGGCTAACTTTACCTTCTAGTTTGCCACCTCATGCTCTTTGCAACCGGTGGACTTGGTAATCATTAGTCTTTCGATAGAAGGCTTACCGGTATCCTTATCGTAGCCGAGCTTGTACTCTCTTTTGACTGTCTTATCCTCAGTATGTTTTCCACCCCATGACCTACTCACTTGCCCAAATATATACACCTGCTGTCAATGCATATACTATATTCATGCAGTGCCGACTGAATGGGATTGTAAGGAAAACCACTCCTGGTCAAGTCATATAGTAATTGTTCTCTGAACGGGCTAGGCATTATGACGACCGTCCCCTTAGGGATAGATACGCTTGATATTTATTATTTTCGTAATTTTATCCCGATCTCTTTGAACCTTTACTTTCCCCACCAAGCCGTACTTCATCGACCTGGTCCAGTTAGCCAGTCGCTGAGTGGAGGTGGTGAAACTGATAGGGCCATCTCTGGGGGCTCTGCCAGTTGTACTGGTATGCAGAAGTCCTCGAGGTGCCGCGGCTAATTGGGACATAGAACTACGGATGGTCAAGTAACATCGGCTATGCGTTTATAAATTGAGGCACCACGGTACGTGTGGAGGAGTTTAGGCGGTATTTCGAGGATATGGAGGAGGCTAGGCGTGTGAGGAGGGAGAGGGCTGACTGGAGGTTCATAGAGTCGTTGCCGCCGAGGCTGAGGATAGCCCTGACATACTACATAGAGACCGGAGACCTCTACGTGGCATCTAGGATTGCAGGGATGAAGGTTGAGGAGTTCAACGAGCTTAGGAGGAGGGCTGGTATACCCAGTACATGAGACAGGCTGTGGTCGACACGTGTTTCCTAGTGGACTGGGCGAGGTTCAGACGGCGCGACATCCTTTTCGAGGTGTTCGGCGCCGTGTGGCTTCCGGAACCTGTGCTCGGCGAGGTGAAGAGCGAGGATACCCTTGGCTGGATCGCGGCTAAGCTCGCCGAGAGGAAGCTGGCCATGCTCCCCGAAACGCCTGAGCTGAGGGCGAGGGCCCTCGGCCTGATGACGACCGTCTCGTCCCGCCTCTCCACGCCTCTGGTCGACTACCCAGAGGCACTGTGTCTAGTCGCAGGGAAGGAGTTGGGCCTTACAGTACTGACCGAGAACAGGGGAGCACTCGCGGTACCCCGCCTAGTGGGGGAATATGCCGATGTCAGGGTCTGGAGATCCCTAGAAGTGTTAGCCGAGGCTGTGGGAATGGGCAGAGCCGACTGCATGGCTTTCGACGAGTACAGGGAAGATGCAGCGCACGAATTTCCCAGAAGAGACCTGGAAAAGGTTTTAAGTAGGCTGGGCTGTACAACGCGTGGAGCCTGAAGTGGAGGAGGAGGCTAGGCGTGTGAGGAGGGAGAGGGCTGACTGGAGGTTCATAGAGTCGTTGCCGCCGAGGCTGAGGATAGCCCTGACATACTACATAGAGACCGGTGATATCAGGCGGGCGTGCAGGATCGCCGAGGTCGGTATAGAGGAGTTCAGAGAACTCATGAGGAAGGCCAAGGTGCCCCTCATAGCGTGAACAGCAGACAGCCTGTCCATTGAGCCTGTCTAGGACATGTTATTCAGAGACACGAACTGCGTCGTTTGAAAGGGGCACTGCGACGCACACCTCACCACGTTGTACATTGGCAGGATCTGGAAAAGCGTCCAAAGACTTGGGACCAGAATCCGGGTTAGGAGGGCGAGTTTCGCCTGAGGACTCGTTGAAGCTCCTCCACGGCCTCAGGGTTCTCGAGTGCCGAGAGGTCGCCCGGGCTCCTCCCCATGTACACCGCCCTTATGACCCTCCTCATGATCTTCGCGTTCCTCGTCTTGGGCAGCATGACGACAAACACCACGTCCTGGGGCGCCAGGGCCTTGCCCAGCGCCGCCTCCGCCGCCCTGAGGAGCTCCCTCCTGAGTTCCTCTGTCGGCGTGCGGCCGGCCCTGAGCACCACGAAGCAGAGGGGCACCTCCCCCTTGACCTCGTGGGGAACCCCCACACACGCGGACTCGGCCACGGCGGGATGAGAGTTGAGCACGGCCTCTATTTCGGCTGGGCCCAGCCTCTTGCCGGCAACCTTTATCACGTCGTCAGCCCTACCCACAATGTAGAAGTACCCCTCCCCGTCGACCACGGCTGCATCGCCGTGAGCCCAGACGTCCGGCCACTTGGACCAGTACGTCTCCAGGTACCTCTCGGGGTCCCTCCAGAACCCCCTCGTCATGCCCGGCCACACGGAGAGCACTGCCAGCTCCCCCTCGACGCCGGGGGGCACGGGCCTCCCCCCCTCGTCCAGCACGGCGGCCCTTATGCCTGGGCTAGGCCCGTTGAAGGAGGTGGGCTTGATGGGCTTGACCACGTAGCAGCCCAGTATGCCGCCCGATATCTCGGTGCCCCCAGAATAGTTTATTATGGGGATCCTCCCCCTGCCCGCCCCGTACAGCCACGTCCAGCTCTCCTGGTCTATCGGCTCGCCCGTGTTCCCGAACGCCCGTAGGGAGTCGGGAAGCGCCTCCGGCCCGGCTCCCAGGGACCTGAGCAGCCTTATCAACGTGGCCGAGAGGCCCAGCACCGCTACGCGGGCCCCCTCGGCGAAGCGCCAGATCCTGTCCCTGGGATGGTCGGGAGCCCCCTCGAAGAAGGCCATGGACGCGCCGAGCAGATAGGAGCCGAAGACCAGCCACGGCCCCATCATCCACCCCATGTCCGTGGCCCAGCTCAGCACTTCCCCGGGGCGCAGGTCGAAGTGGAAGTATATGTCTGCGGCGGCCTTTACGGGGAAGCCCCCATGCACGTGGACCGTGCCCTTGGGCCGGCCCGTTGTGCCCGACGTATATATTATCATCATGGGGTCCTCCGACCCCGTCCTTTCCACGTGGTCGCCGCCGGTCCTAAGGACCTCGTCGAGCCCGGCCCAATCCCCCCTCTTCCCACTCCTATAGTGCACCACTACCCGTTCCACGGAATCGGTGAGGCCGGCCAGGAGCTCGCCCAGCACGTCCACTTCCCTCCCCCTCCTGTACGCAACGTCCGAGGCGAACACGAAGCGGGCGCCGCTGTCCTCGAGCCTGACCCTGATGGCCTCCCTGCCGAACCCGGAGAACAGGGGCACCACGACGCCGCCAGCCCTTATGGCCCCAAGAAACACGGGCACGATCTCGGGGACCATGGGCATGTATATGGCGACCCTGTCCCCCTTCCTGAGCCCGTTCCTCGTGAGCCAGCTGGCCACGCTCCTCGACATGTAGAGCACCTCCGAGTACGTGAGTGTCCTCCGCTCGCCGTCCTCGCCCTCCCATATAACGAGGGGCCTCGAGTCCTCGGGCAGCTGATCCGCGACGTTTATCTCGCCGCCTATGAACCACTGGGCCCAGGGCCTGCCCCTAGAGAGGTCGAGCACCTTGCTGTAGGGGGTTGCCCACCTCAGTTGGAGTACCTCCCTCTCGAAGATGCCCCAGAACTCCTCGGGCCTCTCGTACGTGAAGGCTACGAAATCTTCCACGCCTTTAAGCCCATGCTCTATCATGAAGCGCGCCACATTGCTCTCCTCCAAGTGGTCCCTCTCGGGGATCCAAACAACCATAGGGGTATGGAGACCCAGAATAAGAACCTTTTTACTGTGGGGCCCTGTGCCCCCTCTTGCGCCTGTCCCGGGCAAACTCGAGCGAGGCTATTGCTGTGAAGAGTATGGCGAGGAACGCCTGTAGCGCCACTAGAGGCCTCCACTCTAGGCCGAGCAACGCGAATATGGCTATGAGGACCAGCAGGCCTGGGGTCCCAATCATGGCCATATAGTGGATTGCCATGAGGGGCCTCATAGCACCACTATTACGGCCAGGGCCATTATCCACACTATGATGCCCACTAGGAAGAGGGCCAGCGCAGCCAGGTAGCGACCCCTGTAGGTCTCCCTCAGCTTCCTCACCTTCCTCTCAACGAACTTCGTGAAGAGGGAGCCCATGCTCACTACCGAGGCTATGCCCTTCAGGAACTCCACCACTATGGGCGTCGAGATCGCCCAGAGCAGCGCCATGAAGGGCTTAAGGGGGACCAGCCCGGCGTACCATGCTGCTACAGCCGCGGCATATATTGGCCCGTACACGGCCATGGCCTTGTAGGCCAGGTGGTGGAGGAGGCCCTCCAGGTGGTACTTGCCCAGCCTACCCAGCGTCATGGCCTCATCGCCCTCATCTTGAGCAATTGTATTGCGAAGGCTGGCTCTACTCCGCGGGGGCACACCTCGGAGCATGAGCCAATATAGTGGCAGGACCAGAGCCCGTCCTCGCCGTCCACTATCCTCATCCTTTCCTGGGCGCCCCTGTCCCTGCTGTCGAATATCCAGCGCGCTGCCTGGCCGAGGGCCTGGGGGCCGAGGAACTCGGGGTTCTCGGCTACCCGTGGGCAGGCCGAGTAGCAGAGGCCGCAGAATATGCAGTATGCGAAGTCCAGGTACCTCTCCACGTCCTCGGGCCTCTGCCTGAACTCGTCGCCCCCTTCAAAGATCTCCTCCTCGCGTCTCAGCATGTACGGCTTGACCCTCCTATGCTTGTCGAAGAACTCGCCCATGTCGGTCACGAGGTCCTTGACCACGGGGTAGTTCCACATGGGCTCCACGGATATGTCCGTGCTCCCCAGGTCGCTTAGCTTGGTCTGGCATGCCAGCATGGGCCTCCCGTTGATGACCATGCCGCACGAGCCGCATATGGCCATCCTGCAGCTGTACCTCAACGCGAGGGTCGGGTCCTGCTCCTCCTTGACCTTGAGGAGCAGGTCGAGCACCGTGGCCTTCTCAGAGGCGGCCTCAACCTTGTAGACCTGCCACCTGCCCTCCCCCGCCACCTGCCGTCTGACCCTGAGCGTAACGGACACCATCAGTACTTCCTCTCCTCGGGCTGCCATTTGGTTATGCGGACCGGCACGTAGGCCAGCTCGAGGCTCCCCCCACGCATGTACGCCAATGTGTGCTTGAGCCAGTTGGCGTCGTCCCTCTTGGAGTAGTCAGTCCTGTAGTGTGCCCCCCTGGACTCTGTCCTGGCGTAGGCTCCTGCCACCACTGCCATGACCGCGTCCAACATGCCGTCCACCTCGAGGAGGTCCCTGAGGTTCTGGTTGTACGCCTTCCCCCTGTCGTCCAGCCTCATGCTCCGAGCCTCCTCCCTCAGCCTCTTAAGCATGGCGGCGGCCTCCCCGAGCTGCGAGCCGTGGCGGAATATGCCCACGTGGTCCTCCATTATGTCCTGCATCCTCCTCCTAACCTCGTACACGGAGACCGTGCCCCCCTCACTGTGGAGCAACCCGTCGTATATCCTCTTTTCCTCGGCCTTGACAGACTCCCTGAACGACTCGTCGATGGTCGGCTCGGCCAGCCCCATGGAGTACTTGGCCGCCTCCTCCCCCGTCAGCCTGCCCCACACTGCGCACTCGCTCAGCGAGTTGGAGCCGAGCCTGTTTGCGCCGTGAACCGACACGGAGGCTACCTCGCCGGCGGCCCACAGCCCCCTCACCCAGTTGCCGCCTACGTCGAGGACCCTCCCATACGTGTCCGTGTGTATGCCCCCCATGATGTAGTGCACAGCGGGCCTCACTGGTATGGGCTCCTTGAGTGGGTCTACGCCGACGTACTTGATGGCCAGTTCCCTTATGAATGGGATCCTCTCGTTGAGCTTCCTCTCGCCCAGGTGCCTGAGGTCGAGCAGGACGTGGCCCATCCCGCTCTCGGGGTCTGTCAGCCCCCTCCCCTCCATTATCTCGGTGACTATGGCCCTCGATATTATGTCCCTTGGGGCCAGCTCCATGCGCTGCGGCGCGTACCTCTGCATGAACCTCTCCCCCTCCCTGTTGACCAGGTAGCCGCCTTCCCCACGGGCCGCCTCGCTTATCAGTATGCCGCTTGGGACCAGCGCGGTGGGATGGAACTGGACGAACTCCATGTCCTTGAGTGGGAGCCCCTCCCTCAGGGCGAACCCATATATCTCGCCGGTGCTGGAATGCGCCATGGTGGTCAACCTGTACATTCTCCCGGATCCCCCAGCGGCGAGTATGCCCGCCTTGGCCCGGAAGGCCCTGAGCTCGCCGGTCTTCAAGTCCAGGGCCACGACCCCACGGAACTCGCCGTTCTCGATCACGACCTTGGTCACGAAGTGCTCGTGGTATATGTGGACTTTGTCGAACCTGAGCACGTTGTTGTAAAGCGTAGACATGATGAAGAAGCCCGTCTTGTCAGCGGCGAACGTGGTGCGGGGTATGGTCATGCCCCCGAAGGGCCTCTGCGCGATCCTCCCGTCCGGCTCCCTGGTCCAGGGAACGCCGAGCCTGTCGAGGAGCCTCACCTCCTCTGGGGCCAACCTGACCAGGAGCTCCACTGCGTCCTGGTCTGCCAGGAAGTCGCTGCCCTTCACGGTGTCATATGCGTGGAGGTCCAAGCTGTCGCCGGTCTTGTCAGGGTAGAGCACGGCAGACATGCCGCCCTCGGCGGACACGCTGTGGCTCCTCATGGCGTGGACCTTGGTTAGGATGGCTATGCTCAGCCTGCCCCTCCCAGTCCACGCGGCCTGAAGCGCGGCCCTAAGCCCAGCAATGCCCGAACCAACTATAACGACGTCGTACTTGTACAGGTCCATGGGAATGCCAGTCCACATGTAATTTTGTTTATCTTAGCCAATCGTGAAAACCTGGGAAGCCTAATGTTGATGCGGGCTGGCGCGCCTTGCTGAGCCCTCGCCGGACATTCAAATGCCGTTGGTGCCCGTCCCGAGGCCCGGGACGAAAACGATGGGCATGGTTGCCCACAACAATCAGCCCGCGGAATATGCGTCACAGCTCCAGTGGGGGCAAGTCTTCATCACGTGTTGCTGGGACGACCAAAATAAAAGTCCGTCGTTGTGACACAACGTGCTTTACCTGAGCAGGGACGTGGGGGAACCGCTCCTGGAATTCGCATACCGCGTGTTGAGGGAGGTCCACGCGGTCGAGGTTATAGCACGCGACACGGACCTGGGCAACGTGCTCGTGGTAGTGGAGGATCCCCTCTCTGCGATTCCCAGGGTTGTCGAGGTTAAGCTGGAGTTGGACGCGAGGTATGGGGACACGGGCATAATGCCGGTGGTTGTGGGCCGGGACGAAATACCCTTAATTGAAAGATTTAAAGCGGGCGTCGCATCGCCCCAACCGCCCGAAGAAGCCCTCGCGGAGTTCGTCGCCTCTGTACGTTCCTCGGTTCGCCCGCGCAAGGTGAACGTAGTGGGCCACGTGGTGGCCATCTGCGCGGAGGATCCCCTCTCTGCGATTCCCAGGGTTGTCGAGGTTAAGCTGGAGTTGGACGCGAGGTATGGGGACACGGGCATAATGCCGGTGGTGCTGCCCTGCGATGAGCTGGGCTAAGGCGTTGACCCTCCTCGACGAGGCCGAGAGGGACCTCGCCGCCGGGTGTTACAACAAGGCGGCTTCGGCGGCCTACTTCGCGGCAAGGATGGCGACCGAGCTGCTGGTTGCTGCCAGACAGGGAAACGTGCCGCGGAGGGACGACAAGCTGGCCAACGTGCTGCTTCACTGGGGGCGGAAGGACCTGGCGGCGGCCCTCCTAGAGCTGTACCAGTACAGGGTCATGGCCGACTATGGGTCGACCTCGTTGGACGTAGGCGTTGCGTCCAGGGCAGTGGACATGGCCAGGCGCCTCTTGGGGGAGCTCAGGCACATGTCGGCCTAGTCGGCTCCGTAGGCTCTGCGCACGGCAAGCACCTTGGTCCGCGCCCCTTCCTCGTGGTAGCCCCGGAGGGGGTAGGGCCTGTGGGTGGTTGACAGGAGGAGCCGCTCGACGCCGTGCACGTCAACGAACCACTTTACGAAATGGAGGAACTCGTCCACGGACACGTCCTCGTTGAATATGAGGTCTATGGGCATGCCGGTCACGAACACCTTGTCGGTCCTGGCCCTGAACTCGGCCACGGCCTTGCCCCACTCGTACGCGTCCCTGAGGGTTGTCTTGGGGGCTATGTCCACCGGGTGTATGCCGCGGTACCCGAGCCTCGGCTCCATGGGCTGCACGTTGCCGTCGCAGTGCAGCATGGGGACCTTGCCCGCCCTCACCACGGCGTCAACGAACCTGCCGTGCCACTCGTAGTACCTCTCCATGAGGCGGGGCGGGTATAGCGGCCCCCTGTAGTCCGCCGCATCGTCTGCAACCCTGACGGCGTCCACGACGTCCAGCTCGGAGCCGACCCTCACGAGCTCGTACACGTAGCCCGCTATCTTGTCGTAGAGCGCCAGCGCGGCGTCCGGCCTGTAGCGCAGCAACACGGCGAAGTCGTACCTGTGCCACGTCTGGTCGTAGTCGGCCACCTCCTCGGGGACAGGCGGGGCGAAGAACGTCTCGGCGGTCTCGGTGGGGCCCAGCACCTTGAACACGATGTACCTCTCGCCGGCGTACCTTCCTGCGGCCTTGCGAAAGGCATCGACGGCGTCCGCCACGACGCCGTGCAGGTCGGGCCACGGGTAGTACTTCAACTCCTCAGCGACCCTCTCGGCCCACTGGGCCCTGGACTCGCCTTGCCTCTGCCCGTAGGGGCCGCCCCTAGAGAAGTACTCGGCCCACTGCGGCACCCTCACGCTGATGCCCACGGTGTCGCTGAGGGCGTACTCCTCCTCCTTGTTGTTGGCCTCCACCTGTATCGCGGGGCGCGGCGGCGCGATCCCCTCGAAGACGGACTCAACGACGCGTCTCCTGGTCATAGTTCGAGGACCTTGAACCCGCGGTACCTCAGCTCGACCGAGGCCCCGTAGAGCTCCCTCAGCCTCATAAGCAGGGGCGTGGCTCTAAGCGCCAGGGTCACGGCGTCGAACACGGCGTGTGGAGGCCAGTCCACGATTACGGTGCTCCTTGACCCGTCAACCCTCCCCCTTATGTGAATCCCGTTGAGGACCATGGTCACGTCCACGGAGAGTTCCCCGACAGCAACTATATATTTCCGACCGTCCGCCTCTACCTCAGCCCTTATCATGGTGCACGATCCTCACCTTGAACCTGCCGCTCACGTTGGTTAGCTCCCCCTCGAGCTCGTTTGGGGGGCCGGGCAACGACTCGAGGAGCCTCTTGACAAGCTCGTCGTCCACCTCGGCCTCCACTATGACCCTTATCTTGGCCATGCCAAATCCCCTGCCCCCCTTTATAATCGGATCGGGCCCAGCAAACGTTTTTTATCCCTTATGACGACACGCCATGTACTTCGAGGACTTCCAGGAGGGGTCCGAGTTCGTAACGCCTGGCCGCACCGTCACTGAGGCCGACATAGTGAACTTTGCCGGGGTTTCCGGCGACTTCACCTCAATCCACCTTGACGAAACGGTCGCCAGGTCCTCGCCGTTCGGGGCCCGCATAGCCCACGGCGTCTTGACGCTCTCCATTGTGACTGGGTTCTGGTGGAGGCTGGGCATTACGGACCACGTGGTGGCGTTCTACGGCATTGACAAGCTGCGCTTCACGAGGCCCGTTAGGCCCGGCGACACAATAAGGGCCAGGATAAGGGTCGTGGGAAGGGAAAGGAGGGAAAGGTTCGGCCTGGTCACCCTAGCCCACGAGGTGATCAACCAGGAGGGAGAGGCGGTCCTCGTCTTCGACGCGAAGCTGGCAGTCAAGTACAGGGAGGGCTAATCCTTTTTTGCCCTGGACACCAACGGCCCGCCATGAGGGCGTACGTGGGGAGGAGGGTCATAGTTGAGGTGGAGCGCCAGACGCTTCCCAACGGGGCCGTGATGGACGTGGAGAGGGTGGTCTTTCCCCGCGTCGTCACCGTGCTCCCCATTGTGGGCGACACTGTGGTGCTCATAAGGCAGTACCGCCCTGCCCTGGGCAGGTACGTGGTGGAGCTGCCGTCAGGCATAGTGGAGAACGGCGAGGTTGAGGAGGAGGCTGCGGCCAGGGAGCTCGAGGAGGAGGCGGGTCTCAGGGCTAGGCGCCTCGAAAAGGTGTTCGAGGGGGTGGTGAGCCCCGGCTACAGCACCGAGGTGGCCTCGATATACGTGGCCGTGGACCCCGAGGAGGCCGAGGCCCGGCCGGAGACCCATGAGGTGATTGAGCGTCTCCGCGTTCCGCTGGACGAGGCCGTTAGGAGGGCCGCCGGCGGCGGGCTGGAGGACATGCGGGCGTCCCTGGCCCTGCTAATATACGCGGCCAGGACCGGGCGCCTCCACGTCACCACCAGCGCCCCATCACCACCTTCCTGTCCGTGAAGAAGTCCACGGCATCTATCTGGGCGTGCAGTACGCCGAAGAAGGACTGCTTGCGCCCGCCGAACGGGAAGAAGGGCAGGGGCTGCGCCACCGACATGTTTATCCCGACGTTGCCAGCGTTGACCCTCCTGGCGAACTCCCTGGCGTACTTCCCAGACGTGGTGAAGATGGAGGCGGCGTTGCCGTACCTGCCCGAATTGGCGAACTCGAGCGCCTCCTCGAAGGTGTCGAAACGCAGTATGGGTATCACGGGCCCGAACACCTCTTCCCGGGCTATCTCCATGTCTGGGGCCACGCCGTCCAGAACGGTGGGGCCTAGGTAGAAGCCCCCGGCGTACGCGGGGTCAACCCTGTAGTCCCTTCCGTCCAGGAGGGGCTTGGCTCCCTCGCCTATCGCCTTCTCCACCATGCCCGCAACCCTTTTCCTCGCAGCGTCGCTTACGAGCGGCCCCATCTCCGTCTCCTCGAGGAGCTGGTACCCCACCCTGACCTTCCTGGCCCTCTCGGCGACCAGGTCGCGGTACTTGGCGTACGCGTCGCCCACCAGCACCAGGTTGCCTGGGGCAAGGCAGCGCTGGCCCGACAGGTTGAAGAAGCCGCTTATGATGTTCTCGACCACCTTGTCGGCGGGCGCCGCGTCGGGCATGACGACGACCGGGTTCTTGGCTCCTGCGCCGACGAGCACCCTCTTGCCGTGTGCCGCGGCAAGCGCGTATACCTGTTGGCCTACCCTGGTGGACCCTACGAAGGCCACCCCCACTACCTCCGGGTGCTTTATGAGTGCCTCAGCAGTGGCCCCATCGCCAGTGACCACGTTGACCACGCCTGGCGGGTAGCCGGCCCTCTCGAAGAGGCTCGCCATGAAGATGGGCGCAACCGGGTCGAGCTCAGAGGGCTTGAGCACAACGGTGTTGCCCAGCGTCACGGCAAGCGGAATGAACCAGAATGGTATCATGACGGGGAAGTTGAAGGGCGTTATTATGGCGAACACTCCGAGGGGCTCCCTCACGGTTTCCATGTCTATCTCGGCGTCGCCCCCAGCCACGTTCATGACCTTGAGGACCTGGGCCATGAGGCTCGGCGTGCCCAGCGCCATGTCCACGCTGTCCATGGCCCTCCTGAACTCGCCCCTCGCGTCGGTCAACGTCTTGCCGACGTTCTGGGAGAGCATCCTCACGATCTCGTCGCGGTGCTCCTCCATGAGCGCCTTGAGCCTGGCCAGGTACTGGAGCCTGTCATACACGGGCACGCGGGACCACTTCTCGAAGGCACGTGCAGCGGCCCCCACAGCCGCGTCCACGTCCCTGAGGACCGGCACCTCGCCTATGACCCTGCCAGTCCCCGGATCGTACGTGGGCAGATACCTATCAGCGTCGACCTCGACGTACCTCCCATCTATGTAGTTGGGGAGCCTGCCGTAATTGTCCGAAAAGCCCCTAACCATATCGACCACCCAACTCGAGCTTTTAAATGATGGCCGGCCATTAATTTGCCAGAGGCAAAATTATTGTCCTACAAGCGCTATGGGCGGCGTTGGGCAACATTTAAAGCGTGAGTCTCCACTGGCACCAATGCTGGAGATTAACCAGCGGGTCCTACAGGCCTTCCCGGACCTTTTCGGCGAGAAGGCGGTGAATGGGAGGAGGGTCTCCGTGGAGGGCCTCATAGAGGAGCTGGCCCGGGAGTTCGGGCCCGAGGTGGACCGCGTCGTCAGGGCCAGGAGGGAGTGGCTTGACAGGGGGGAGCCTGTGAGGGTCAAGGCGGCCTTCCCCCGGTGGGACGACAGGTTTGTGGACGCCGACGGCAACGTCCGCACGTTCAGGGAGATAGTCCAGGGGCTGATCGACAACCTGCTTGGACGGGACTCTCCCCTTAGGTGGGGCCTCAACTGGACCACGCCGGTGCCGGACGACCTTCATCCCCTGAAGAACCCCGGCCTGGAGATAACAGGGCCCTGGCACCCCATGTCCAGGGCCATACACCAGATAAACGCGGACGTGGCCTCCATGATGGAGGACGAGGAGGACGCATCGCCCGCCTGGTACGTGCCTAGGGGCTCCGGGAGGGACGTGGCAGCCGTGTGGGAGGCCAGGCGGGTGGTGCGACGCGTCCTGTCCGGCGACGTTCCGGACCCCTACAGGGAGGGGGGGAAGGAGTACCGGGTGAGGAAGCCCCGGGACAGGTGGCCCACCCTCATACACAGGGTGCCAGGCCTCCACATACTGGACTTCGACGTGAGGCTGGACGGGAGGCCCGTCCCCGCCATAATAACGTCCATCGTGATATACACGTTGAACAACTACGAGTCTCTGAGGAGGGCCGGCACCAACGTGTACTTCTACGTGCCCAAGGTCCAGACCCCTGACGAGGCCCTGGTCATAGAGAGGATCCTGAGGAGGGTTGAGGACAGGCTGGGTCTCGGCAGGGGCGAGCTGAAGATCGCCATGCTGTACGAGGAGGCGAGGGCAGGCCTCTATCTGCCGGTCATATTCTGGATCTGGCGCGAGAGGCTCGTCAAGTCCAACAACGGCAGGTGGGACTACCTGGGCTCCATCATCGAGATGTGGAAGGACGAGGCCGTGTACCCCGACCCCCAGAACATAACGATGACGCACCCCATAATGATGGCGTACCAGAAGTACAACGCCCTCATGTGCCTCATGGCCGGCCTCGACAGGAACGGCGAGCTGAGGGGGGGCCCCGTTGGGGGAATGGCAGCCGTCATGCTCTACAGGCAGGACGACCCGTACCAGCGCCACAGGTACAACGCGAGGGCCCTCAGGGCCATGTGGCTGGACAAGCTCAGGGAGAGGCTCATAGGCCTGGTATTCGTGGCCGAGGAGCCCGTCAACAGGGTCACGTTGAGGGATATCCTCGAGGGGAGGGTCAAGGGCAGGCTCTACGACCTGTTCAGGCAGAGCTGGGTGGCCACGCCCGAGGAGTCCTACGTGAGGGCCGGCAACGAGCCCCTGAGGGCCAGCCTGGAGGACCTCGAGAGACTGATAAACCGACCTGTCAGACACGTGGTGGTGGACGGGGCCCAGATACCGGCCGTGGACAGTGGGCTGACCGAGCAGGAGAGGCGCCTATTCATCGGGCTCGGCCTAATAGACGGGGACGGCAACATAACCCCATGGGTAATTAGGCCGGACATGGTGGACACGCCGGAGAAGCTGCTCGGCAACCCGGAGCTCTGGGGCGGCAGGGACCTGTGGACCGCCCTCTTCGAGCCGCCGAAGGGGGACATAACGGCCGAGCACATACAGCACGCGTTCTACATGGCGGCAAACTACGGGTTCCAGCTCCTCAACGGGAACCTGGCCGCCGCCATAGACGACTACGAGCTGGGCCAACGCTTCATGAACGACCTGGCAACGTACCGCATATTCTCCACGTGGCTCTGGACCCTCCTGCGCCACGGGGCCCGCGTCACCAGGGACGGGGCCTTCAAGGGCCCCGCCAGGACGGGGCTGGGCGTGGTGCCGGCCGAGGACAGGGTGAGGGTGGCCGCGGGGACACCCTTCACCGAGGACCTCTTCGACGCGTTGTGGGACCTCCACATGGAGTGGACCAACGCCTTCTACGACGACCTCGACCGGATAGCCGCCGAGAGGATCCTCAGCAGGTTCGTGGGCCCCGTAAGGGACGCAGTACGCGAGGCATACAGGGCCGGCCCCTTCAGACACGTGGGGCCCGCAGAGGCCGCCCAGAGGATACTCTCCTCGTTGAGGCGGGAGGACGTGGAGAGGGCCGTGCTCGAGAACGCGCCCCGCTTCGACCGCTCCTTCGCCCCAGCCATAATGGACATATTGAGGGCCAAGCTCAAGTCCCCCATGTACCTGCAGCACGGCGGCCGCCTCATAATGGCCCTAGCGCCCCTCCCCGACGAGGCGAGGGACACGGCCCTACAAGCCGTCTTCAGGCCCAGAGAAGAAGTGGTGAGGCTCGTCGAGTCCGGCCAGCTGGACAGGCAGGTACTCGAAATATACGACTACGTGCACGACGTCAGGACCTAGCAGACGCAACGCGTCCGAGCCGACCGAGGCCTCTCAGCGACACCGCGTTAACCATTCTCAGCCCTGCCCACATAGACTATGCCTAGCGTATCCAGCTACCACGTCGGCAAGCTGTATTCCCGGGACCTTCCGTGAGTCACGTTCAAGGAGCCTCACGCCTAAGGACATCCCCTAGGCAATAGCTGGTTGTCTAAGACCACAAGACTCGCGCCTTCCACAAGTCCCCGGATCCTGGCCGCCAAGTCGCCTTCGCCCATATAGTGGAAAGCTGTATACCTGACCTCTGCAACAGCCCTTATCAGCTCCATTACCGCGGTTGGGTCGCCCCTCCTGGCCACGTCGCGCCACTTTAACTCGCCGCCTACCCTTAACATCTTCTTTATCCCCTCAACCAAGTGTCGGCCAAGCTCCATATAGGACGCGCCCCGCCTTTCCAGAAACGCTACAGCGCCAAGCGACACGCAATTGCAGGAAGACTTAACCCCACTTTCGTCGACAAAAATTATCATAAGACTTATAAGAACCCTAACCTTATTTAGAATGTGAGGCAGGCGGACATGTCCCCCCGGAATGGGGAGGGAATCCGCCGCCGACAATAATGCAGATGTGGCTTGTACTCTTCTCTACCATTCCTCTTAGGCCGAGCCCTCAGCTGTTATCGTGAGATACCCGTTGGGTTACGGAATCACGTTCCGGATTAACGGAAGGGGCCTGGCACCTATATGTGAGCTATGATGGTTGACACGCCGCTGGACCTAATATGGCGTTTCAGAGAGCAGGGCTGCAAGGTGTGTGTGGATAGGGTCACATTCGGCGAGGCGCCGCACATGAAGTATGGGGGACCTCTGCGACAGATAGGCCACAGGAGAGGGCCAGAGACGTGCTCTACTCGCAGGGCAGCAGTTTCCACCCTTGCGCCGTTGCCCAACGGAAGCGGTCCCTTATACCGGTGAAATTGCAAACCTATTTGGTGGGCGGGTCGTGCCCCTCGCCACGCCCAAGGAAGTCCAGGGCCGGCTCCACCTCCATGAGGGCCTCGAGAAGCCAGGCAGAGGTGTATGCCTCTGACGAGGGTCTGGGAAAGGGCCGCTCGATGAGTTCTTCCATGTGTCTCTGTGGGGGCCTACAACATGAAGGTTTCGCGGTCCAACAAACTCAAGCATAGCCGTGAAAACAGGTTGATTCATGGGTTATGGGCTTGGCCGTCAGAGGACGCGTCTCTGCTTGAGTTCCTCTAGCTGTAGGGCGAAGTCGTAGGCGTCTATTATGGCCCTTATCGACGCGTCGACCACGTTGCTGGACACGCCCACGGTCCTCCAGGCCCTGTGCCCGTTCATGAACTCCACTGTGACCCTCACTAGGCTCTCGGTGCTCTTGACGGCTGTCGGGAGCACCACCTTGTAGTCCCTGAGGTAAGTCTCGGCGAGCTGGGGGAACGCAGATGTAAGGGCCTTCCTCAGGGCCACGTCCACCGCGTGCACTGGGCCTACCCCCTCCCCAGC
>JALWZH010000157.1 GCA_027002815.1 Thermoproteales archaeon | reverse complement strand
GCCATTTCTGCATATCGGTGTGCCCCACAGACGCGCTGTACTTGACCACGATAAACGACTTGGCGTGGTTGAGGTATAGGGACCTCATATACACGCCGGACAAGATGATAGATCCCCCCAAGGCGAGGCCTGTCCTGGGAAGGGATCCTACCCTTGTAGAATATAGGTATGATGGTGGAAAGGTGATTAAGGTACGTAAGGGGTCTGAAAAAACGTACCTCTACTTGAGGTGACGTAAGGCTAAAAAAGCGGCAATTTTACATAGGCCTATGTTTGACATTATAGTTATAGTGCCATTAGCCTTTGCAGCGCTCAGTATAATAACACGCGACAATGTGTACAGTGCGATATCCCTCGCAGCTGCAGCGCTTGCCGTGGCCCTTGTATACGCGCTTATGAACATATACTACATAGTGTTCGCAATAATACTGATATACATAGGCGCAGTCGTGCTGCTCATATTGATAACCGCATCGATGTTCGGCCATGTGGAGCGTATGCCGATAAACTATAGGCTGAGCGTGTTGGTCCTCGTCATAGTTTCTTTGATACCCCTCACATATCTGGCGGGCAATGTGGCTGTGTCCCCCCTAAAGCTCGGGTTTCCAGAGGTCAACGCGCTCCTCCTGTCCCGACTTGACGTAGTACAGGCTTTGATCGTGCTCTTCGCGTCTATAGTGGCCAGCCTACTGATCGCCATAGAAACCTCTCGGAAAGGTGGCAAATGAGCGAGATTCTGTTGGCCGCGGCTCTTGCCGTGATGTTGTTGGGCCTCTACGGTATGTCCACGACGCGCGACCTGGTCAGGATGGTCATCATGATGGAGGTGTTGACCGTGGGCGCGTTCCTGGCGGTGCTTCCATCGGCCACGGCCATCCCTTCCCTTGGGATAACTCTGGCGCTTATACTAATAGGGGGAGTCGCCGCAGAAACGGTGCTTCTGGTCGCCCTGATTTATAGGTACTACAGGTACACCGGCACAACAGACACCATGACAATGGACAGAGGCAAGGAGACGCCATGATCGCGGCGATACTGGTGGCCTTATTCGCCCTGTCCTTGGTCCCGTACTTGTTGGCGAAGCGTAACGTGTATAGGGCCGCGTACACGTCGGCTTTGCTGGCGGCGCCTCTGGTGCCCATAGGCCTGTACCCACTCTTGACGGGCCAGATATATGAGGAGCAGTATTCATTCCTTGGTTGGAGGGACCTCTTCACGATCGTACTCACGCCATTGAACGGAATATTCGTGTTCACCATAGGGCTCGTGGGAGCGCTCGTGGCGATTTTCTCCGGGCCTTACATGGAGTACAGGTCACGGGATGTCTCACGCGACGCCGCGCTCTTCTACCTCACTTATACGCCTTTTGTGGTCTCCCTTGCTATGGTCACAGTAGTGAAACACCTCATAATGATATACGTGTTCCTTGAAATTGCGTTGATCGCATCGCTGCTGCAAGTCGTGTATTATGGTTATGGCGACAGGTTCAGGATTGGGCTGATGTATCTGGTGTGGAGCCACGTCGCCGCGCTGCTCATGCTCGCCGGCTTCGTGCTTATGGTTTCCCCCAGCATGGGCGCGGCCCCCATATACGGCGGCCAATACGACGTTGGCCCCCTCCCGCTGGCGCTTATACTAATAGGCGCACTGATAAAGATGGCCGCCTTGGGCCTCCACATGTGGCTTCCCTACGTCCACGCAGAGGCCCCTACGCCCCTAAGCGCGTTGCTGTCCCCAGTGTTGGTGGGCGTGGGGGGCTACATACTCATAGCGGTTTTCGTCCCGTTGGCCATGTCGAGCAGCGTCCTTTTCAGCGGTTACCTAACCCTCTACGCCTTGGCCACGGGCATCTATGGGGCGTTCATGGCGCTTGCCCAGAACGATATAAAGAGGCTTCTGGCCTATTCCACCGTGAGCCAAATGGGGTACATGTTGCTCGGCATAGCAGTGTTCAACAATTACGGGATTACGGGCGCCGCAGTACATTACCTTTCTCATGGCCTTGGAAAGGCGGTCCTCTTCATGGCCGCGGGGTACCTAATACTCTATATGCACATGCGCGACATAACGAGGCTTGGCGGCCTGTATGCGGATCACGCCCCCATGGCGATAGCCTCCATAATAGGCTTTCTGAACCTCGTGGGGATACTCACCGTGGGTATGATAGCGGAGATTACTCTGGTGGTAGGCGTGACGGAGAGATTCGGCCTGTCTCCCGCTGGGGCGCCCTACATACTTGCCCTGGCAGCGCTGCTGATCGCGTCCGCGGTATACTCATTCAACACGATAAGGGCGCTGTTCTTCGGCCCACGTAGATATCAGAACTCCGGGAGGCCCTCTCCCCTAGTGCTGGTCCCCATAGTTGTGGCGGCCGCCGCTTCTGTGATAATGTTCCTGCCGCCTATCTCGGGCATCATATGGGAGAACATTTATGGGTACATAGCCCTAGCGTTGGGATGATAGAGGCCCTACTCATACTCTCTCCGGTGCTCTTCTCGGCTATAGGAGTGCCGCTACGTGAAAGGGCAAAGGCAGTGGTGACCACTCTAGGCACGTTGGTGTCCGCGTTATTGGCGACGCTGATCTTCATGAGCGGACAGGAGTACGTGTTGGAGTACCCGTGGATACGGGGACTCGGCCTCTCCCTCTCAATACACGTGACCGGCATTTCTAAGGTGATGGGGCTCCTCGTGTCGTGGCTCGTGTTCCTCATAGCGGTGTACTCGATTAGGTACATGCAGGGGGACTACAGGCCGGGGTGGTACTGGTTCATGTTCGGCTTCTTCGCCACCTCCATGCTCATAATTGTCTACGCCTCGAACCTGTGGTTCCTCTTGGTTGGCTGGGAGGGGGTTGGCCTTGCGTCGTGGGCCCTCGTAGGCCACTGGTACAGGGACGAGAGGGACAAGTGGGTTGGCGATGAGAGGCACGTGATGGGGACCAAGTACTGGTGGACCCCGAGCCGCGCGGGGCTGCGGGCCATCCTCACCGTGAGGATAGGCGACGCCTTCTTCATAATAGCGCTGGCCTACACATTTTCGTCCCTGGGCACGCTGGACATATTTGGGCTCAGGGGGGCTGAGTGGTCGGCATTATCAGGGTGGGCCCTACCCCTGTTGTTCTTGTTCATGATAATGGGTCCCTTGACCAAGTCCGCTCAGTTCCCCTTCCACGAGTGGCTTCTGACGGCCATGACGGGGCCCACAAGCGTTTCGGCGCTTATACATGCCGCCACTATGGTTAAGGCCGGCATATATGTTCTGATAATAATATCGCCAATCATGTTGGGCGCCCTGTCTGTAGCGCCCACGGTGCTGACAGTGTTCTACCTGCTGCTCGTGTTGGGCATAATCACAGCGGTTATGACCACAGTAATGGCGTTGGCGTCTGGGGAGTTCAAGCTGGTCCTCGCAAATTCCACGGCGGCCAATCTGGGCCTCATGACGGCATCGGTAGGGGCTTCGGGGGTGCTGTACCAGCTGACCGGCAACTATGGTGCCGCGGCCTTTCCCATTGCTGCGGCCCTGGCACATATAATAGGCCATGCGGTCTCCAAGGCATCGCTCTTCATGGGTTTTGGGGCGGTCATACATGAGGCGGGCACCCGATTCATCTACGACGTTTCAGGCCTCTACAAGTACATGCGCGTAACAGCGATAGCCATGTTCCTGGCAATGTTCAGCCTCATGGGCATCCCGCCATTTCTAGGATTCTTCACAAAGGAGATGGCGTTGGCCTCTATAGGCATCGGCGTGGCGATTTACAGCGCAGTGCTACTGTCATTTTTAACCCCAATATACGGCCTTCGCCTACTAGGCCTGACATTCCTCGGGGAGACGCGCACTCATGTACATGAGGCGCCGCCGCTCATGTGGGCGCCCTACATGGCGCTGGCCCTGGCCGGCATACCTCTCGGCCTCATGTGGCCTGTCGGCGGGGAGAAGGCTGTAGAGGAAACGGTTGCGCAGTACCTTCGCTCGGCCGAGGTCTACGTATCCAAGGTAGCCATGTACATACCGTTGCTTTTCCTCGTCTTGGGCGTGGCGTTAGGGGCCTACCTATATGTTATAAGGCATGGCGTAGAGCTCGTGGGCGGCTGGAGGACGCTTTGGCGCGTTGCATACGACAGGTTTTATCTGCCGGTCCTCTACGACAGGATAATTGGAGGAGGTTTCGCCGCCATCTCGAGGGCGCTCTACGTAGCGGTTGACGTTAAGGTGCTCGACGCGTTCTACCACAGGCTTTTACCGAGCGCGTTCGGGTACCTCTCCGCGCTTTTCAGGGCCATGCAGCTGGGACGCGTGAATCTGTATATAATATATATAATGCTCGGCATAATAATGACAGGAATAATAATCTTGTTGATATGAGTCCAGAGATAGTCATATTATTGGCGGTGGTGGTTGTTGCTGCGGTAGCCGCCCATATACGTGCGAGCTTGGCCTTACTAGCCGTGCCGGTAGCGGTGATGCTCTACTATGCGTATGCCGCGGTCTCAGCCCCCCTCGTGTCCTTGGCGTCGCTCTTCGCAGCGCTGACGGTGGCGTTTATACTGGACTTCACGGGTAGGTCCAGCGTGCTGAGGGGCCTCGAGTTCCCCCTGGCCGCCGCGTTGCCGGCCGCGTTGGGCATGGCTGTGTACGCCTCCGGCGTGCCGCTGCTCTTCGCAATACTGGTACTGGCCACGTTGGTGACCTATGGCCTTGTCGCCATGAGGGGGAGCCCAAGCAATATAGAGGCCAGCGTCAAGTACATAGTTTTCTCCGGCTCCGGCAAGGCCCTTGCCATCGCGGGCGCCGGCCTTGCCGCGGCGGGATCGCCTACGCTTGGCGGGGTACTAATAGTTGTTGGATTTGCCCTGGAACTGGGGGTGTTCCCCTTCCACGGCTGGGTCCCAGACGCCTTCACGGTTGGGGATACTAGGGGCCTGGCCATATTGGCGTCGCTGGGCAAGTTCGTTGCTATTCTCGTCCTCATAAAGCTGCTCTTGGCACTGGGGCTCGGCGGAAGCGAGATGGCGGCGCTGTTCATAGCCCTCGGGGTCCTTGGGTCGATATATGGCGGCGTCGCCGGCCTCACAACGAGGTCCGTGGGCAAGATACTGGCTTATTCAAGCATCGCCCATACGGCCTACTCTTTCATGGCTATAGGCATAGGGCTTTTGAGGAACGACCTACTGCCATTGGCTATGGCCGTGGCATTGTACGAGATGCTCGCCACAGCGGTGGCCAAGTACGGCCTGTTCTCCTCCATAGAAAACGCCGACATGTCCCTGGGCTCGCTTTCCGTTAGCAGGTTGGGCAGGGTAGGCGCGTCGATACTAGTGCTCTCCCTTCTAGGATTGCCGCCCCTCGTCGGCTTCTTTCCAAAGCTCTTCCTAATACTGCTGGCAATGTGGGCCGGGCTACCGTGGCTGGCGATACTGGTCGTATTAACTAGTGCTGTTGCCGCGATATATTATATAAGGCTCCTCACGTCGCTATTGAACGCCGAGGTCAGGGACTCGTGGGGCGACGTTGGGGCCTCCCTAACCTCCGCGTTGACCCTTGCGCTTGGAATAGGCTTCCCAATGGTCCTATCGATCCTCTCATTGGTCGTATGAGCGAGCTGACGCTCCTCATAGTCAAGCCGGACGCAGTGAGGAGGGGCCTCATAGGCGAGATACTGAGCAGGGTGGAAAGGGTTGGGCTCAAGCCCATAGGGATGAAGTTCCTCCTACCGACGCGGGAACAGATAGACGGCTTCTACCCCTTAACGGAGTCGTGGCTCAGATCCGCGGGCACTAAGATGTTGAGGGCGTACGAGGAGCTTGGTAGGACTCCTCGCGACGACCTGGGCACCGACGACCCAGTCGAGCTGGGCAGGATTATCAGGGCGTGGCTCGTGGATTACATGACTAGCGGGCCTATACTTGTGGTGGCACTTAAGGGCAACAGGGCCGTGGAGGTCCTCAGAAAGCTTGTTGGCCCCACGTTGCCCTATGCAGCGCCGCCAGGAACCATACGCGGCGACTTTTCGTCGGACAGCCCCGAAACTGCGACGCTTGAAAGGCGCGTCGTCATGAACCTGGTCCATGCAAGCGATAGTAGGGACGAGGCCATAAGGGAGATAGGGTACTGGTTCAGGAAGGACGAACTGGTCGAGTGGTAGCATCGTCTCGCCGAAGCGCCAACATTAATTACCTTGTATGGGGTATTTGCTGGGTGCTGAGCACGGGATATGCTGACCGGTGATTGGCCCAACATCCTGAGCCTCATCGCCCTAGCTGTGCGGCCAGACGAGGCAAGATTTAAATGATTATGAGGCACATAAAGTATGTTGCTGCTCATTGCGGGCCAAGAGTGGCTCATAGTCATAATAGCAGTGATAATACTCCTCATATTCGGCCCCGGCAAAATACCCGCCTTGGCGAAGTCCATTGGGGAGGCCATCAGGGAGTTCAGGAGGGGGGTTTCTGGAATATCGGAGGAGCCCAGAGAAGAACGGAAACAGGTAAACCCCAAGATCGTTGAGACCGCCAGGCAGCTTGGTATAAGCACCGAGGGTAAGACAGAGGAACAGTTGCTAGAGGAGATAAATAGGAGGTTAGTCGAGCTTAAGCAGTCCTCGGGCCAGTCAGGGACCTAAGGAGCTCCATGTACTCCGCATCGTTATAAATAGTGTCCTGCTCCGCCTTGACCTTGTTAAGGTAGGCGTATTTCCTCTCTGAGAAGGTCTCATATACGATATCGACTATTTTAGGCATCTCGGGCTTGAAGGGCAGGGAGACGCGCCCTATGCTCGCCTTGTCCATTAGGAACATGGCTATGTGGGTTCTATCGACCTCCCCTGGGTCCACGCCGAGCCAGTACACCTCCCTGGCGATCCCCAGCGCCAGGACCTTGACAAACGTATCCATATAGTCCCTTAATATGTCCGCCTCGTTTCTGGCAATCCTCTCCGCCAATGCGCCCGCCATGTGCTCCGCCCCATGAAATCTGAGACGTGAAATGACCTTGAGGGTCTCCATGTCCACGACCCTCGTTATGGAGCCGTGTAACAGCACGTTCACTAGTAGGAATTGGCTAGCCATTATGCCGTTCACAGCGTGTTCAAGCGCATCGTCTATGCCTATGTCCCCAAGGTTGCCTTCCATTAACGCCTTTACGTCGTCAGGCTCGATGGGGTCTGCAAGTATTGGGGTACCGCCGCTGTACATCATCGGCACCGAGAACAATCCCAGGCGCATGTGCTCTACGGGCGTATCCACCGCAACCTTTACATCTATGTTACCTATATATTTACTGGCCCCCTTGACCAGAAGGTAGCTCGAATAGCATGTTGGGTGTATATATAGCGTGTATTTGGCCATGCGGGATTATTAAAGGGCAAGGTAATATAGTTTCTCTGTTCTCGGCGGCTTGTCAATATATTAACATTATAGAGAGAATAATGCATAAAATATTCCTTCCTAATGGGCACATGCCTGTTCAATGTCCCGGGGAATACGAGGTCGGAGGCAAGAAGGTGATATTGGACGAGGACTGCTTTATGCAGAACCCCGAAGATTGGGATGAGGCCGTTGCGGAGTGGCTTGCAAAGGAGCTTGAAGGCATAGAGAAGATGTCGGAGGACCACTGGAAGGTGGTTAAGTACCTGCGGGAGTACTTCGACACGTATGGGGCGTGTCCCCCAATAAAAATGGTGGAGAAGGAGACCGGCATGACCCTTGAACGTATATACGAGCTCTTTCCCAGTGGGCCAGCTCACGGCGCATGTAAGGTAGCAGGCGCCCCTAAGCCCACCGGCTGCGTCTAGACTCGAAGTACCTCGCTATTGCGTCCACCAAATAGCTTATGAAGTGTTTTTCCGGCTCGATATGGGGCGTGAAGCCCCACCGTCTGAGCTCCCCGCTTGTAACAGGGCCGATCGATGCTATGAGAGTCTCGCCTTCCACGAGGCGCCTCCTTACGCCATCCATCCTGCCCAGCCTTTGGAGCCCCTCACAAAAGGCGTTGACTCCCAGCTTGCTTGTGAAAGTTATCACGTCGGCCTCCCCAGACTCTATCAAGTCGGCTATTTTCCGCACGTTTTCCAGCTCGTTCGCCCTTGTGTCGTACAGCTTCACATACTTTACCTCGCTGGCGTGCTCAGACAACTCCTTCAGGAACTCCTCGTCCAGCATGCCATAAAAGGAGACCGCAACCTTCTTTCCCCTTACTTTGTTCCTTAGGACGTTGAGCAGTTCCCCCACGGTTTCCGTAACAGTGCTGCACTCTATGCCCATCCTCGACCGCAGGTTGCCGGCGGCCTTACTCCCCCTGCAGTGTATCTCGGCGCCGCGCAGCACGTCCATCAGCACTTCCCTGACGCCCTCCCTTTCGGCCTGCTCTACGAGCGAGATCACGGACTGTCCAGTAAGGAATATGAACGTGTCGATTCCCTTTACTGAAGTCAAGAACTGTGCGATCCCCCCATCGGTCCCCTCTATTTTAAGCACTGGGAGGTATATGGGTTCCCCTCCCTTGGCCACTATCATCCTGGCCATTATCTCGGCCTTGTGTGGACGTGCCGAGGTTATTATTATATCCACATTGCTCAGGGGCAACATGGCTTGTATTCGAGATGAGGAGATATCAGAAATATTTTCTGTTTACGTGTAATAACTCTTAATATAAAGAATCTAGGTATGTGCGCTTATGGGAGAGCGCGATCCTGTGGATGTCGGTATGGAGATACTTAGGTACTACGAAGAGGGGCCTTGGCCAAGCCACGTTAAGGAGCTTAAAAAGACTAGGTACCCCATGGAGGCCTACGCTATGGGGATGGCCCAGAGAAAGACCGCTTGGGCTGCTGGCTCGGCCAAGATTAGGTACGTGTATACGGGCTTCATATCTAGACGTACGAGGGACGGTAAGATCACAGAGCTTCACTTCAGGGTCTGGCAGCCCTCAGGCCAGATATATACGACGGACTTCCTGAGGAAGATACTGGATTTCGCCGACAAATACGGCCTCGGCCTCATCGAAATTGCGGGCCAGCAAGGGCAGATGATAATAAGTGTGCGTAACGAGGTTGCCGACGAGGCCGTTGACGCGTTGAGGGCGATAGGCACGGACATAGGCGCAACTGGGGACACGATTAGGGAACTCGCCACTTGTGTGGGCCCAGCACTATGCGAGTTCGCCCTCTACGATACTCTGGCCGCTAGGGACTACTACTTGACCCATCCCAAAATCTATGAATGGATGTCCAACCAACTATTCCCGTTCAAATTTAAGATGAAGTTCAGCGGATGCCCCTTCGACTGTACACGTGCCTCGCACCGCTCCGACTTCGGCCTCGTGGGCATATGGGAGGGGGCCCCCGAGGTGGACCATGAGGCGCTAAACGAGAAGATCGGTAAAGGGGAAGTGGACCCGCGTGAACTTGCTGGGTCATGTCCCAGCGGGGCCATAACATGGGACGAAAAGGAGAGGAGACTGAACATAGACGGAGCCAAGTGCAAGAAGTCGATGGAGTGTATAAGGAAAGCGTTTCCCGCCATAAAGCCTGGCAGGAACAGAAAGATAGCAGTGCTGGTTGGGGGAAAGGTCAAGGGCAGGTTCGGCCCCATGATGGCCAAGCCCCTGGCAATAGTAAACACGTACGAGGAGGCCGCTGATTTCGTGGTCAAGACCGTGGAGGCTTGGATGGAGGGGAATACGCCTCACAAGGATAGGATTGCGGACTTCATATTCCGCACCGGCTTCACAAAGTACTTGGAAATGCTGAACGTGAGGCCTCAAGGCAAGCCGGCCAACCACCCGAGGCTAGTGGCTGGGGCGGTGCTCGACGACGAGGAGCGTAGGCTGTACGGGGACTGGGCTAGGAAAATCGTGGAGCAGTACGGCCTATGAGCTCCGAGAGACTGAAGAAGAGGCTCCCAGTTCCATACACGGATTTCCTGCCCGAGCTCCTCAAGCGCAATTATGGGAGGTGGGTTGATAGGCGTTTCCATGGGTATGGCATTATTGAGCATGTCTCGGAGACCGGCGAGAGGGTCTTCACAGTGAAGGTTGGGACGCCTCCCAACTTCCGTTTCAGCACAGATACCCTACGTAGGTTCGCGGACATAGCCGAGAGGCACGGGATCGGGGCCCTCCGCATGACCCGTTCAGGCAACATAGAGTTTCTGGCGGGTAGTCTCGAGGCTGCGCAGAGGATTAGGGAGGAGGTGGAGGGGATGGGCTTCCCAGTAGGCGGATGGGGACCCACCATCTGGAGCATCAATTCCTGTACAGCCTTCCTCACCTGCACCACAGCAGTAGTAGACTCCCCAAGCATAACCAAGGTTCTGTATGACCACTTGAAGCCGTACTTCACGGGGGAGAAGACCCTCCCAGCCAAGCTGAGGATTAACGTGTCTGGGTGCCCCTCGGGATGCGGCGGCTATGTGGCTGACATAGTTCTGGTGGGGCATTATGGCGATGCGCCCACCTACGACCCAGACCGTATAAAGCTCTGTCTGCCCAGGTCCTCCAAGGCCCTCGAGGCCGGGCACGTGCCCGAGGTGGCTATGGTGTGCCCCACAGGCGCCATAAAGGTGTACGGCAAGGAGGACGGGTCTGTCGGCATGGACATCATAAGGTCCAAGTGCATCGCCTGTGGACGCTGCAGGGACGTCTGCGACTGGATAGACTTCGACCCCGACAAGGCGGGGGTCGCGCTTCTGGTTGGTGGCAAGTCGAGCAACACGGGCAGGGGACCCCTCATGGCAAGGCAAGTGATCCCATGGATACCCGCGGTTCCCCCAGAATATAGGGAGATCGTGGCGGTTGTAAAGAAGATAATAGACGTGTGGCGTGAGACCGCCCGTCCCGGTGAGAGGCTCGGCGAGTGGCTCGAGAGGATAGGCATAGAAGAGTTCTACAAGATGTTGGACATACCAATAACGAAGTGGAACAAGCCCGTTAAGATAACCGGCGAGTTCGGAATCAGACAGTTCCTGTAATGAGGTCCAGAACTGTGTACGACGTCATAGGCGACCTGATAATGGCCATGAGGTTTCACGGGGGCGCCATAGAGGTCGGCGACTCCAGCGAGGCGGCCAGCGAGATCACGGGCAGCGGGGACGGCGAGGAAAAGGAGATAATATTTAACGTTCCGGGCCGTCCAAGGCCCGTACTCATAAGGTCCCTCAGGGAGGGCGAGGTGGTCGCCATGGCCCTGCTGGATCTCGACGACGTCCGTCTTCTGCCCCTGAGACTGGACGTGGAGAAGGTTGAGGAGGTGACTCAGAGAATAGGGTATGAGAGGTTCGGCGAACGCGGCGTGGCGCCATTCATGTTCCCGCTGATGGAAATGGATGACGGGCTTTACGTGGCCATGGGTTTGAAGACGGCCCTTCCCATAGGCCTACTCACAGGCGGGAAAATAGACGAGCTGCTCGACTTCATGGAGGTGTATGGGGACGAACTGTACAACGCCATACTTGAGGGGCTTAAGGGTGGAGGTAGTAGTACCTAGGATAGTGGTTTCCGCGCCTCGGGGCAAGAGCGGGAAAACCCTGGTTACCACAGCCATACTATATGCGCTTTCAAGTAGGGGTCTAAGGGCGGCGCCCTTCAAGGTGGGGCCGGACTATATAGACCCGACATACCATTCCTCTGCGGCTGCCACGCGTAGCAGGAACCTGGACGAGTTCCTCATGGGGGAGGAGGGCGTGCTTCGCCGCTTCGCGGCCTTCAGCGCAGGCGCCGACCTAGCCGTAATAGAGGGCGTCCTGGGCCTCTACGACAGCATCGACGGCGTAGGCGACGTGGGGTCCACCGCCAAGATTGCCAAGATGCTTAGGGCGCCCGTGATCCTCGTTATGGATGCCGATAGGGTTAACAGAACTCTGAGGGCCGTCCTCAGGGGCCTCATGGACTTCGACCCCAACGTGAGGATCGCTGGGGTAATAATCACCAACGTGAGTGCCAGGCAGGCGGAGAAACTTGGGCGTTCTTTTTCCGAGGAGCCTGTGCCGGTACTGGGCATGATACCACGCGACGCCGAGCTGGCCCGCTTCTTCGAGTACAGGCACCTGGGCCTGGTGCCCATACCTGAAAGGGGCCGCGACCCTGGTGGGGTCCTCATGGACAGGGCTGTCCCATACATAGACATTGACGCTATCATATCTATAGCCAAAAGCGCGGAGCCCCTCAGGCTACGGGTCCCCGAGATGGACGACTCGGTGCCACGCTTGGGCATAGAGGTGGGGGTTTTCCTCGACGAGGCGTTCACGTTCTACTACCCAGAGGTGTTGGAGGCCCTCCACGCGTTGGGCCGCGTGCACTACGTCGATTCCGTTAGGCACCAGTCGCTCCCGGACGTGGACCTCCTCGTGATAGGTGGTGGGTTCCCCGAGGTTTATGCCGAGAGGCTTGAGCGCAACGCGGCGCTTAGATCCTCCCTACGCAGGGCCTCGGAGAAGGGGACCCGCATATACGCGGAGTGCGGCGGGCTGATGTACCTGGCGTCGTCGATTGTGTATAGGGAGGAGGAGTACGAAATGGTGGGCGTCTTCGACGGCGTCGTTGTGATGACCAGGAGGCCCGTCGGCCACGGTTACGCCGTCGCGGAGTTCGTTGAGGACTCGCCCATTGCGGATAGGGGGACGGTGGTTAGGGGCCACGAGTTCCACTACAGCAAGCTTTATCTGAGGGATGGCGAGACTAAGGTGGTGGCTAGGCTGGTACGAGGTGCCGGGATGGGCGACGGTAGGGATGGGCTGCTCAAGGGGAACGTATATGCCCAGTACATGCACGTGCACCCAGCGTCGTACAACGTGTTCAGGGTCCTGGCAGCTAAATGGCTGGGCGCATATACGTGATTGGGGCTGGCCCCTGGGATCCGGACCTCCTTACGATTAGGGCTGTTAAGATTCTCAGGGAGGCCAACGTGGTGGCCTTCGGGAGGCTAGTGAATCCGAGTATAGTGGAGATGTACGCCCCGCAGGCAAAGAAGGTTTTTCTTGGCCACAAGCGCGAGGAGCATGACAGCTCTATTTCCGCGCTTATAGACGAGGCTGTCGGTGGGGCCGTTGTGGCGGTCCTCAAGAACGGCGATCCCACGTTGTTCGGGAGGGGGCACCACATATGTAGGCGTGCCAGGGACAGGGGGGTCCAATGCGAGGTGGTTCCCGGCGTGTCCAGCGTGACTGCGGCCTCGGCACTGTACGGGGTCGTGCTAACAGATGTTGGGGGGCCTAACTCCCTTTGCCTGGTCTCCTACCCAAACTACGAAAAGCTGTACGACTTGGCGGGGGCCGACACGATCGCCATCTTCATGCTCGGCAGTCGTGCAGGCGACGTGGCGGAGAAGATATTGGACCTCTTCGGGGATATAGACGTTTATGTGTGCCACCGGGTGTCTTATCCGGGCGGCGGCTGCGAAGTGGTGCGCGTTAGCCAGCTGCCCCATATAGACCTGCCCAACCCGTGCCTGGTCATTGTGAGAAGGCATTGGTGAGGTTTCTGAGCGCCAGGGGGCCAAAATACGTGATGCACGTTAGCACGGCAACCGCGTCTGCGTGGCGAAGCGCCTCTATAGCCTGGCCCCGTGAGCACACGCCCCCAACGGCTATTATGGGCCCGTCCGTGTGGGCCCGAAGGGCCTTGACGTACCTGAGCATGACCGGATATACCGCAACGCCGCTCAATCCTCCCCTGCCCGTGGACAGTGACGGTTCGGCGATGGGTACAGTGTTTATGGCCGTGGCACCCACACCGTGTTCGTCCATGAGCCTTGCGACCAGTTTCGGGGGCATCGTGTGCGACACCTTGAGGAAAATCTGTAGGTCTAGGTGTTTCGCCACGGCGGTGACGGCCTCATCGGCCGCGTTGAGCCACTTGTTCCCATAGGTCGGGCTGGACACGTTCACCTCCACTGCGCTTATCTTTGGAAAGTCGCGTAGGGCCCGCGCCATGTACGCGAAGTCCCCTACGTTGAACCCGCCTATGCTGAGCACGATAGGGGCGCGGGCCCTGGACCTCGCTATGCGCGCGAGCACAGGCCCGAGGCCGGGCGTGTTCAGGCCCATGGCGTTGCACATGGACAGCGCTTCCCTGTACCTGGCCAGTCTAGGCCTCGGGTTGCCTTTACGCGGGTAAGGGAGTACGGTTCCAACCGTGATGAATCCGGGGCACATGGAGTCGAGGAAGCCCATCAGGGACCCGTCCTTGTCGAGGCCTGCCGCTATTCCTATGGGCCCCCTTACCGTCATGCGTCCCACGCGCCTTTCAAGGTCCCTACAGGCAAAGGGCAGGCGGATGAATCTTAGGGCTGCCCGTGCTATGTCGTGGGTTATGTCTGGGGGCAACCTAGACGCAAGTAGACTTGCTCTCGGCAACATAACCCAGAACACGGTCACGCTCATAGGGCCCGATCAGCCCAAGGTCATGCATCTCCTCCACGAGCCGCGTCACTGTATAAACGCTTCTGACCTCTATCCCCACCCTTTTGAGGTTCTCCCTCCCGCACTGCTCCCTGTCCACGAACACGATAGCGGCGCGCGCGTCGAGACCGGCGTTCCTGAGCGCGGCAGCGGCGTCGGCAACGCTTTTGCCCGTGGTCAACACGTCGTCTATAATAACCACGCGTTGACCGGGAAACGCCCTGCCCTCCACTAGGCTCCGCGTCCCGTGCTCCTTGGGCCTCTTCCTCACGTAGAGAGCCGGCCTCATCAGGGCATAGCCCAGCGCCGACGAGAAGGGGACGCTTCCGCATTCCACGCCTGCAATCACGTCGTAGTCCAGGTCGTTCAAAAGTTGTGAGTACTGGTCTATGGCCCAGCGGAACGTCCAGGGGTCCGACATCACGCGCCTCATGTCCAGATAGTACGGGCTCCTCGCACCGCTGCTCAGCACGAAGTCCCCGATCGAGAAGGCTCCCAGCTCCACGAGTCTCCGCAGGAATTCCACGCGCGTCATGTTATCGACCCCATGAGCTCCTCCACTGTGTGATAGCGGCCACAATAATCGCAGGAGAGGATCGGCGGCTCCTCCCTCACCAGCACAAACCTATATGTGGCGGGCTCCCCCGGCATGTTGGTGATGCATATGGGGTTAGAGCATCTGAAGCGCCCCACAACTATGTGGGGGAGCGATACCTTGTACTTGTCCACCACCTGGAAGTCCCTTATTATGTTTATTGTCGCGGTGGGGGCAATGAGCGCTATTATGCCCGTCTCCTCCTTGCTGAGCTCCCTGCCCTCTATCTTGACTATGTCCTTACGTCCCAGCTTCGACGACTCCACGTTCATGACCAGCGCAACTACCTGCCCATCGGCCGCGTCTATTCCCAGCACGCGCAGCACCTGGAGAGCCTTTCCCGCGGGTATGTGGTCTATCACTGTGCCCCGCCTAATCTTCTTCACCACGAGTTCCCTCTCCATACGATTTCCCTGTTGGGACCAGGTAAAATACATGGCGTCCCATCACCCATAGAACTCCGCCAAGGCCTCTACGGTCAATGACAGGGAGACGCTCGTAGCGTCGGCGGGCCAGGTGGCAGCTTCAAGGGCAACCGTCAGGGACTTGTATGGCCGCACGTGGGCTTTACCTCCCTCCACAGCTCCAGCCTCCTCGGATCCTCGACGAGGAACCTGCCAACTATTTCGAAGCTTGCCCCATTCCTAAGCGCATCGCCAGGCGCGGCCCCCTGTGGGCCCACGCCCGGCGAAATTATGGGGGGCCCACATCCCACAGCCTCTCTCACCCTGCGTAATGTAGCTGGGTCGTTTGCCGGCAACACAAGGCCGCGGGCGCCCAGGTCCAACGCAGTGAACACGACGTCCTCTAGGTGGGCATCGTAGAACGTGGGCACGGTCATCTTGGCCACCACGTACACCCTTTCGAGGGGTAGGTCCCTGAGAGAACGGCCTAGAAAGCCGTGCGCTATGACGCAGCATGCCCCCCGGTCGATTAGCCTCCTCGCAACTTCTCCGGCTACGTGCGGCACATCCGCCAGCTTGATGTCCACGATTACTGGGACGCGTGTGGACAGCCTCCCAATTATTTCGGGGCCATACTCCAATATGGGGGTCCAACCCACCTTAACGGCGGCCACCGACTCCAGAGGTAGGCCCTCTAGGCGCGGCGTGTCCAGCGCCAGTATGACGGGGTACACGGATACCGGTAGAACCCACAGCTTAAAGAATGTTGTGTGGCTGCTCGGCGCATTACTGCGTGCAGGACGCATATGGGCGTCATGCGGCTCGCCAACGCGTGTTTGTAGGGCTTTCCGCCCAAGGTATAAATACATCTCGACACTGCCCAACATGGCGTGGCGGGGCCGAGACGTAATAACCGCGTTGGACTTCGATAGGCGGGACCTGGAAGAGCTCTTCGAGGTTGCCAGGGAGATGGAGGCATATGCGAGGTCCCGCAGGGACGTCCTTAGGGGAAAAGTCCTTGCTGTGGCTTTCTTCGAGCCGAGTACTAGGACCAGGCTGAGTTTCGAAACGGCCATGAAGAGGCTCGGCGGCGAGGTCGTGGGCTTCTCGGGCCCCGAGGGCACAAGCGCCGAGAAGGGAGAAACGTTTGCCGATACAATAAGGATGTTGGACGCGTATGCTGACTGCATAGTGGTGCGTCACAGGGCTGAAGGCGCGGCCAAGCTCGCGGCCGAGATAGCTGAGGCCCCCGTAATAAATGCGGGTGACGGCGCAAGCAACCATCCCACACAGGCCATGTTGGACCTCTACACCATGTGGAGGACGTTCGGCCGGATAGACGGCCTATCAATAGGCGTCATGGGGGACATAAGGCACGCACGTACGGTCAACAGCCTAATACAGTCCCTTTCCAACTTCGACGTGTCCCTCTACCTGATAGCACCAGAAACGTTGTATCCCAGGCGCGAGGTGCTCGACCTAATGGAACGTAGGTCCGTTAGGTACGTCGTTGTGGACAACGCCAAGGAGGTGATAGGCAAGCTGGACGTATTGTACGTGGTCAGAATACAGAAGGAGAGGTTCCTCGATCCCCTGGAATATGAACGCGTGAAGGGGAGTTACAGGGTTACACCGGAGTTGTTGAGCCGCGGCAAGCCGCACCTATTGGTAATGCATCCGCTGCCCAGGGTCGACGAGATAGATCCAGCCGTGGACTCGACCCCACATGCTGGCTATTTTAGGCAGGCCTCCCTCGGCGTTCCCCTGAGGATGGCGCTCCTGTACATGGTGCTGGGCGAGTGAGCGCGACTGTGCGTGGCCTGCCCATAACGGACGCCGATGGGGCGACCCCATCCCAACGGCCAGTAACGCGGCTGCGACCCCTCCTAGGGCCCTTGCAGGACGCTGTAAAGTGCATATACTAATAGCGCCGCGATCACTGCGCCGGAGACCAGCGCCGGCTCTATGCGCCTTAGCCCGAGCACGTGGGCCAGCAGGGCACCGCTGTACACGCCGCTTGTGGGGAGGGGGACAGCTACGAACAACGTGACGCCTATGTAGCCCCATTTCTCAACGTACTTCCTGCCCCTCCTCCTCACCCTCTCGATGTATTTCAAGTAGAGTGCGCCGAGGCCAAACCTTACCGCGGCCTTCTCAACGTAGTCGAGCACGCGGGGCAGCACTATTGCGGGTATCGAGTTCCCGACTATGGACACTGCGATGACTTGGAGGGGGTCGAGGCCCTGTGCAAGCCCGTAGATCACGGAGCCCCTGGACTCGGAGACCGGGAGCAGGGAGAGGAGGAAGACCACCACTAGGTCGGCCGGCATTGCTCAGCGCTGCAATGGACGGTCATCCCTCTCCCATCCCGCCTCATCACGGACCTGGGCGTGCAGGCGTCCGTCCTCGCCGAGCGGCCTATGTAAATATTTCATGTCATGGAGCCCACACCGGTCCTTTTTTATATTTCCACGGGTACTGCCGTGCAATGAGGATGGGCGACCTTGTGGCACTGGCGTGGAGGAGCCTGGCCGAGCGCAAGGGGAGGACCGCGGGCGCCGTAGTGGGCGTCTTCATAGCATTTGTGGCGTTCTCAACCGCGCTCTCGGTTGGGGAGACGTTTAAGCAGCAGACCATAAGCTTCTTCGAGGAGTCGTTTGGGACGAACAAGGTGTTCCTAGTGTCCAATGAGCCCCTCACGGATGCCGACGTGCACCTCATATCTGCGATACCATATGTGGAGAGGGTAATACCCATCCTGTCCTCTAATGGGGTTATACGTGGCGCTACTGGAGAGCAGGTATCGGTCACGGTGTACGGCATCAGGCCCAGCGACGTGGAGTACCTATTGCCGAGGGACGTGGTGATAGAGGGCCAAATGGCCGTGGCGGGCCGTGGGGTCCTAGTAGGGGAATTCGTGGCCGTGGACCGGGTTACTAACGTGCGCCGTATCTACACAGGCCAGGTGACTGGTGTGAGGATCGGCGACAAGGAGCTCTCGGTCATAGCTACGGGCGTGATAGCTGCGGGGCACCCCGGACTCATACAGACGCAGACGGCCGTAATCATGGACGTGGACCTCTTGAGGAGGGCGCTCGGCGTTGGGGGGTACCCGCTTGTGGTCGTGGTGGTCGACGACAGGCGTAACGTTGGGACCGTCATAGAGTATCTGAAGGCGTTCTTTCCCGGCGCAGAGACGTTCTCCCTAACGTTCTTCATAAGGCAAATAGAGGCATTTCTCTCCAGCTTCCAGCTCTTTCTCGGGGGCATCTCGGGCGTTGCCGCTGTAGTGACGGCCCTGTGGATATATGATACGATGACCATAAGCGTGATCCAGAGGGTCAAAGAGATAGGCATATTGAAGGCCCTCGGATACAGGAAGAGGCACATACTGTTGATGTTCCTCATGGAGACTCTCATAATCAGCTTCCTCGGAGCGTCGTTGGGCCTTCTGGCGTTGCTCGCGGTCACGAGGCTGCCCCTGCCCTTTGGGTTCATGGGACAACCGCTTTACCCGGTCATGTACCCGTGGGTGGTGGGCCTCGGCATAGCGCTTATAATAGGCGTCAACATGTTGGGCGCGCTGATACCGGCCCACAGGGCCTCCCGGCTAAACCCGGTAGAGGCATTGAGGTACGAATAGGACCGCTGACACGCCGTTACGGTTGTGCCGGCCCGAAACTGAGTTCACCACCAGCCAAAAGGTAAATGTTTGCGGTGCAAGGTCTGGCCGGCCTGGTGCGTTTTTTATGGGCCCCAACGGGCGCGGACACCCCGCCAAAATATGTGCATGCCCGGATAGGGCGTCGTGGATGCGGCTCATACATGTTGGGCCGAGGAATTGGTCCCCATTTTCCGCAGGGGGGTCCGCGTGCATTGTACAGGTCCGAACAGCCGTGTTTGCGGGCCGTGCAAGGGAGTACCCCGCACAGGGAAGTTTTTATAAGGATCACGGCGTCAGCTTTATGATACTGTGGCGCCTGGCCCTGATGATCCTCACGGCGATCTCCATCGCGGTGAGCGCGGCCAACCTATATTTCCTCTCGTATAGTTGGTCCGACGTTCCGGTGGACGCCGCAACGCCGGGAACGCTGTACGTAGAGCTGTATTTGGACACTTCGGCGCAGTTGGGCGGCCTCGAGATAATGTTTGAACCCAAGTGCGGGTTCCTCAACTTGACCGGCATATCCATCGGCGTGGCAAGAGGCGGCCCCATAACCGTGAGCTCCAAGGTGTCCTCCACGAGGACAGGCTCCACCTGCGAGGTGGACGTGGTAGCCCAGTGGAGGTTCGAAATAGTGGGCGGGCTGATCAGGTCCGTTTCCTGGCCGGACAACACGGCCAGGACGACCTTCACACTGTACGTGCCCCGGGTTCCCCGGGTCTATGTGAACGGCGAGGGCGTGGGACGCATAGGCGTGCCGAGTAATGTGTACGTTGATGTTGGCTCCAACATGTTTCCCGTGTCCGTGACGATGACGGCGGATGGGGCGCGCTTATTGTCGCCGATAGGCGAGGTGACTTTGTGGGCGAATTCGACGATCCCTGTAACCGTGGTTCCCATGGGTCGTTGGTTTGCGGTCTCTGCAATGGTTAGGGCTGTGGACGAGCTCGGCAACGTTTACACGCGGACGTACACCATGACCTTTCCCGCAGACGAGGTTGAGCGTCCCTTTATATCTGTAGATAGGGACTACCTTGTGGCTGAGACGTGGAACGTTCTTGGCCTATCCGTCTTGGCTCCCGACGGCGCCGATGGGATCGCGTATGTGCGCGTGGAGAACGGTCTTGTGAGGACAACTCCGCTACATGTGAGGATTGTGGGGGGCAGGGGCAGTGGAAGAGTCGAGGTATTGCCCCTAGCAAGTCCAGTGATCCTAACAGTGGACGTGCAGTACCGGGTCAATGGGAGCACGTTGTCGGAAACCCACGCGCTGTCCCTGCCGGTGTATCCCAAGGCGTGGGACCTCGGCCTGTCGGTTAGGGCCACCCCCGACAAGCTGATAGGGGGGATGCTGAACAACGTCACGTTGACGCTTGAGAGGATGGGCCCATTTAAGGCCGTGATAGATGTGAGCGGCGGCGCTTTGAGGGGCGAGGCATCCCCCATAACGGTGGAGTCGGTGGGGGGTTCCGTGGTGAAGCGTCTGCAGATATACCCTACTTCCAGCAACGTGGTGCTGTCCCTGTCCGTTGAGGCTCCCGTCTACGGGCTCTCTAGGAACGTTACGGCGCGCTATACCGTGGTCCTGCCCGTCATAGGCGGCAACCTGTTCGCCGTCTCCATATCCCCGTCCATACTTAAGGCGGGTGGGGAGAGGGAGGTCACGCTCGAGTTGATCAACATGGGCGACGTGGCGGTTAGGAGGGGCATAGTGGTGGTCTCATCTGACCCGTCATCGCCCATACAGGTAGGCACACGCGTCTTCACTATTGGCAGGTTGGAGCCGCTGGAAAGGATCAAGTTGAAGGTCAACGCGTCGGTTCCGGTGACCGCGGAGGGGACGGCCCCCCTTAGGTACGAGATATCCTATATCACGGAGTTGGGCTCCACGGGAAGGGAAAGCGGCACAGTATCGCTTACAGTGGTGCAGACAGCGCGCCTCCTAATAACGGACCTTTCCCACATACCTGAAGAGCCGGAAAACGGATCGGTGACCTATATCAGCGTGACGCTGGTTAACGCCGGTTATAGCGACGTGAGCAACGCGGTCTTCGAGGTGGAGACGCCGCCGGGCCTGGTCCCCTTTAGGACGTCGCAGCAGTACATCGGCGTTATCGGCGCGCAACAACAGACAAGCGCATCTATACCGGTCATGGCCAACGCTCCCGGCACCTACAACGTGACTGTGAGGATACGTTTCGTCGATAAGTACGGCGTGGAGCACGTGATGGATAGGCAGCTCACCCTGAATGTGTCCCCCAGAAAAGCCGCTGCCCCAGAATCCCCAGGCCCCAATCCCTGGCTAGTGCCTGCCTTGCTGCTCGGCGTGATAGTGGTGGCGGCCTCCTTGGCGATCGTCGCGTTGCGTCGGAGGAGGTGATATCTGTCAGGGACGTATGGAAGACGTATCGGATCGGCGAGGTCGAGTCCATTGCGCTTCGGGGGGTTGACCTAGAGGTGCCCGGGGGGACCTTCCAGTGCATTGTGGGGCCCAGCGGCAGCGGGAAGTCGACGTTGCTCCACCTCATCGGCGGCCTCGACAGGCCGGATAGGGGAGAAATCGTGGTCATGGGGGCGCACATAAACGAGATGGGCGACGACGAGTTGGCGGGCTTCAGGAACCGCAATATAGGCTTCGTGTTCCAGATGTTCTACCTAGTGCCAAGGATGAGCGCTCTGGAGAACGTGGAGTTGCCCCTCATAGTAAGGGGGGTCCCAAGACGTGAAAGGCGTATGATGGCGCGAGAAGCGCTTGCCAAGGTCGGACTGCTTGACAAGGCTGACAGGAAGCCCACGCAGCTCTCGGGGGGAGAACAGCAGCGTGTGGCAATTGCCAGGGCCATCGTCTCGGATCCCCGCATACTCCTCGCCGATGAACCTACTGGGAATCTGGACAGCGAGAACGCGCAGATCGTTATGTCCATATTCAGGGACCTGGTCGGTATTGGCATCACGGTGGTACTTGTCACGCACAACGTGGAGCTCCTCAAGTACTGCGACCGCACTGCACACATGCGCGATGGGAAGATAGTCAGGGTGGATTGACGTGATTAGGCTTGTGGACGTGTGGAAGCGCTTCGCGCAGGGATGGGTTCTGAAGGGCGTGAGCGCCCACTTTGGCAGGGGAATCCACGTAATTGTGGGGCCCAATGGGTCCGGGAAGACCACGCTGGTGAGGATTATAGCCGGCATTACGCCGCCCAGCAAGGGCACAGTGGAGGTTTACGGCTCCCTCTCTGTGGTCTTCCACACGCCGTCCCTCTACGAGGAACTCACCGTCAGGGAGAACCTGGAGTTCTACGCGGAGCTTGTGGGCGACGACCCTTCGAACGTCTGGGATATGTTCGGCGTGAGGCGCCTGCTGGACATGCGCGTCTCCTCTCTGAGCTATGGGTGGAGGCGCAGAGTTGACATGGCGAGGGCGTTCCTTGGCTCGCCGAGCAACCTCGTGATCGACGAGCCTACGACCGGCCTAGACGATGCTGCGCGGGAGGAGCTCAGGTCCCACCTCAAACGTGTCGATACGGCCCTCCTGATGAGCCCCACCGTTCTGGGTTGGGGGGATGAGAGCCTGCTTGTGGATGGCCGGCTCGTGAAGTAGGCCGCGGCGTTGAGCCGCGAGCACGGCCCGCGTCGGCCTCTCATGTGGAAACCGCACAGCGTATTCCCGCATAAGGCCTGGACGGCCGCCTAGGGGCGATTGCCGTCGAACTCTTTATATTCTTGTTGGGGTTAACACCACGATGAGGGAGGAAATACGCCGATATATAGGCGGCGAACACCTAATGTCGACGTACGTGGTCGCGCTTGGGGATGTGAGGGTTGCCGTGGATCCGGGCCCTTCGTCCACCTACACGCCGCTGGACCAGGTCACACATGTACTGTGCACCCACATACACTTGGACCACTGCGGCGCCGCCGGCAACATAGAGCAGCCCGTCTACGTACACGAAAGGTATGTCAAGCACCTGGCGGACCCAGAAAGGCTTTGGGAGTCGGCCCTCCAAGTGTTGGGAGACGTGGCGCGCGAGTTCGGCAGGCCCTTACCGGGCAAGAACCTGCAGCCCCTCAGCGACGGGCAGAGGCTCTTCGACGCGATAGACGTGTTGTACACGCCCGGCCATGCGCCCCACCACATGTCGTTCTACCTGCGCGACACGGGCACGCTCTTCGTCGGCGATTCTGCCGGGGTCTACATGGAGCAGCTCGACGCGATTTTCCCCACAACGCCAATACCGTTCAGACCCAAAGAATACGTCGACTCGCTGCGGCGCATGGCAGCACTGCGTCCGAGCGAGCTCTGTTATCCCCACTTCGCGTGTACACGTCGCGTCGAGTTGTTGACATACCACCTTGACCAGATCAACGCGTGGATGGAGGTCGCTAGGGAAGTCGTGGAGGTGGGGGGAGGCGTGGAGGACGCCATAAAGAGGCTGCAACGCGTGGACGAACACGTGGAGAGGGTACTGGGCGCAGGCAGGTTGGCCTCGCAGTTCTTCCTGAGGCCCGCAGTCATGGGTCTACTCGATGCGGTGAGACGCATGGCGGGCGACTAGTTGGGGGACTTCAGCGGATTGCCAAGTACGCTCGGGGCCGTGTCGGGACGTCGGTCCCAATACAGAACGCAGATGCGCGTTCTCTGCCCTACTGCATACAGGGAATAGAAACATTTAATTGGCGTGGGAAACCAGCAACGATGTCCCCGCCGGCGGAGCCCCGCGGGTGGGCGGGCCGATGACGTCGTGTCGGTCCCCCTTGTCGCAATTTCAATCATTCTAAGCTGGCTTAACGGTCAGAACCACGCTTAAGCCGAGGACCGCCACGAACAAGGCGCTCCTCAGGGCCTCCAGCTTGCCCATCCTCTTAATCTCGTCGAGGCTACTATACCTAACGTTGTTGGCGATGTTCCTCACCGTCTTGATGATGGGTTCCACGAAGGCTATTAAAACCGCAGGGTGCAACGCCGCCCCTATAAGGAGCGCCACAGTGAGCGGCATGAGGGCGGTCACAGGGCGTACGTTGCGGAAGGCCAACCTGGACTCCACGTAAAGCGCCACGGAGATGTTATACAGCGCGTACAGTGCCCAGACCGCGTAATGTACGCCGCGGGACACCGCAGCCCCATCCATTAGAGGCATGGCAAGGAGGTAGGAGACGGTCAGGAGGGCCGTCCCCGTCAGCACGGCGGGTATCGCCCTGTAGCCCCACCTCAACGTCGATGCGAGATATGCCAGAACCGTGGCGCTCCCCACAGCGAGTTCCATCAAAGGGAAACGCCAAAACAGCATGTAGCCCAGCATGTATGGGGCGGCGTTGAGCACTATTATAAGCAGGGCCTTGCTCAGTTCCCTGTGGGCCCTCTCGAAGGCCACGTCGAACGTAAGTAGGTGGACTACCAGTGCCACAGCAACAATGAGAGAGCCCTGCACGTTGGGCGGCCACGCCGTCATGACGGCCAGCACGAACGCTAGGAGGAGTATACCTATCACAGAGCGCTCGCGGGGGAGCCTCAACGCGTACTGGGCACCCCGAGGCCCCCCCATGTCAACAGCCCGAACTTCCTGGGCCGCCCTTACGACGTGCATCGCCCAATATGGGAAATCCCCACCCACGTGTTCCTGTCACCCACGCCCCGCGCGGGCCACGCCCACCATGCGGCACACGGATCCGCCGCACCTTTCCTAGGCTGTCATATGCGCAACGGCCCGTCCCTACTAGGTGGCCCATGGAACGCCCACCGCGGGGGCTTTATTACCAATGCGGCAACTTTTTATTCTGTGGACTGTACAACGGTATGGAGGTGCTCATCCTGTCTGGGCTGGCCGTACTATTGGTCCTCTCGGCAATTATATACAGGAAGCTTGCCGAGATAAGGGAACAACTGATCTACCTCATGGCGGACTACTTGGCCATACGTGACGAGATGCACCACCAGCTTTACTCCGTGCTGGGAGCGCTTGAGCGTAGGGGCATCGTCTCTCGTGAGGAGCTTGAGAGGTCAGTCCCCCTCTCTGGGGGGACCACGATCAGCAAGGAGGACATGGATAGGCTGGACGCCATTTTGGGGAGGGACCCAGACACGTACAGCGAGGAGGACATAAAGTTCCTTCGCAGGATGGGCATAAACCTGATTAGGAGCCGCAACAAGAAGGCGGTCAAACTGGGCCACAAGCTGCTCGTGCTGGCGGCCAAGTCCGAATATTATACTGCCATGTCGGGAAGGCTGGCGCGTGCGGAGAGGCTCGAGGCGAACTATAGGCGCGACCTGTGCATGGCCGAGGTCAAGCTGTACCGCGGTGGGTCCGTGGAATACGTGGAGGAGCCCGACGTAGACTGTATAATGGAAAGGGTCAACTCGGTGAGGGACTTCGCGGCGGGTAAAACGGGCTTTCCCGAAGAAGCGGCAAGGATGTACAGGGAATGCAAGTATCAGAGCAATGCCAGCTGTAGGATGTTCATGGAGATGCTTAGGGACGACGAAAAACGCCTGCTTGAATTGGGCCCCTCAAGGTGAGTCCCCGCATAGGGCTAAGCCCGCGTATTCCCCGCCGCGGCACTCCCAGTGCGCCGGTCTGCACTTGACCAGCGCATGGTCCTCGACGGCCCACTCCCCATCGTACATGCACTCCACATGTGCTGTGGAGTCCCCAAGATACTTGCATCCGACCTTGACGCATGGGGCTACGTTGCCCCAACGCCGCAATTTGTCGGCTGCCTTAACTCCGAATATCTCGATGGCCCGTTGCCCCAAATCCCTGGGAACCACGTTGATGCTGAAGGCCCTTTCCCTCCTTATGTGGCTCAGCGTGTCCCTGTCGTGGCGTATGGGGAGGACCACCAGGGGGTTCCTGGAAGGCACGACGAGAGGCCATCCGGCAACCATTCCTGAGTTTCCTGCCACTACCACCAGTATAGGGGTCGGAATTGGCAAGAGAACCTCGCAGTCTATGTCAGCACCTCGACCATCACGATCCATCCCCTCTCCACTACCTCATAGCCGTGCTCCGTCTGTATGCCAACCCTGCTGTTGGTCACGTCGGTCAGCACCCCCTCGACTATCTTGGCCTCCAAGGTGTCCTGACAAGACGCGACAGTCAGCTTGACACGCCTACCCACGTGGGCCGTGCCAAGCTCTTCCGGCGTGAGGACGCTGACGTCCATAACTCAATGTAGTGTCACTGCCATGATATAAGTTTTGCCCTTCAGAATGGCCCAGTGCGACCCAAAAGCCGCCGGGCCACAGTGCGGGCCCGCTTCATGTGACGTCCATAGGGAACCGCGTCGAGTAGCGCCGCGTGGAGGGTAAGGCGTGGGCCATCTGCCCCACGTGGTCACAACGCCGATTGCAGCTCGGCGTAGCCTGGGTTCCTACCGGCCATGTACGACTCGTCTAACAGCTCCAATGGGTACATGATGCGGGGCCCAACGCCGTTCAAGTGGGCCCTACACGTCGGGCTCTCCACTAGAAGCACATCGGGCCCAATGTCCCTCACCTCCCTTAGCTTCGCTCCGAGTATCTTTTCCGCTATGTGAGGGTGCCGGTCTGGATACATGGCGCCCGCGCCGCAACACGTGTCCCTAGAGGGGAGCCCCACGAGCCTTACTCCTGGTATCCTACCCAGCACCCTAAGCGCCGCGTCCCTGACCCTCATGGCGATCTGGCCGTGGCAGCTGTGCTGTATCGAGGCCACCACCTCCACCCGGCCGAGCTCTCCCCTAGGCCCTACTTGGTCCAGCAGCTCCATTATGTCGAGCGCCCCATCCACGGGATACTCGGCCCAAGTACTATGGCAGCCCCCGGCGTTTGGGACCACGAGGTAGTCGGCGTCCAGTTGAGCTAGCCTTTCCAGGTTGGCCCTGCGCCTCTCCTCGAAGGCCTTGAAGTCGCCTATGTGAAGCTGTGGGGCACCGCAACATGTGAGCCGCGGGTAGACCACGTCAAACCCGTTCCACGTGAGGATCCTTATCGCGGCCACCACAGCGCCCGAGTAGGCTACGTGGGATATGCACGAGGGGGGCGCCAGCAGCGCCGCCCTACCCCTGTACCTGCCCTTATGCCTGAAAACCCTCCCAACGTACCTGCCCAGCCTCAGACGGGGCCCAGCGGCGAAGCCCCTGAGGTGCCTCCAGGGCAGGATTGGGGAGAGCAGCAATGCGATTTGCGCGGCTACGCCACTGCCCGTCACTAGCCTAAGCCCAGCCCTCTCCAACTTCCCCACGGTCCTACCGGTGAGCGCTCCGCCCAGCATCCTCTGCGCCTCGCCGTATATAGCCGAATATTTGACCCCAGAGGGACACGCAAGCTCGCAGCGCCTACACAGGACACACCTGTCGAGGTGTTCCAGAACGCCGTCGGTCACGGACAGCTTGCCCTCTGCTAGGGCCCTCACTATGTATATGCGGCCCCTAGGACTGTCGGCCTCGTTTCCCGTGGCCATGTACGTGGGACAGGTAGGCAAGCAGAAACCGCAGTGGACACACCTATAGGCCTCCTCCATCATATGTACCTCCCAGCCCCGAGGAGGCCCCTTGGGTCGAACGCCTCCTTGACCCTCGCCATGAGGTCACGGTTACCGCGTATGTCCCAGACGTCCATGTGGGCCTTGGCCTCTGGAGGCGCCTTCAATACGGCTACGTGGCCCCCCACCGAGGATGCCCATGCCCTCAAATCGTTCAGCCCCACTATGCTCCCCGTCGCCACGTAGGCCACTCCGAGCATGGGCACGCGGAACGTTTTGCCCTGCGGCAACGGCGCCGCGCTCAGGTTGGCTGGAGGGGCCACCACCTTGAGCACCACGGGCTCCGAAAAGAGCCCGGCCATGCTGGTGAGGTCGCCCCACAACTCCTCGGCCTCACGTCCGTAGAGGACGTCGCCCGCGCCCATGGACCCCAACCTGTACTCCACCTCAGCCCTGTTCCCCTCGAACCTCATGTAGGACCGCCCATCGACCTCGACAGCACCCACAGGTTTAAGTTTCCGCAGTGCACGTAGGTCGAGCGTCCTGTCGAGCACCGCGACGGCGACTTCCTCAGGAAGAGCCGCGGCCCTCATCTTCACCTCCGTGATGACACCAAGGACGCCCATGGAGCCCGCCACGAGCCTCCGCACGTTGTACCCGGCTACGTCCTTTATCACTCCGGCGCCCCACGTGGTCATGGACCCACCGACGAGGGCTAGACGGACCCTGAGTAGTTGGTCCCTCGGCGTCATGTACCAGTACGCCATGGGCCCATACATGTTGCTTGCCACTATCCCGCCTACGCTCGAGAACCGCGCCAAGGGCGGATCAACGGGCCATCGGAGGCCGTGCCTGTTGAGTTCCCGACGCAGCTCGTCGTAGCTTGTGGACGCAGACGACGAGAACACGAGCTCGTCCTCGTCGACCTCCACGGCGGGCTGCATGCCCCCTACCACGATGAGCGCGTCGAGGCGTCTGGGCACGTTGCCCATGAAGAGCTTGCTGCCCCTACCAACTATCAGCGTGTTCAGCCCGTCCCGCTCCACGACCGCCAATACGTCAAGGAGCTCCTCCACGGTTCTAGGCACGAACACGTAGCGCGGCTCTACGCCGTCGACGGCGATGCTCATGGCAGGACCTTCCCGGGATTCACCACGTTGTCTGGATCGAACACGGCCTTGATGCGCCTCATGAGGTCGAGCTCCACCTCGCTGTACATCAGCGGGAGAAGGCGCCTCTTATGCCATCCAACCCCGTGTTCGCCCGTTATGGTGCCTCCCAGCTCCACGCACATCCTAAGTACCTCCTCGCCGGCCCTCAGCGCGGCATCCCTCTGCGCGGGATCCCTCTCGTCGTAGAGTATTAGGGGATGCAGATTGCCGTCCCCCGCATGAAAGACGTTTGCGACGCGTAGGCCGTGCGCGGCCACGATTTCGCGGATCCTGTTGAGGGCCAGTGGCAGCGCCTTCCTGGGCACAGTCCCGTCCTCCACCACGTAGTTGGGCCCCACGAATCCCATGGCTCCAAAGGCCTGCTTACGTGCGGCCCACCACTTCTGGGCCTCGTCTCCATCTGAGGCGAGCCTAACCATGTTGGCCCCATGGGCCCTAAGGATCGACGCGACTTTCTCGGCGTCCTGCGATGCTCCCGGCTCTGACCCCTCCACGTCTATCAGGAGGAGCGCCTCTGCATCGCGGGGCAGGCCCGCCGCGTAGGGGCCCGACTCTACCGCCTCCACCGCCTCCTTGTCCATTAGCTCTACGGCAAGCGGCCTAACCCCACTGCGCACCAGCGCGGACACCGCGGACCCAGCGGCATCCGCGCTGTCGAATGTGGCCAGTATGGTCTTGACGGCTTCAAAGAGGGGCACGACCCGTATAGTGACCTTGGTCACCACGCCTAGGGTCCCCTCAGAGCCGACGAAGAGGCCTGTCAGGTCTAGGCCCGGCGCCTCGAAGGCCTTGCCGCCGAGACGCCTCACCTCGCCGTTTGGGAGGACCACCTCGAGGCCCCTCACGTGGTTGACCGTGACGCCATACTTGAAGCACTTGATGCCCCCCGAGTTGTGCCCCACGTTGCCGCCCACAGTGCTGACCCTCTGGCTGCCCGGGTCAGGCGCATACTGGTAGCCCGGGTCTATGGCGATGGCGTATCCTGCCCTTTGAACCGCCTCGTTTACCCACGCGTTTATCACCGCTGGCTCGACGACGACAACCTCGTTGTCCAGGTCCACCTCGAGGATCCGGTTCATCCGTGCCAGCGATAGTACGATCCCGCCCCTCACGGGCTGCGCGCCCCCACTGAGGCTCGTGCCGGAGCCTCGGGGAACGATGGGGACGCCGAACTCCCTCGCAAGCCTCATGACTCCCGCTACCTCCTCAGCGGTGCCTGGGAAGACCACCACGTCCGGCCTGGTCGCTGTCACAAGGGACCCGTCGGCCTCGTATACCAGCAGCTCGGCTGGGTCCACCAACACGTTTTCCTCGCCCACGATACTGGCAAGTGCCCTGGCGAGGCGCCTGTCCACGTCTCAAACTGGTGTATACCTTTATGAAGTATATGATGGGGGTGCGGTCATTAGAATGCTTAATAATGCCTGTATATTCACCCCTGGATGCGTGTACTGGTAGTCCATCCACATCTGGACAGATTTGGGGGTAGCGAGAGACTCACCCGCATACTCATCTACGAGCTTTCGTCTCTCGGCATCGAGGTACACGTGCTGACCCATCGCCGTAACGAGGAGTGGTTTCCCGATGTGGGGGTTGATTTTAGGTACATTAAGCCGTGTAGTGGCTGTCCTAGGACCGGTGTGGCCCACGTGGACAAGATGGCCGACGTGCTTTTCTCCATGACGGAGGTGCTGTCCACGGCCCAGCCCGACGTGGTGTTCGTCATGATACAGGAACCCCTATATGCGGTGCTCTCGAAGACCGTAAACCCGGCCATAGGCACGGGAATATACATCCATTATCCCATCGAGGAGGAGGTGACTGAGGCGAACCTGTTCAAGTTCATAGGCATATACAGGTTTCCCAATATGTACAACTACTTCTATAGGTCCATAGACGTCCATATGGTGAACTCTAACTTCACTGCGGGGGCCCTCTACCGCATGTATGGCCTTGAGGCAAACGTGGTGTACCCCGCCATAGAATGGCCGTTCTTCAGGCATGAGCCGAGCCTGCAGGAGGCCAGGGAAAACGTGGTCATATCCATAGGCCGCTTCACGCCCACTAAGAGGCAGGACGCGCTCATAAGGATGTTCCTAAGGGAGGTGAAGCCAGAGGTGCCCGACGCCAAGTTGGTCATCATTGGGGTGCCCGACGACAGACATCCAGAATACTACGAGCACCTCAAGGCCATCTCATCGGAAAGCGAGGACGTGGTGCTCATAGACGACGTGATCACGGTGGAGGAGATGATATCGTACTTCCAGAGGGCTAAGGCCTACGTGCACATGAGGGTTGGCGAACATTTCGGCATGGCGCCGGTCGAGGCCATGTCGCAGGGCGTTATACCGATACTCCCCGCGGAGTCGGGCCTCGCCGAACTGATATCGCATGGGCGCGACGGGTATTTGGCGTCCACGGACCAAGAGTGCGTGGCGTACATGCTGAAGATCCTCAAAATGGATAATGCGGAGGCGTCGGAAATGAGGAAGCTGGCGTACAGGAAGTCGTGGTACTTCAACCCAGACCGGCTGGCCAAGGAGATACTTGCATACCTCAGCCTAGTCGTGAAGAGACGCGCCTGACACGTGGATCCGCATCAAGGCTTAGCGGCTCGTCATGGCGAGTGGCGCATCGCAACTGGGCGCTTCGAATAGTAGGGAGGGGGACGTGCGCCTTTAGTCAGGGAAGACGCATTGCCGTGACCCTCCGCAAGGCCCTTCTGAGCGATGCCCGTACGTTGTGGCGGGGCGTCGCGGCCATTGCGGCGAAATTGACAGCTCCTATGCCCATCACGAGTTTGAGCTCCCATCCAGACACCACGTAGCTTCTTCCCCAGATATGTACCTCTACGCTGACGTCGACCATGGAGATGTAGGCCATCGACAACGCCAGCAACATGGCTATTGTCCGTCTGTTGCTGGCGCGCCTTATTGTCCTAAGCGACGCGACGAACGACGGCAGTGTGGACAGCGCCAGCCCCAAGCCTAGACAGCACGTCCACGCGGCCACAGCCCCAGCAACCGCGCATGGCAGGACGTACCTCCCTGGGCTTGTCCAGGGGGATGGGCGGCCCACGGTATGGATGGGTCACCCGGTCAAAAACCCAGCGCGGATATCGTATTATTAATTCCCTTGACATTTATATAGTTGTCCATGGCGCACGAAGTATTTATAAAGGTGAAAGAATTTTCGATACGTGAAGGGAATTGTCTGTTCCCATGAAAACATTAAGACATACCTTACCCAAAATATTGAAAGGGTTAACCTGAACACGCCCGAGCTCGTGGACTGTGCCCTCCAGCTTAGGGAGCGCGGCGCAATTATAGCGCTGTGGCTGCTCTCCCGTTCCCAGTACCTTGAAAACCTTAGGCCATATATACGCGATGCGCTTGATAGGGACCTTGAAGTTCTTGAGGAGCTTGCAAGGCTGCGCGGGTATCCCGTCGAGGGCATGCTGGAGCTGGTGCTTACGGGCATAGCGTCCATGCTGCCCGACAACGTGTCTAGGCGCATGATAGACGACCTCCTTGCGTTGTTCGGTCTGCCCATACATAAGGACGTTTCCTGAGGCGTACCCTCACTGGGTCGACCTCTGTACGACCTTATAGATGCGGCGCCTCGTGTCCAAAGGGTCCAGATACGCTTCAACGAGCCCCCTCTCCGTTAGGACCTTCAGGGCATGTCTCACGGTCCTCTTGGGCAGGCCGGAGATCTCTGCTATCTCCCCCATGGTGAGGGGGCCCCTCTCCATCATTATTGAGTATACGTATCTGGCGCTTGGGGGAAGCTTCACGTTGCTCGGCACAGTTCCCCTACGTCCCCTGACTATCCTCACGAGTTTTGCCGGGGGGCCCCTCCTCACGGTCACCTCCCCCTTTACTTCGGCCCTGACCGCGCCATCGGCTATCGCCTCTATGGGGAACCTACTCTTGATCTGTGTTACCTTTATGGTCTCGCCGTCGTTTACTATGAGCGCCCTCCTACCGAACAGGGAATTGACCGGTAAAACCTCGAGGACCTTGGCCCCATGCATGATGACCGGCCCCCCTGCAGAGTACGCGTAGGCTGTGGATCCAAGGGGGGTGGCTATTAGGACGCCGTCGGCGATATCGGTTATGGCCTCCTCATCGCCCACATATATGACGTATTCCATGAGGGTGGCGCTGCGGGATGGGAATATGGCGATCTCGTTGACCGCGGTCAGCACTGTGTCGCCTATCTCTGCCCGTAAACGGGGAACCTCCACGGTGGTGCACTCGCCGTAGTTCAGGAGCATCGGGAGGCTCTTAAGGTCCGCTATGGCCAGCGGCGACTTGATCCCGGGAGGTGACACGCCCAGTATGGGCCTATCGTCCGCGCGTAGGGCGGCCAGAACGTCCCGGTCCAGCCCATAAACGGCCCTGACAGGGGCCCCCTTCCTGACCTTGACGCCCACTGCGTCGAGCACGCTCCTAAGCTCGTCGTTGTCCGCTTCAAGCTCGTCAAAACACACGTACCTTTTGTGGACTTGGAAAAAAAATACTTATAGTTTTTCGCCGGTCCTTATCCTGACCACTTCGATAAGCGGGATCACGAATATCCTCCCGTCCCCAACGTGCCCCGTGCGCGAGTGCTCGCGTATGATGTCCATCACCTTTTGGGCCTCCTCGGCCGACACGGCCACCTCGACCACTACGCGTGGGATAAGGGCCTCCACAGGCCCCCCCTCAAGCTCAATGACTCCCCCTTCTCCACCCATTCCCTCCGCCTTGTACACGGTAGCCCCAATATAGCCTGCACCCTTGAGCGCCGCAAGCACGTGGGGCAGCCTCTCCCTTCTGATTACAGCCTTAACCAGTACCGAGCTCATATCTCCTCCAGCTTAG
>JALWZH010000156.1 GCA_027002815.1 Thermoproteales archaeon | reverse complement strand
CAGAGCTCGCATAAGTCCTCGCCCGGTCTGCAGGCAATGGACGGAAGAATAAGCCTTGTAACTCCCCGATCATCGTCTTCCTCTATCCTAGCTGGCGCCACAAGATAGGCAAAGAGTTGTAACATGCTTTGGTTAGGCTTCTCTTTAATAATTACATTTGTCCCCACCGATTTTCCGTTCCATAACATAGCTGAAGCCCACCTAACAGCGTTAAGCAATACATTACGTCCCCTTAAATCATATAAAGCTAGGGACTGGTCAAGGTATGCATGTACCCCGGAAAACCTGAGCACAACCACTAAATACAGATAATCCTACTAAATAATGTTTTCTAATCGACTCTTCCAGCGTAAGGACCCTAAATGAGATACAAAAACACATTATAAAAATCGCAATATAATAATATGTATGTAATAAGGGTTAGAAAATATATGAGGCATAATATGGAATTATACATGATAAATCTACGGACAAAATTCAAAAGCACTGTAATAATAAATGATTAGATTGTTAGGGCAACAACCTTTTGATTATTCTATATAAAGTGTGGCTGATATTGGTGTATTCTCATCATTAGGAGGGCCTCTGTGGGTACGAGCTTTTTCTGTACTGGGTCTGGGGCGAGGCCCAGCTGCTCCATTGTGACTGCCCCCAACAGGTAGATGCCTTCCTCTCCGAACACGGTGGGTGTAGCGCCCGTGCTTATGCCCTCCACCTCCATCCCCACCTCGCCTAGGGGCCTCTCAACTGTGCGCCCATCCGCAAGCCTCAGCCTGGCTGTCCTAACGGGCTCCACGCCAAGCCCCCGGAGGAGGCTTGTAGGCATCACGGTATACGTGGCGCCCGTGTCCACCAGCAGCTCCACCGCCGCTCCCCTGTCCCTGTCCGCCGGGTTCCAGACCCTGGCCCTCACCGTGAAGGTCCCCATGACGGACCGGACAGCCAAAAATATATGTGTGACTCCACAGTGGGGTCACCCGGCGCCTATCAGCCAGGTGTACGTGAGTATGCGGCACCACTCCAGCCTTGTCCCGCCGCTGGGCGACATGGGCCTCCACTCCACGCCGAGCCCGTTGCGCCCCATTATTACGAGTGTGTACTGGCCGGGGGCCCTCGGCGCGTAGCGGAACGCCACGCGGAAGTACGTGCCCCTGTCCGTAGGCACTACCCTATACACGTCCGCGTATATTGTCCGTACGTCGATGTACCTTTCCCCGGAGCCCGGCGGCAGTACGCCGGCCACCGCGTCGCCGTACTCGTAGTAGTCCCTGGACGCGTAGGCCGGGTCAACATCGTCGCGGTAAATGAATATGGGGAAGTAGGCCCGTCCCCCCTCCCCCACCGGCATTATCCGGGGGTCCACTATACCGGCCGCCTCGAAGCGGCCCCCAGCGTACCTCGGGGGGACGACCCACTCGACCCACCTGGACACCATGTACACTGCCATGAAGAGGTGGGTGCCGTTCCACGCGGCCCCCACGTCCACGTAATTGTTGCATGGGTCCAGCAGGGAGTCCCTGTGGCCCCACATGGACGCGGCGTCCTCATGCACGAAACTGCGCACGGCATCGTAGGCGTACCTCTCCGCGTCGTCCATCGATATGCAGGGCCCCCCAAAACAGCGCAGCATGTAGATGTTCTCCTCGACCCCGTAGTGGGCGCCCCGCAGCGTGGCGAAGTACGTGGGCATGACGCCCCCGGCCGTGTAGTGGCTGAACAGCCCCGTCTCGAGCATGCGCACTGCCTTCCACTGGGCCACCGAAAAGTTCAGGTACCTGGCTGGGGGAACCCCCGCGCGCTCCCTCTCCCTATTTATGGCCTCCACCACGGCGCCAACAACCAGCCGCGTGAGGTCCCCCCTGGACAGCCGAGGGGCGTTGTTGGGGGCAGGCGACGTGGCCGGAGGGGAGGTACGTGCCCCCGTATGGGTGACGCGTACAGTCGTCGGGGTCGTTGTGGGGCCCTGGGTCCCCGGCCCAACGCTTGTAGTCCCTATACGCGTCGCTGCGGTCTCCACGGCGCCTCCGCCCATGGCTTGCATTGCGACCCCCCACAGCTGTTTCCCGGCCAGCAACAGGCATAGGAGTATGGCCGCGGCCGCTGCGGCGGCCAGTACTGCGGCCTTTACCGCCCGTCCTCTCGGGCGGTCCCGCTCCGCTGTATGTTGCCCTGGAGCCGCGGCCTCCCATGCCCCGCCCCGCTCGGCGTGGTGCCTCCACGCATGGGGCTCCGGGTACGCCGACCATGTGTCGGTAGTCCGCGACGTGGTCGCCTTGGGGCGCTTGGGCCGCCCGAACACCGCGCCTGGGAAGGCCAGGGCAAGGGCCTCGATAACGTCGCCCCGCGTGCCGTGCAGCTCGCAGGCCATGTGCCTTGGCAACTCCACCCGGTCCTCCTCCAGCGACCTCAACAGCCACCGCGCCACCACTGCGGGGTCGGGCCGCCCACAGGCCCGCCCAAGCTCGTCGAGGGCCGCCCTGACCACCTGGGCAAGCCCGAGGCACACCTTGCCCGGCTCCCACACGCTCAGGTGCCGCTCGTACTTCCTGTACCAGGCCAGGAAGTTCCTGTACTCCATGTAGGCGCCGGTGCCCGGCCCGAGGACCCCCTCAACGTCACAGCCGCTCATCCCGTCACCACCTCGAAGACGTTGAAGGGGACGAATTCCTCCCGGCCCTCGGAGTCCATGAGCGCCACGCTGTACGTGTCCCACAACACGTAGAGCTTCCCGCCCTCCACCCAGGTAATTATTTTATATGGGGTGACATACCTATCCGGCAGTTCGTCCAGCAACTCGTATATGGCGTTTTCCACGAAGTTCGGGACCCCGCCCTCGACCACGACCACGGGTATCACCCCTATTACGTCAGGCGTGTTGCTCCCGATGTCGCCTATGGCGGCCATGCCCACCGTGTAGCCCGCGTCCCTGTAGAGTTCTGCCAGGGACACGGCGTACGTCCTCTCGGCGTCCTGCGCCCCCACGTAGTCGGGCCTAACGTAGAAGAGCCAGTAGTTGTACAGCGCGACTACCCTGAAGGCGTCCC
>JALWZH010000155.1 GCA_027002815.1 Thermoproteales archaeon | reverse complement strand
CCGCATGGTAGTACAGACTCACGAGGGGCTCATGGTCAAGTATGTGCTTTGGGTCCCTCACCTCCACGCCGAGGTACGAGGCCAACGAACGAAGGCACTGCACGGGTTCACGCATCATGTTGATGTAAGCAGACTGGCTGGCCCATTCGATGTAACGCCTGGTCACGGGCTCGCTGGACGCCGTAATCACGTAGCCGTAGGCCAGGTAATGGGATAGGCGGCCCTCAACCGCGTCGCATAGCAGGGGGAACTCCCCCCTATTAACGAACTCGCGGATTATCCTGTTCGCAGCGTCTAGCAGCGCCCCCTGCGACGCCGCCTGAAGTACCTGCGATTTGCTCGGCCTACCGGGGAGCAAGCGTAGGAATGGGTACTTGCAGCGCAGCTTATAGCGGTCCAAACAGGAGCTCACATGTATCTCCTCGACGCCCCTATTTTTAACGCACGTTCCAGATCGAATATACTGCTTATCTTCACAAATGTGCCGTTTCCATGCCTCACTATTCTCTTCAGGAGATCATCGTCGCTTCCCTGGCCGATACTTATGGCGGATATCGTAACGCCGGTCCGAAAAAGGGTCTTGGCGCGGTTTACCGCCACATCGGCGTTTATCGTCCGCCCATCCGTTATAAGTATCAGGTGTTTCTGGACCGCGCGAGACGCCTTGAAGACGTCCGCTGAACGTGCCAGGGCCTCGCCTAAGTTCGTGCCCCCACCCGCATACACATAGCGCAAAAGCTCCGCCATCTCCCTTTTATACCTATACACGGGGAAAAGCGCCCAAAGGACGTCCGCACGGTAATTGAACAGTATCAGGCCCAGCCTATCGCCGGTAGCGGCCAAATACTCTATGAATCCCCTAATGGCCTTCTTAGAAATACCTATCTTGCTCATTCCCCTGCTATACTCCTTCATGCTGCCAGAAACGTCAAGCGCAACCACTATATCCGACACGTTAGCACTTCCATATACGTTGATTATGATGTCTCGGTCCTCTATAGGCCGGCCCAACATGTTTTTCCTGGACACATTGGCGCTTGTCCTAAGCAGGTCCACTGCGCTGAGGGGGGAACCGGGCCTGTAGTGGTCCACCGAGACTATGCTTATAGGCATGTTGGACGTGCTATGCGTGGATACCCTGATAGTGGAGGTGGGCTCTGCAGCAACGGAGCGTTTGGACACGTCAAGCCGCAGGGACGCATACTCTGCCTCTTCCCGTGAAATAAGGCCGGCCTTATGCAGCTCCTCCCTAATGGTGTTGAGCGCCTCCAATTTCTGTCTTATGTGGGCCATGGGACCCACCACGGCGTTTATGAGCGTGGCCAGGTTCGCGAAGCCGGAGTCACCCGCATAAAGCACACCCCTCACAATCTCACCGGAGCGGGCCGTCCTATGGGCCCTAACCCGCTCATGCTGAGGCGCCTTATATGTGTTCGGCTGGCCCGCCAAGCCGTGGCCCGCCTCACCGTAGTACCTGTCCTTAGGGGACCGCCTTTCCTCGTGGAGGGCCCTCCTAATTGCGTCCTCTATTATCCTTTTTTTCTCCTCGTGAGGCACCGACGCCTTCACCGAATGGACGAGGTTTTGGACCCCGATCCTCACGATGACGTTTTCCGGGTCGTCTGAGCCTAGGGAAAGGCGAGTCGATGCGTCAGATATGGCATATATATAACTTCGTAAAGAGCCGGGATACGACACGCGGGGGTCGTTCCTTAGTATCTCAGCGACCCTGAAAAAGAGCAGCGCTATTACTTTCTCCACGGTTCTCCGCTTCTCTTGGACATAAGTATGGCCTCGTCGAATTTCCTGGCCAGGTACTCGGCCTTTTCCCTGTCGCTTGAGAACGTGCCCCTTATAACGCTGCCCATGTTGTTAACGACCTCCCTTTTGAGATCTGTTATGCTCGGTTCCCGTTTTTCGAGTAGGGCCCGTGTTATGGCCGTAGAAAGGGAGTAGATGGCAGACCGTATACTTGGCCCTACCTCCAGCTTCACGTCGCGAGACAATATGACGAATAGGTTCGTCATGACGTCCACAAAAAGGCTGGGCACTGACAACGCCAAGTGCGACACCAACTCCTTGCTTTTCCACTGCAAGACAAACTTGAGCACTTCCTTTTCTGGGTAGTCCAGCTCCACAACCTTAAGCCTATCCGCCAACGCCTCGCTCAGCTCATACACGCCGCTGTACTCCACCGGATTCGACGTGGCCAGAAGTATGAAGTCGGTCCTTATCCTGAAGCCCCTTATGTATATGTAGTGCTCTTGAAGGGCTTGGAGCAGGGCCGCCTGGCTATACGGGTTCAACCTATTTATTTCGTCGAGTATCAGGAACTTTCCGTGGGCCATGACCAGGGGACCTGGCACGAAGGCCAAGGGGTGGTCGAGGCCAGACTGCAACGCCACCGCTATGTCTATGTCGCCGGTCAGTTCCGTGGCGGTCATGTGGCTATGGCAAGCCACCTCCACATATGGAGGGTCGCCGAGGCCCAATATCTCGGCTATGCTCTCCACGAGGGTCGTCTTGCCTATGCCGACAGGCCCAACTACAAGGACATGGCGTCCCACCATGATGCCGCTCAATATGTCCTTGATCACTTCATCGAGACCGAACAGGACCTTCCGCACCTCGCCCAATATCTTGTCTACACCTAGACGCATCACGGCATCACTGACTATACCCTTCATGTCTAGGGGACTCCTCTTAAGCAGTTCAGCAAGCCTTGGCACCACGGGGAGTTCCACCGCCGTCACTATAAGAGGAGCAGATATAAACTTTCCCCGTAAGACAACGCGGGGCCGCCGTGCATAATTTTTAAACAGTTCCCGGGGAACAGCCAATGGAGACCTACAAGCTGGAGGGAGGCCAGTTGATGCGTATAGAGGGGCCCGCCAAGGTGCTTGTGCGCAGCGGCAGGATCTACGCGGTGGGCAATATATATACCGTGGGCAAGACGTTCACCGTGTTAAGGGCGCGCAAGTTGGTCATTAAGGCCCTTGAAGATTCGGTGATTGAGATAACGCTGGGCGACAACGCCAACATAGAGCCGGCGACGCCCGAGGAGGAGGTCATAGACGTGTGGGAGGAAAGCATA
>JALWZH010000154.1 GCA_027002815.1 Thermoproteales archaeon | reverse complement strand
GTGGTGGTGCCAGTGCCCAACGTGGAGAACAACCTGGAGTGGATCGGCAGGCTCAAATCGTATGTGCCCCCAGTCGACGTGGCCTACACGGCCAATCCCTTCGTGGAGCTGTTGTTGAGGGCGGGGGGCCTCGAGGTGAGGAGGCAGAGGCTCTTCGACCGCGGCAAGTACAGCTCGACCAATGTACGCGAGCTGATGCTGCGCGGCGACCCCAAGTGGGAGGAACTGGTGCCCAGCTCGGTGGCCCGCATAATCAGGGCCGTGGGCGGGCCGGAAAGGGTCAGGGCCGCGTCGACTGGGGAGGCGGAGCCCCACCTCTGGTGACCCGGCAATCATTATATATGCCGCGCCCCGTCCCGCCATGGCCGTCGTGAGGCTTAGGTACGCGCATAGCGACCCCATATTCCACCACGTGCGTTTCAAGGTGGTGCCGGCCGGCACGGGGGACGCTGTGATGCACCTCACCAGCGGTAGGGCCGACCTGGGCTTCGTGCCGATAACCCACGCCGCGCAGCACTGCGGCGCGTTGACGCTTGTGCCGAGGCTCGCCATCTACAGCGTGGGCGAGGTAATATCTGTGAGGGTGTTCAGGGGGAGGGGCCGAGGCTACGCCGCCGTGTCGGAGACCAGCGTGGGGTACAGGGCCGCCAGGCTGCTGCTAGGCGTTGAGCTGAGTAGGGTGGAGGACCCCTACAGCGCATTGGACCTCTATGGGGGCGTCCTGGTGATCGGGGACGAGGCGCTCCGCATGGTGGACAGGGGGTTCGGGCACGTGTACGACATCGGCGAGCTCTGGGAGGCGAGAACCCGCATCCCGCTGGTGTACGCCGTGTTGGTGGCCAGGAGGGGCGTCCCAAACAACGTCGTTGAGCGATACGTGGAGGAAATGGAGAACTCCATAGCGTCGTTCTACGACAACCCCGAGCTCGTGATCGCATCGGCGAGCGCCCGCATAGGGGTTTCCAGGGAGCTCCTCGAGAGGTACTACATGCGCGTCAAGTACTTCACCAACAGCGCTGTTATGGACGCCATGAGGAGGGAGGCGGAGCTGCTCGGCCTCGACACCTGCCTCTTCACGGCATGAGGCTCACCAGGAGACGCCTGCTCGGCCTTTCCGCAGCCGCCACGCTGGCCGCGGGCCTGGCATCCTCTGGCCTCAAAACCACGGTGCTTGATCTAGGCGTTGGGAGGAAGGTCCTCTTCCTTGCAGACCTGCACGTCCATGGTCCTAGGCCCCGACATTGCCAGTGCTGTGGGTGGGCTGGAATACGACGTCCTGCTCATAGGCGGGGACATGTACGACGAGTGGACGCCCGACCTGGACCCCCTGGTAGATCTGCTGGCCTCTCTCAGGGGCCCCAAGCTGGCGGTGCTCGGCAACCACGACTATGACGAGGAGCGCCGGGCCGGTCCCCAGCTCCAGCGCTATGTTCATGGACATGGTAATGGACGCGTTAGAGATACGCCCTCTTCCCGCTGCAATAAAGGGGATCTACACAAACGCGTTCAGAAGGTAAAGGAAAAAGGGGTTTAGGTGTCGGCGAAGGACTTTACGGTTTCCCATTCCGGCGCCCTCAACGTGTCGTGGGGGTCCCGCAACTGTTCTGGCACCTTCGTCGCGTACCTTGCCGGTGTCCTGACGGTTTCCCGCGGTGCTTGGCCGTGGGGCCTGTCCCAGTAATGCTTAGCGTACCGCGACGGTGGGGCTGGGCCCCACGCGTGGTCCTCCGCGCCGCGGAACAGTAACGCGCCCAGCACCGACACCGGCGAGACACAGCGGTTAGGCACGTCTGGCGTACACACGGCGGCCTTCACGTGGGTGCCCGCATGCCAGGAACCTCTCCGCCGCGCCGGCGAAGAATTCCCCGCCGCCCCACTCCACCTCGCCGGGGAGGCAGGGGGCCTTGGCGGTCTCGGCCTACCGTCGACCGGTTACGCTTTCCGGCGGCATCCCCACCTATCGGCCCAGCCCAAACTGCGTCATCGTCGATGCCTAGCCCTACACGTGTGGGGCTCGGCCCACCGTGCTGGGAGTCGGTGGCTTATAAGGCGCCGCACCATACTTGGTGTGGGGCAGGCAAACAGCAACGCTGTATCCCTCGAGGACAGGCTGGCCGACGCGCTGCCCCAGACGAGACGCCGGCCATACTGACGGGCGGGTACAGGTGGGGCTTGCACCTACAATACAGGGGTCTTTACGCAAGGACGTGCATTATTGATGCTGCCGATGTTGCAAGGAGGTTAGTCTTGGCACTGTAGGGCGCACCTCAACGCCTCAACGTCCCGAGGCGTGTCCACGTCTATGAGTATCCCCCCGTCATCCACCTCCACGTAGAGCGGATCCACAGCGTCAAGCACGCCTGAGAGTCCCCTATCGCCTACGAGCGCCTCTGCGAGGGGCTTCAGGGCCCTGGAAACCACGATGGGGTTCCCCCTCGTACCCCTATAGGTGGGGACGGCGGCGGGCCTGCCGCCCCGCCTGTAGGCCTCCACCAGGGCCGCTATGGTGGTGGGCCTCACGCAGGGCATGTCGCCGAGGTATATGAGATAGGCGTCCGCCTCAACGGCGGAGAGGCCGGCCCTGACGCTTGTGCTGATCCCCTCGCCGTACCTGGGATTGAACACTATCAGGGCGTTGCCCGGCACCTCGACGGCGTTGAGCACCTCCTCGTGGGCGTGGCCCAGCACCACTACGACCCTCTCGAAGAGGCCGGACAGCATGAGCAGCACGTGTTCGAGCATGGGCCTGCCGCACAGCTCGAGGAGCTGCTTCGGCCTGCCCATCCTACGTGACTCCCCTGCGGCCAGCACCACGGCGACCACGTCGGCTATTTTCCCCATGGCTAGGCGAGGGCCAAGAAAATAATAAGGTGGCCCCATCATGGGGCATGGAACGGCGTGCCCTCGTGGTCGGCCACAGCCCCGACCCGGACGACGCCTACATGTTCTACGGGTTGAAGGCAGGCAAGACCAGTTTCAGGCGGCCCATAGCCGAGTTCCTGGCGGACATAGAGACCCTGAATAGGCTGGTGTTGGCCGGTAGGCTGGACGTGTCGGCGGCAAGCGCCCACGTCCTCGGACTGACGGACAGGTACTACGTGTTGACCGTGGGCGCCGCCATGGGGGTGGGTTATGGGCC
>JALWZH010000153.1 GCA_027002815.1 Thermoproteales archaeon | reverse complement strand
GCATGTTCAGGAGGCCCGAGAGGCTGGACCTGCTCCGCAACATTATACTTGCCGACAGTAAAGAGGAGAGGGTGGAGCACCTGCGTCCACTTGCCAAGATGCTGAAGGCCGACTTCAAGGAGATATTCGACATTATGGACGGCCTGCCAGTCATAGTGAGGCTCATAGACCCACCGCTCCACGAGTTCCTCCCAAAGCCCGAGGAACTGCTCGAGGAGATCCACGGCCTGCGCGCAAAGGGCGCAGAGACGGCCGATAAGGTGGCGCTGTACCAAAAGGTCAGAGCGCTGACGGAGGCGAACCCCATGCTTGGGCACAGGGGGGTGAGGGTCGGCGTCACGTACCCTGAGATATACTACTACCTTGTCCGCGCAATAGCAGAGGCGGCGGCCGAGCTGGTAAAGGAAGGGAAGAACCCCAGGGTGTCCATAATGGTGCCACAGGTAAGCGACGTGAACGAGGTGCGCTACGTGAAGAGCGCCGCGATCGTCCCAGCGTTGCAGGACGTGGAGAGGGATATGGGCGTGAAGCTGGACGTGAAGATCGGCACCATGGTGGAAACCGTGAGGGCGGTCCTCACAATGGACGAGCTGGCCCCCGCCGTGGACTTCATAAGCTTTGGCACCAACGACCTGACGCAGGCAGTGTTCAGTTTTAGTAGGGACGACGCAGAGAACAAGTTCATACCCCAGTACCTGGAGCTGGGCATACTGGGGGCAGACCCCTTCGACACAATAGACGTGAAGGGCGTCGGCAAGCTGGTTGAGATGGGCATTAGGCTTGCGAGGCAGGCTAAGCCGGACATCGAGGTGGGCGTCTGTGGGGAGCACGGTGGGGACCCCAGGTCCATACATTTCTTTGCCAGGGCCGGCGTGGACTACGTGAGCGCCTCGCCATTCAGAGTGCCGTTGGCCAGGCTGGCGGCGGCCCACGCGGCGCTGAGGGACCGGTGACGTCGAGGCCAGCGCTTTTACAGGTCTAAACCCAACCTTTCCGGCTCTATCACGCCGCACTTTGTCGGTATGACGACCCTGACCGTTGTGGGGGGGACCACAGGCTGGTGCACGTAGTAGTGCAGCGGCACAAGCGCCGTGGCCCCCATCTCGGCTGCCGCCCTAACCGCGTCCACCGTGGTGGAGTGCCCGTGCCTGTTGGCGGCCCCCTCTTGGCCGGGGTTACCCGACGCCTCATGTATGAGGAGGCACCCCCTCCCCACCTCGGCCAGCCCTGGATTGGGGGCGGTGTCCCCACTTACGACGACGCATGTGTCCCCCCGCCTGATCCTAAGCGATACGGCTGGCACGGTGTGTCGCGCCTCTACTAAAAGCACGTCGAGGCCCGCCACCTCGAAGGCCTCGCCGGGCCCAAACACGTGCATGTTTATGTTGTCCAACAGCCTTTCCTGCCCCACAGCCCTGAACAGGAGGGGGATCGCCTCGGCCACGTCCCCGATAGTGTACACGTTGATCGTATCGCCGAACATCCTCGCCCAGAGGGCGAGGGTGGGCAGGCCTATGAGGTGGTCCCCATGGCGATGCGTGATCACGACGTGCCTCAGGTACGGCTTGCCTAGACACTCCATGAGCTGCCTATGTGCGCACTCGCCCACGTCTATGAGCACCTCATCGTCTATGGCAAGCGAGGTGTATCCTGTCCAGTGGTTGGACAGCCAGCCGCCATATCCCAGGACCCTAATCCTCATGGCACCGCGCGACGGGCCGCGGCCCGCCCCACATGAACGCCCTTACGCCCTCCACGAGCCCCCTAACGTCGAGACACCCGTACCTGGCCACGGACAGCGCGTCGAGCCCCCTCTCGAGGAGCCCGTACATGCGCGTTCTGTCGCCCTCCTGCAGCTTGACCAGCCCCGCAGCCACGAGTATCAGTCCCTGGAGGACGGGGTCCTTTGATGTGCGCCACACGGATTCGAGGACCTCGTGCGCCTCCCAGTACCTACGCGCGTTGAAGTACCTCACGTACTCCCTCAACGCCTCGCACACGGAGTCCGCCTCCTTACCGACCTCCGCATAGTCTATGACGCGCCCGCCCACCGCGGCCGCAACGCCGTTGGGGTCGCCGTCCCTCACGTCGACCTCTACGTGGTCCTCATCTATCCTGACGTTGACAACGTCGTGCCCAGACGCGCGCAACACGGCCATGAGCTCCCTCCTACGCGACGCGTCATGGCCCGGGTTGGTCAGTACCACGATCGCGCGCACGCCAACAGTGCAATATGGCGTTTATTTCACTTACCCGGATCCCCGGGGCGGGCCCGGACAACAATTTATTTTGCTGTGCGTGCCAATGCCCATGCACGACCTGTTGACCTTCCTCGTGGTGATGGTGCTCAGCATATGGGTCTCGGCCATGGTGGTCACCGGAAGGTTCGTATCGCCGCTCCGCGTGCTTCTGGCCGCCCTACTGACGCCTGTAGCATTCGTGCTCTTCTCGGCGATCCTCGGCCTCCTCGGCCTACTCGTCCTCGGCCCCCTCGGAAACCTCCTCGGCCTCCTACTCTCCGTGCTGGTGACGCTGGGCGTCTTCGGCGCGTTCCTTGGGGTGGATTTCTTCAGGGCGGTGGCCATCGCGCTGCTCTCGGTCTTCATAGCCGGCCTCCTCATGCTGATGCTCGAGGTAGCCCCAGTGGACGTCATGGAGACCATAGGGGAGACTGTGAGGGGTACACGGGCACCAGCCCTACACGCGACGGGCGTGCGGCTCTGAACCTGCGGCCTCACAGTTCTCCCCTCTTGATGCACAGGCCCTCGAAGCATTCCAGCACGGCTTGGCCATCGCCGCAATTAAGTATGAGTGTCCTCACATCGCCTATGTCCTCGCCTACGTCTAGCGCCAGCCCCCTGTCGACCAGCACTATGGTGCTGCCCCTAATGATTGCCGTGGCGCTCGCGATCTCGCGGTCGGCCGAAATCAAAAGCGCGTCCCTGACCCTCACTAGGCGTATGTTTACCCTCAACTCGCCCTGCGTGGTACCCACACAATGAGACGCGGGCCACTACTAAAACCTGTCGTGCGGACGCTCGCCCACGGCTACGGGCGTGGAACGCATATGGGCGTGAGGGCAAAAATTTCATGCTCCAAACCCCTTTTAAACTGATCCGTGCATCGAAACATGCCTGACGTGAAAAGGCTGGACGACAACAC
>JALWZH010000152.1 GCA_027002815.1 Thermoproteales archaeon | reverse complement strand
TACCTCGGCATTGGGACCACCCTTGTGATAAATTTCACCGACATAGACGACAAAATTATCGACCGGGCACGCAAGGAGTACGGGGACCGTGTAGTGGCCAAGTGGTATGATGTGCCCCGCAGATACATAGAGGAGTACTTCGAGGTGATGGACGCCTTGAACGTCAAGAGGGCCGACCACTATCCCAGGGTCACCGAGTACGTGGACAAGATGGTCAAGTGGATCGAGGACCTCGTGGAGAGGGGATACGCATATGTGGCGCCGGACGGCTCGGTCTACTTCGACGTGTTCAGGGTCCCCCGTTACGGCGAGCTCTCCGGCCAACGCGTGGAGGAGCTGGTCGCTGGGGCCCGCGTCGAGCCGGAGCCAGGAAAGAGGAATCCCCTTGACTTCGCGCTGTGGAAGTCGTGGGCCCCCCTTGAACCGTGGTGGAACTCGCCCTGGTGCCCTGGGAGGCCCGGGTGGCACCTGGAATGCGTGGTCATGTCGAGCACGTTGCTCGGGGTGCCCTTCGACTTCCACGGCGGTGGGCAGGACCTCATGTTTCCCCATCACGAGAACGAGGTGGCCATAGCCAGGGTCTACTTCGGCGTCGACTACTTCGCAAGGTACTGGATACATGTGGGGTACCTCACCATAGGAGGCGAAAAGATGTCCAAGTCGCTTGGGAACATTGTGACTGTGCGGGAGGTCCTCGGCAGGTACATGGGCGAGGAGGTCAGGCTGGCGCTGCTTTCGGCCCATTACAGGAAGCCACTCGACTTTTCCACCGAGCTACTGGACGCACAGCGACCCATAGTGGACGCGCTCTACAGCGCATACGACCAGCTGGTCCAGGCGCTTAACGATGCCAAGGAACAGGAAACTGAAAGGGACGCCGAGGCGGCCAAGGCGCTGGACTACCACATGGGCGCCTTCGAGGAGGCCCTCCTCGACGACCTCAAGGCGCACATCGCCGTGGGCAAGCTCTACGAATACGCCAGGCACATAGTAGCGAGCGTCATCCCATCGGCAGAAAAGCTGGGCAAGGCCGCCCTGGCCAGGACGCTCGAGGGCCTACTTGCGATGGCCGACGTGCTAGGCCTCGTGATGTACAGGGACCTCCCCCAGGAGGTCGTGGACTTCGTGTCGGGCATGGTGGAGTACAGGTCGACTCTGAGGAGGGAGAGGCGGTTCGAGGTTGCGGACACCCTCAGGGCACTGCTGGAGAGGTTCGGCGTGAGGCTCTTCGACTATGGCCCCATAACCAGGTGGTCGCTGGACAGGAGGGCCGCCCGCTGGATGATGTGATGGTTCTTCGGTGAGGTGTGAGCGGGCCCCTACCCAGCTGACGTTCTCCCATCCAGTACTCCTGTTCGGGGACTGTAGGCAGACCGAATTTCGAGAGAATAATTTCCCCCTCTAGCTTCGACCTAGGCTGGTCATTCGCCCAACACGCGTCTGAGGCCAGGATACATGTCGAGGACCTGTTCCCTCATGGCCACCTCGTAGTACTGCTGCGCTATTTCTATAAGCAGTATGAGCCCTATCCCACCGCCGAGTATACCAACTATGTCGCCTACGGCGGCCACAAACCCCACCACCATGCCGCTGGCCACTGTGAGGGTCCACACATAGCGTTCAAGGAGCTTTGCAATGACCTTCTCGGACATGCGGAAGCCGGGCACCTGCAGGCCGCCCTGGACGAACCTCCTCGCTTGTTCCTCGGGGCTCAGCCCCGCCAAGTTCACCCATATCCATGCAAAGGCAGTTGCCAACGCCATGAACATGACTATGTGCACAATCACGTAGTCCACAGTGAGGGGACCGCTTGGCGGTGTCACGTAGTAGAGGAGGCTAGGCCTCAGTGGGATAACCTCGCCGGTCTCTGTAACTACAGCCATGGCAAGCGCGTTGAGTATGGGATTGTCGTTGTTGGGGTTGAACGTGGCCCACACCCCCTGCAGTATCTGGCTTACGAGGACCAGCGAGTAGGCGGTGAATATCAGGGGGAGCACCGAGACGTAGATGAACTTGAGGGGAATGGTGAACTTTATGCCGCGGTACTGGGCGGCGGCCACAGGTATCTGCACCCTGGTCATCTCCAGGAAGAGGACCGCGGCGCCTATGGCCACCGTCACCAGCAGGGAGACGAGGTCCGGGAAGCCGCCGCGGTACAATATGTCGCCTAGACGGGCAGTGTCGCCTAGGGCCACCGCCTCGTAGAGCGCCACGAAGAGCGCAGGCACAATGCCGTATGGCAGCCCGTCAGGCGTTATCAACTGCGGTCCCTGTTCCGTGAACACGACGGTCTCGGGGCTGAAGAGGGACCAGAATATGGACTTGGCCACGCCTATGAATATTATGAGGCTTATAGCGCTCCCTATGCCCCACCCCTTGGACATGAGGTCATCCAGCATTATTATTATGAGCGTGGCCAGCATCAGCTGGGCAGTGATCAGCAACGCGTTTAGGGGGGTAAGCAGGCCGAACTGGCCCGCCGCAATGCCCACCATGATCTCGAAGAAAGCCACCACCAGCGCCGCTACCTTGAGCAACAACGTGAACCTGGCCCTGTTCTCGGGAACCGAGAGGTCAATGTTGATCACCCGGGAAAAGACCAAAATCTCCATGATTATGCCCGCGATGACTATTGGGCCGATCCCAAGGTGGGCCAGCGTGCCAGCAGTGGACCCGAATATGATCGAGATGAGCGGATTGGCAAACTGCTGTACGTTGGGGCCCAGCCCATACAGCGGCGTGATGGACATGACCAGGTACACCGTGGCCACCAGGAACGTCCAGTAGAGGCGCGTCGGGAAGGGGAGCCGACCCCTCGGCCTCTCCACAGTGGGGATGACGCCTAGGAGGGGGTCCAGCCTCGCCAGGAAACCGGACATGTCACTTGTATGCCGCGCCTAGGACGGCCCTCACCTCCCCACCAGCCCCCACCAACTTGCGTATAGCGCCACGTGTGGCCGCCGGCGCATACACCACGATGGGCCTACTCACCCTGCCGCCACCGAGGAGACGGGAATAGCCGAGCCCCACAATGTCAACCACGTACCTGCCCCCCTCCACCCTGGCCTTCCCCTCGGCTACCAGGCGGTCCAGCAGAGCGTCGAGCTCCCCCACATTTATCGCCTTTTCCCCAACCCTCGTCGGCTGCACAAAGCCGTGCTTCCCAAAGAACGGGTACCCAGAAG
>JALWZH010000151.1 GCA_027002815.1 Thermoproteales archaeon | reverse complement strand
ACGCCCACGGCTGGCCAATTTTTATATAGTGGGACATCAGCAAGTCCTATGGCTAAGCGTGGCGTGAAGACCGTAGGGGTCCCATACAGGTTCCACGTAACGCCCGGCGTATTCATGAACAGCATGGTCCCTGTGGCGGACAATTCGGGCGCCCGGCTGGTCCGGGTGATAGGAGTGGTGGGGGCCCACGCCAAGACAACCCACAGGAGGATTCCGGGGGCAGGCGTAGGCGATATGGTGGTCGTGGTCGTGAGGGAGGGCAGGCCCGAGCTCAGGAAGCAGATAATTAGGGGCATAGTCGTGAGGCAGAGGAGGCCCTTCCGACGTCCGGACGGCACGTGGGTTGCCTTTGAGGACAATGCAGTTGCTATTGTAACGCCCGAGGGAGAGCCTAAGGGAAGCGAAATCTCGGGGCCCATAGCCATGGAGGCGGCCTTGAGATGGCCTAAGATAGCGAACATAGCGTCCATAGTTGTCTGAGTGGGGCCCAGAGAACCTTAATATTGGGGTTTCGGCGCTTCGTACATGGACGAGAAAATTAGGGAGATACTGTCCAAGTATCGTAAGGTGGCGGTCGTGGGCCTCTCAAAATCGCCTGAAAAGGACTCCTACAGGGTGGCCAAGTACCTGGCGGACAACGGCTACGAGATATTCCCAGTTAACCCCACGGCGGACGAAATAATGGGTAGAAAGGCGTACAAAAGCCTTCTGGAGATCCCGGAGGACGTGGATATAGTCGACGTGTTTAGGCCGAGCGACGAGGTGCCGAGGGTTGTCGAGGAGGTCCTCGAGAGGCTGAGGCGTAGGGGGGACGTCAAGGTGCTTTGGCTTCAGTTGGGGATAAGGCACGATGAGGCTGCGCGCAGGGCGGAGGAGGCCGGCATAGTTGTCGTGCAGGACAGGTGCATGTTCAGGGAGCACAGCAGGCTCTTCGGGGGCTCGTCAGACAGGTAGTTGCAAGGTAGAAGCCTTATTTAGAGGACAGGCAAGTCAAAGTGATGGCCCATCTCTCCCATAAAGAGGTTGACCTGTTGATGGAGGTCCAGTACGACTTCCCCATAGTGGACCGCCCCTTCGAGGAGGTGGGGCGGCGCCTTGGGATCGACGAGGGGACCGTGATAGAAATGTTGAGGGGACTAGTCAAGAGGGGTGTGCTGAAGAGGATTGGGGCGGTCCTCAACTATAGGTCCCGGGGACTGGTGGCCGCGCTTATCGGCATGGCGGTCCCACAGCACTTGGTGGACGAGGTGGCTACAGAGGTCAACAGGGATCCCCATGTGAGCCACAACTTTCTCAGGGAGTACGAGCCGTACAACTTGTGGTACGTCACCAAGGCGAATACACGTGAGGACCTCGAGGCCAAGGTCAGGACCGTGGCGGAGAAGTGGGGGTTGGACTACGTGGTGTTGTACTCCCAGCGGACATACCGTGTGGACGTGAGGTTCGACCTATACAGGGGGGTCTCGCGTGTGCCAATCAGGGTGCTGCCGGAGAACCCGCCGACTGTGGAGGACACCGGCATGCCCATGGACTTTTTCAGGTACATCAGGTCCATCCCCCTGGTCCAGAGGCCCTTTGCGGAGCTGAAGGAGAGGCTGGGCATGTCCGTGGACGGGCTTGTGGGAACCATAGTGTCGCTCCGCGACGCTGGAGTCATAAGGGACTTCCACGCTACCCTGGACTCCTCGGGGGTCGGGTTCAACGAGAACGCCATGGTCGTCTTCAACATAGACGACTGTGGCCGGGTCGTCTCGGTCCCAGAGGCGACCCATATAGTTAAGAGGAACGTGGTGCCCGGGAAATGGGACTACAACTGCTACTTCATGATGCATGGAATCAGTAGGGACATAATAATGGAGGTGGCAAGGGAGAGGCTCAGTGGGCTGGGCGTGGGCGAGTACAGGCTGCTCTTCAGCGTACGCGACCTGTTAGGCGGACGGGAGATGGCCCGTAGAGTGGAGTCAGTGGCGGACTAGCGTACATCTATCCCCAGCATCCTCCGGGCTAGGCCTATGGCCGCGTCAATGGTGTATCTTTCCGGCACAGAATGTGGGATCCCGTGTGCCCTCAGGACGGCCGACGTGGCCTCGCCGATGGCTACAACAATGGGCAGCGTTGTCCGCTCCGCTCCCGCTATGTTTATCAGGGTGGAGGCCACCATTGGGCTTGTGACTATTACAGCGCTGGCCTCTGGAAGCCTCCTACGCAGCTCTTCGTGGGCCTCCCGACTCGGCTCCAGCCTGTAAACATGCACCTCGCGGTACCTGTGGCTGGTCCTGAGGGGGGAGCCGTGGGCCGACCTCAAGACGAGAACCTCTCCAAGCTCTAACGTGTCCAGTACGGCCTCCACGCCTCTGCTGGAGTACCTTCGCGGTACTACGCACCTGCCCACGCGTAGCCTTGTGGAGGGGCCCACACAGATGGCGCAGTGGGCACCCTCCACAAGCGACCTGAAGGCGTCGCCTGCCCCAATCTTTTCCGCTATGTCGACCACTAGGGGGCTCATCACCACGACGTAATCGGCCCGCAACCCGGCCAAGTCCTCCCTGGCGACGTTGGGTACGGCGCTGAAAAGGGCTATGCTCTTTACATACGGGGGATATTCCCTGGGCTCCTCCTTGCCCCTAACGAGCAGTATCATGGCCCAGCAAGGCAAGCGCCCTTTTGACGACCTCGCCTATCACTATAACGGCAGGGTTGCCCACCCTCTCTGGCACGCTTGACAGGGTATACACGTGGAGCTCCTCGCCCGGCCTATAGGCGTTGACTATGACGGCGACAGGCATATCGGGCCTTACGCCGGCCCCCACGATGTTGCGTGCAATGTCTCCGATGGTCCCCGCGCCCATGAGCACTATCAGCGTGTCTACAGCCGACGCGACCTTGCCGGGGTCCACGAAGCGCCGCCCCTTGCTTGGGTCCTCCGTGCCGGTTATCACGGCGAAACTGCTTGCAACCCCCCTGAGGACCGGCGGTATCATGTACTTTTCCGGCGCCGCGATGGCCGATGTGACCCCAGGCACGACCTCGCACCTGATGCCGTGGGAAACGACGTACGAACACTCCTCGAAGCCCCTCCCAAAAACGAATGGGTCTCCCCCGTGCAGCCTGGCCACAACCATTCCCCGCTTGGCCTCCTCTACTAGGACCCTGTTTATTTCCTCCTGTGGCATGGCCGCCCGGCCGGGCTCCTTCCCCACATAGATGAGCCGCGCGTTGGGCTTCACAGAGCCCAATAATTCACGTGGCACAAGCCTATCATAGAGCACCACGTCGGCCTCCCCAAGCAGCTTGAGGGCCTTCACCGTGATCAGCTCGGGGTCCCCAGGACCGGCACCGATTATGTACACCGACCCGATGCCCCCAGGGGAAACAGCTGCGGAGGTTTTTCCCATGTGCATCATAATACGGTACTAAAAATCAGTGTATATGCCTTGACGTATCTCTGTAGACCCCAGCCACGAATGTGGCGAGGCCTAGTAGGCCGAATAACGCCGCTGTCCAGAAGGCGGCTGTGGGCCCTAGGCCTATATAGCATAGGGCGCCTATTATAGGTCCCAGCGCGGCGCCGGCGTTCATGAACGCCTGGAACTTGCCGTAGACCGATCCCAGCCTTCCCCCGGCAAGCTCGGCCTGCAGGGCGCCTAGGTTGGGGGCAGAAATGTTGAACCCCACCATCATGACCGTGTACACAACGGTGAAGTGCGCTGGGTCCCTGAACAGCGGCATGAGGAACAGGGCGCCTCTGGAAAGTAGCTGACCCGCGACCACAAGCCTCCCCCTCTCGCCGGTCAGATCGCTTAAACGCGCCGCGGGATATGACGCCGCTGTTCCAAGCAGCCCGGCGACAGTTATTATGGCCCCTATAATGGCCGGGTCCCCGTTGACGTACTCTGAGAGGAAGATTATAATTAGGGTGGACGCAATTCCCATTGAGAGCCCGTTTAGCAGCGCCATGACGTTGATCGCCCGTAGAGCCCCCTCGTTGGGCCGTGGCCTTGCGTCGATACGCGTTGGAGGCTCGGGGACCAGGAAGGACAGGAGGAAGGGTATTACGAGTATTGCGGCCAGCATTAGGAATGCTGTCCTCAACACGTCTATCAGCACATCGGACCCCGAGACAAGTCGCGCCGCCCTGTAGAGGAAGCCCCCAATTGCTGGCCCCACCAGCCAGGTCACGTTGCTTATTATCCAGTACACAGCTAGGGCCCTCCCCCTCTCAGCCCTCTCGGTTGAGCTGGCTATTGCTCCCTGCAGCAACGGCCATACCATGGCGCTGGCGACCCCTTGTATAGCCCTAGCCGCAACGGCCTGGAACACGTCCTGGGCGAAAACGTAGATGAGGCCCACCAATAGGTAGATCCCCGTGCCCGTCCTTATCATGGCGGCCTTGCCCACCCGATCCCCCACGACGCCGAAGAGGAACGCGCTTGGGGCCCTAACGGCCATAAAGACCGCGTTCATGTACGCGTAGCCTAGCAACGCTGCTGGCGTGAACCTCACCATGTCCCTCTCCTCGGGGAGACGGGCATAGGGATTCTCCAGCGCCTCCACGTAGTACTGCATGAATGGCTGAACTATGGAGAAGCCTAAGCTAATGAACGCGGCTATGGCGTAGTATAGGGCTAGGCCCCTCCTCAACGTGACGGGGTCCACCCACGACAATTACATATACTAGGGACAAAGCCCACAGCCATGTTCATGTTGGCGGTGGCCGCGCACAGCGGCGAGTACGGCGATGACAACGTGAGGAAAGTCTCCTCCTTCATGTCGGCTCTAAGGGAGTGCTCCCCCATGGTCCTTCTTGGTGGTTACTGGGGCTTAATGAAGGTTGTAGCTGACTTGGCCAGGGCGCTGGGCATGGCCACCATATTCTTCCTGCCAATAGAGAGGGAGGACGTGGAGGTGCCCGGCATACCTATTAGAACGGGTTGTGACTTTAGGTGTCGCTCTGTCATCATGGTGAGGTCGTGTGATGCGGTGGCGGTCCTCGGAGGGGCCGTAGGGACCATGATTGAGGCGTTCCTCGGATATGCCATGGGCAAGCCCGTGTACGTGTTGACTGGGACCGGCATGGAGAGCGACAGCCTAATGGACGCGTTTCCCCATGCATTTGACAGAAGGGGACTGGCTCCGCTCACATACAGCGATGACCCAGAGGCACTTGCCTCGGCCATATGTAGGGGCATCCATGTTAGAGCCAGACAAAGAGGTCCAGGGGACGTATGATGGGCCAACGATATAAAGGGCCAAGACCATCAAGCCTAGATGCGTGTACGTGGTGCGGCGTTGCCCGGATCCAAGCGAGTTGGGGATGATGAGCCTACGCAGGCCCTGAAGGATGGCGAGTGACCTAAGTGCTGAAATACGTGTTAGACCCATAGGCGTGGTCGATGCGGGCATTGACAGGCCCCCCTCAGCGAGGAGCTCCCGTTACAACGTTGTGTCCACCATAAGGGTGTTTAACCGGTACGCTGCTGGTCTTCTGGGGCTTGAAGGGTACTCCCACATATTTGTGGTGTATTGGATGCACGAGGTACGTGATACGAGGCTCATTGTGAGGCCATGGGGAAGGGAGGACCTGCCTGACGTCGGGGTGTTCGCCACGCGTTTTCCCCCTAGACCTAACCCTATAGGTCTAAGCGTGGTGGAACTGCTCGGCGTGTCCCCTCCTAAAGTGTTCGTCAAGGGCTTGGACGCATGGACGGGCACGCCTGTGCTCGACTTGAAACCGTACGATTACTACGATATTGTTAGGAGGCCGCGCGTGCCGGAGTGGCTATGCGAGAGATGGGAGCAGTCACGCGGTGCGGTTAGACGGGCGGCCCCGTGGTTGGGGCCCTGCGAATGCGACGAAGAACCGCCGTGATCCTACGCGAAACGAGACGGGGACCTTGCCCCCGCAGCCCCACATGTAAAGCCATATTAACATGATTCCTGTTTGTGCAGCATGGTGAAGCGGTACGTGTTGCTGATGAAGCCCAACGTCATCTGGCTGCTGGTCTTTGCCTCCGTTGCGGGCTATTTAGTGGCGTCGGAAGGGGCGCCAGACGTCTGGAGACTGATGGCGCTTGTATTGGTGGGCGTGCTCTCCACGGGTGGGGCGGCTGCATTCAACATGTACTATGAACGGGACGTGGACAGCGTTATGTCGCGTACCATGAAGAGGCCGTTGCCCAGGGGCCTTGTCTCCCCAGTTGCCGCATCGGCGTACTCGTACGCCCTTATGCTTCTAGGCGTGCTTCTCTCCTACGTGTTGCTTGGCCCTGTACCCACCCTGTTCGTGCTCCTGGGCATGTTCTCGTACGTGGTGGTGTACACGGTTCTGCTCAAACGGAGGCACTGGTCCAACGTGCTTTTAGGCGGGTTTGCAGGTAACGCCGCCTTTCTCACCGGCTGGTCGTTGGCATCCCACATAGGCCTCGAGGCCGTGCTCCTCTCATTTACCATATATATGTGGATACCAGCACACATATGGAGCCTCGCGATAAGATATAGCGACGACTACAGGCGTGCGTCGATACCTATGCTACCCGTGGTGCTTAACGACAGAGAATCGGTCAAGGTGGTCGCCATGCTGAACATAGCGGCAACAGCATACATGTGGCTGGTATACCTGTACCTGATGGGCGTGAGCCTCATGATGCTCCTATTCGTGGTGCCCTCCATAGTGTCCGTGGTGCAGTCACTCAAGGCCTTCAGCAATCCGACCCCGGAAATTTTCTGGAAGATGTTCAAGGCGTCGAGCCCCGTATTGACGCTCTTCCTAACGACTCTGATCCTCAGCTCGGCCTTAGGAGTATGATGCGCCTCTTTTCCACGGCCTCCATTTGCTCCTCAACGTACCATTCCAGGACATATTCGCACGCATCGGCCAGGTCTACAGCGTACTCATAGGCCTCGTACCAGTCCCCGAAACACTTGTCAATGCGCCACGCCTCAGCCTTCATGTCCTCGGCCTTTCCAGAGACCAACACACGTCCACTTTCCTCGTTTATTAGCACGCAGTACATGTATACGTACGTTCCCATTTTTAAATCAATTACTTCAATCTTATCTGAAACATGGCCGAAAGTTTCATCGTACTCTCCCGCGTGTTCTAGGGAAGACTTATAACGAGACTATTTAAAGGTCAGCATGGGGGGCCAAAAGAATAGTATTAGGATATTACACATATCTTGGGACGAGGCTGTGTCTCTGTCGCTTCGCCTGGCCGGCAAGGTTAAGGCGTCGGGCTACTCGCCCGACATCATAGTGGCCGTGTCCAGAGGAGGCCTAGTCCCCGCCAGGATCATAAGCGACGTGTTGGGCATAGACGATATTATAGCCATAATGATCAAATATTGGGGTACCGCGCGCAGAAGGCACGAAAAGCCGCTCATTTACCACGGTGTGGAGCCGAGTATTGTGAGGGAGCGCAAGGTGCTCATCGTTGACGAGGTCTCTGACACAGGCAAGACGCTGGAAATCGCGGTCGACTTTGTCTCGATGGCCGGACCACTGGACGTGAAGACCGCAGTGCTTCACCTTAAGTCCACAAGTAGCTTTGTCCCCGACTTCTACATCGAGAAGCTGGAGGATTGGGTGTGGATATCGTACCCTTGGAGCAGATGTGAGGACCACAGGGAGTTCAAGGTTATGGGGTTGGAGGAGCACGGGTGGGATTTCTGCGAGTGAGTCCAAGGCCGGTTCTAACGCATTACGGCGCTTGTGAGACAGGCCCCGCGTGGGGTACTTATAAAATGGCATTGCCCTAGGTTCCCATGGCACGCGTTCCCCGCGCGTTGACCATAGCTGGCAGCGATTCGGGGGGTGGGGCAGGGATAGAGGCGGACCTCAAGACGTTCGCGGCATTGGGGGTGTATGGGATGGCCGCCGTGACGTCCATCACGGCACAGAACACTCGCGAGGTCAGGGCTGTACACGATGTGCCGCCGGAGATCGTGGCGTCGCAGATAGAAGCCGTGGTTGAGGATATAGGCGTGGACGCCGCAAAAACGGGAATGCTAAGTAATGCGGGGATCATAGAGGTGGTGGGGAAACTCCTGAGGAAATACGACTTTCCCCTGGTGGTGGACCCCGTCATGGTCGCCAAGAGCGGGGCTTCCCTACTGAGACCCGACGCGGTCGAGGCACTCGGCAAGTATATACTGCCAAGGGCGTTTTTGGTAACGCCGAACAGGATGGAGGCGGAGAGGCTGAGTGGGCTAGCCATAAGGCACGTGAATGACGCTAAGGCGGCTGCAAAGAAGATCTCCGATGAGTATGGCGCAAACGCTGTCATAGTTAAGGGCGGCCACATCGCGGGAGAGTTTTCCGTTGACGTGCTGTACGTGGAAGGCAAGTTCAGAGAATTCTCAGCGCCGCGCATCGAGGGATGCTTCCATGGGACTGGGTGCAGCTTCTCCGCAGCCATAGCCGCCATGATCGCCAGAGGCCACGGCCTGGAGGACGCCATAGAGGAGGCCAAGCGCCATATAACCGGCGCCATAAGGTATGGGCACAAGGTGGGAGGTGGACACTGCCCAGTAAATCCAATGGCGTCGTTGGAGCCCGATGCCGAGCGTTGGCGCGTCATACAAAACGTGAAGAGGGCCGTGGTGCTCCTCAAACGTTACGGCAGGGCCGTGGCGCCGCATGTCCCAGAGGTCCACATGAACGTGGTCATGGCGCTTCCCTGGCCCTACGCTGACGACGTAGGCTCCGTGGCCGGCGTGGTCGGGAGGATCTCGAGGGCCCGGGACACGATTAGGGTTAACGGGCCTATAGCGTTCGGCGCATCTAGGCACCTGGCGAGAGCCGTGTTGACGGCCATGCGTCACGACGCCAGGTACAGAGCGGCGCTAAACGCGTTGTACAGCAAGGAGATAATAGACAGGGCGGCCAGCCTAGGCCTAAAAGTGTCGTTTTACGATAGGCGTGAGGAGCCGCCGCACCTGAAGTCCGTGGAGGGAGGGACCGTTGGATGGGGCGTGGAGACCGCGATCAAGCGTATAGGCGCTGTGCCCGACGTCATATATCACGAGGGCGACTGGGGAAAAGAACCCATGATAAACGTGTTCGGCGTCGACGCAGTGGACGCAGCAACCAAACTGCTGAGATTGATCGGGGTACACATCGGCAGAGGTCCCGGGCGCTAGACGCCGGCCAGGTATCTGGGCAGCACGTCGATGAGCGCCGTGTCGCCTCGGAGCGCTGTACGTCCCCCCTGTCTCTCCACTATGATGCCGTGTTTTTCGAGGAACGCGACCTTTTCCGCGGCAACGTCCAGCTCCACCTGCCTATGCTGGGTACCGGTGCGCGGCGCCTCGACGGCTATGGCCCTTGACACCACATCGATTATTTCCGGTATAATCTCGGGATCGTTGGGCGTTTCTATGTACACTGCGTGGCTATATTCGAGGGCAACGTGTTCGTGTGGGGTCAGGGGGCTGCTTGGCCTAAACGTGCTGGCTCCAAGCTCATCCGCTATGAGTTGGTCTGTAGCGTATATTCTGAGCCTTTCCCCTCCCCTTATCACTACGACTATGTCTGGCTTAAGCCTGTGGTACACGGTGTGCCATCTTTCGCTGTGCCTGCTCCTCAGCGTCAGCGTATCGAAATACACGTTTATGTCCTCGTCGTCCAGGTAGGAGGGCTCGGACAGATACGCATGTGGGTTGACCATAGGCACTACTATGGCGTTCCTAATAGGGCGAAGCGGATAGTCCGTACAGTTGAGGTACAGGGCGTAGAGCAGCGCGTTTGTGGCCACCGAGTCCCTCCTGCTGAATCCCGTAAGTATCATGGCCCTTGCCCTCTCCCCTACCATGTAGAGGGGATGCCCATGGGGGGCCTGCACACACTTAAGCGCCTCAACTGCGTATGTAGGGTCCACCTCCTTGCTTTGGAATGCCCTAGGCGGTCTCAGGAACTTCATCTGTGACCCATTGACACCCCTATAAAGGTGTTCGGTTGTAGTGCACGGCGCATGTGGGCGCCCCGTCAGCCGTGTCACCACTCTTCACTTTGTCGCAACACACCGTCATCATCACCGAAAGGATGCAATGCCAAAATTTTTAAACTATGCATGATTTCGAGGCGGGGGGAAATGGGGCCGGAGAAGCTCGTTCAGAGCACGTTTAATGGGGGGAGGAACGAAAAGCTCGTTACTGGTAGACACATCTATGGGAACCTCTATGAGTGCGACTATGAGACGCTTACGGACGAGGTAAGGCTGGTGGAGATCGTGAGGGAGGCGGCGAGGATGGCCAACGCCATGCTGATCTCGGTAGGCTCTTACAGGTTTGGGGCCAATGGGGGGATAACGGTTTTCGGCATAATAGCTGAGAGCCACATATCCATCCATACGTGGCCGGAGTACAGGTTCGCCACGGTTGACGTGTATACATGTGGCGACCACACGGACCCCGACGCTGCGTTTAACTTCATAGTGGAGGCCCTAAGGCCGCAGAGGCATGAGGTGTTCAGAGGGGACAGATCACTATATATATAAATACTGGTTTTTTACGTGGCATGGATTATAACCTGAAGTTTTTCGAGGCTGCGTATAGGG
>JALWZH010000150.1 GCA_027002815.1 Thermoproteales archaeon | reverse complement strand
TCCCGCCCTCCGTCACGACCACGTGCCTAATCCTTTTACTCGCCATGAGCTTGGCCGCCTTCCATAGGGGGTCCGACACGTCCACGGCGACCACGCTGCGCGTGGCTATTTCCCATACCGGGACGTCGAGGCTCCCCCTGTCCGCTATGGCCCGCACTATGTCGCGTTCCGAGACGACCCCGACCGCCCTGGCGGGGTCGGCCTCGTCCACAAGCACGAGGAGCCCTATGTTGTGCCTCGCCATCTTGACTGCAGCGTCGCGCACGGTCTCGTTAGGGAAGGCGGTTATGGGGGGCCTCCTAGCGAAGTGTCTGGCCTCAATCATATATATAACGATATAGGTACTATTAAATCTTATTTATCTGCGTTTAAAAGCCTCGGATAGTCGATGCCGAGGGAACCCACATGGTCGAGGAAGCCCCTCCTCTCCCTGGCCCTGACACACTCATAGGCGTGTATCACCGCCTCTATCACCGCCTCCCTTCCTGGCCCCGCCTCCGCAAGCACGTTGCCGTGCGGGTCCACGATGGCGCTGCCCCCATCGACGTCCCTCCCATCCCTGTACCTCTTGCCGACGTTGTTGGCGGACGCAACGTAGAGGTGGTTCTCGAATGCCCTCACAGTTACCAGCGCCCTCCAGAGGGGTACCCTGTCCACGGATATGTTGGCGGGGTTAAGAAGTAGGTGGGCCCCCATCTGCGCGTACATGCGCGCCACCTCGGGCATGAGGAGGTCCACGCATATGGCCACGCCCATGACAACCCCATTGCGCTCCACTAGGCAGGCCTTGCTGCCCCTAGAAAGGAAGTCCGCCTCGCCTACCGCCCTGCTGGGGAACATCTTCTCGCAATAGTTGACCATGCGCCCGCCGTCAAGCACGTAGGACCTAGAAACGACCCTGTCGTGCTCCCTGATGTAAAGGGCCCCAGCTACCACGAGGCCCAGCTCCGAGAAGGCCCCCAACACTGTAAGCGCCTCCTTGGCGGTAAGCGCGTCGGCCCAATTTTCGGGGAATAGATACAGGTCGGCGCTGGCCGTGGAAGCCAGGTCGCTTAGGTGCCGCGCCTGTTTATAGGGGTCCCCGTACCTGTATCTGGGCTGTACTACGGCTACTCTGAGAGACAAGACTAGGCCTTTCTGGCCTCTGCAATACGTTTCCTCAGGCTGCCCACGTATTCGGTGAGGAGGCGGGCCGCGTCCTCGCTCGGCGAGGCACGGAAGGAATTGAATGTATCCCTTACCTTGACTAGGTCGTCCCGAAACCTGTCTGCGAGGGGACCCGCGAGCTCCTTGATGGGCTCCACGACCAAGTCCACGTCTATGTCCACTGAAGCTTTAGGCGCCTTGCCTGTCTCCATGTAGAATAGCGCGGCGTTCTCCACGGCATCCAGGTAGTCCAGGACCTCGTCAAGCGCCCTGTCGAGAGCCCCCTTCTTAGAGCACATGTAGCTCTGTACCCCGGCAAGTTTAAAAATCTATTCCCCTTGGCGGCGCGCTGTCGCCGTGAACTGCGCAGCCCCATTATATTATAACGGCTACGCGTCTGCAGGGCATTTGTCTAGGGCGATTCCTACGAGCATCATCACGTAAACGGTATCTTAAGGGATCTTAAGGCGTGTTGCCTGCACAATACGAACGAAATTAAACGTGGCATAATTTGCATGGGCGGGGAAAAGTTCTGCGGTGATCCTACGGACATCTACAGGGATCCCGGCCTCGCGTGTGACAGGCTCTTCAGGCATTGTAGGGGGGAATACTGGCCGTCACGTCGCGGCGGCATGCCGCCGCTACGTAGGTCCAGGTCCTCGATCCCCCTGCCAAGCCCAAGGGATCTGCCCGTGGGCCTTGGAGGGGTCGTGCGCAGGCGGAGGAGCGTGCGGGACTACGCGCCCGTCCCCCTAGAACCGGAGGATCTGTCGGACCTACTGTACTATTCTGCCGGCATCACTGGGTGGGCGGTTGGCTACGGCGTCGAGCTGCCGCTGAGGGCTACGCCCAGCGCAGGGGCCCTACAGCCCGTCGAGGTGTACGTATACGTGGGCAACGTCAGGGGATTCGAGAAGGGGATATATAGGTACGATTATTTCTCCCATGGCATTGAAGCCATACGCGGAGGCGATCATGGGGCGACGCTGGCCGACATAGCGCTGGGCCAAGACCACGTCGGGTCCGCGCCAGCGGTCTTCATGATAAGCGTGGTGTATAGGCGCACCTTCTGGAAGTATTGGAAGAGGGCATATAGATACGTCCTCCTGGACGCAGGCGCGGTAATGGAAAACCTGTACCTGGTCGCCACTGGCCTGGGCCTCGGCGCGTGCGCGGTCGGGTCCTTCTACGATGAAGAGCTCTGCGAGGTGCTGGGCGTCGACTGCGCCGACGAGTTTCCCGTGGTCATGGTCACGGTTGGAAGGCCGTTGGAGCAGGCCTAGGGGCGGCCATAGCGGGGAAACCGCCGTGCTTTGGGCATCGGCCCGCGGTCTTGGTTCGGGCCCAAGCCGATTATGGCGGGGGGCCAGGCTCGTTGGGGTCTACGAGAGGCAAGGCGGCCGGGAGCAGTGTTAGGGCCGTAGCAAGCGCTCTATGTACGTTGGGGTCACCGGCGTCTCGCCCAGCTTGACCTTTCGGCCCATCAGATTGCTCAGAGCCCTCTCCAACGCTATGAACGTTGCTGCAAGTCCTCCCGTGGTGCCCGCCTCGCCTACCCCCCTGAAGCCCCCTGGCAGGTCTGAGGGGATCTCGACGAGCTCGGTCTCTATGTCCATGGGCAGGTCCGCTGCCGTTGGGAACCCAGTGTCGAGTATTGTGAAGTACAGGGGGTTCCCATCGCTGTCGAACCTGACGCCCTCGAAGAAGACCTGCGAGGCCCCCTGGAACACGCCGCCCACTATCTGGGCCTCCACCTCGCCCCTGATGATCACGTTGCCCACGTTGTCCACGGCCACGTACTTGAGCATGCGCGGCCTCAGCAGCTCGGCGTCTAGGTCCACCACGGCAACGTGAGCTCCAGAGCCGTATATGTCGTCGCCCTTGAAGAAGACCTCTACGTCGAGTCCCTCGGCCTCGGTCACGGGCCTGCCGCCCGCCCTTTCGAGCGCCTGTCTACACGCCTCCACTATGGCGGCTCCCCCCGCTGTCACGGACCTGCTCCCGAAGCTCCCCACGCCCCTGCTCACGCCCTCGGTGGTGCCCACGGAAACCTCCACCTTTTCTGGGGGCACTCCCAGGCACTTGGAGGCCAGCAGCCTGTACGCGCTGGCGTGTGCCTGCCCGTGGGGCCCAATACCGCCGAGGAAGAGCTTCACGGTGCCGTTCTCGACCCTAATCCTGCACGTCTCGCCGGGCGACACCCTTATATGCTCGGCGAACACGACCAGGGACACGCCCTTGCCCGGGTACTCCTCCCTGAGACGCCTATAGTGGGCGTAAGCCCTGTCGAACACCTCCCTGAGCCCGATCCTCCCCAGGTTTTGGCCGAGTGGGGTCACATAGTAGTCCTCGGCAAGGTTTCTTGCCCTTAGCTCGGCCGGGTCCACCCCGAGCTCCTCGGCCAGATCCTCCATGAGCGTTTCATGTATCAGGGCGGCCTCCGGGCGGCCTGCCCCCCTGTAGGGCCCGATGGGGGGCAGGTTCGTGTACACGCCCAGCGCCCTGATGGAGACGGCCCTCATCCTGTAGGGCCCAGTGGACAGCCACGCTATGAAGGGGGCGTACCTGGTGTTTATGGAGTAGTTGTACGCGCCTAGGTCCACCACCACGGTGCCCTTCAAGCCTATCAGCTCCCCGTTCCTCTTCGCGTAGAGGCTGACCTCGGACAACACCCCGCGTCCCTGCATCGGGTTGACCAGGTGCTCCTTCCTGTGCTCCACCCACTTCACCGGCCTCTTGAGCTTCATGGAGGCTACGGCGGCGAGCACGTACTCGGGGTACGCCGGCACCTTGTTGCCGAAGCCTCCCCCCACGTTGGGGGGAGAGAAGACCCTTATCTTGTCCTGGGGAAAGTCAAGGGCCTCCCCCACGTCGGACCTTATGCGGAAGGGCGACTGGGAGGAGACGTACATGTTGAGGGTGTCTCCGTCGTAGTACGCTATGCAGCCCTTGGGCTCCATGGGGTTGGCAACCACGCGCGACTGGTAGATGCGCCTTGAGACCACCACATCGGCCTCGTCGAATGCGGCGGCCTCGCCCCCCTGCACGGTGACGTCTATGGACACGTTGTCGCTGGCGCCGTTGTGAATGACGTTGTCGCCCTTAAGCGCCTCCTCTATGGACGTCACGGGGGGAAGGGGCTCATAGTCGACGGACACCTCCTCGGCGAGGTCCGCAGCCCTGTACCTGTCCTCGGCGATCACGGCGGCCACGGGCTGCCCCACGAAGTTGACCACGCCGTCTGCAAGCACAGGCATGCGGGCCACGAACTTGGCCCTATCGACGTCCCTGACGGGCATGTAGGCCCTCACGTCGTCCCATGTCAACGCGAGGGGGGCGTCCCGGGGCACGGACACGGAGAGCACACGTGCCCTGGCGTACTGGGACCTCACGACGACCATGAACATCTCCCCGCCGAGCTTAACGTCGTCGAGGTAGGTGGACCTCGCCGTGAGCACGTCCAGGTGCTCCCTCAGCAGCATTACCAGAACGAACCCCCTCCTATTAAAGCTTGGGCGCCCCGTTCAAAGCCGCGGGCCGGGCTATGCGATGTCGGTGCTTGCAACGGTTTTGACGTGTCTGGACGCCTTTTCCCTAAGCTCAGCGCCGTCCGCCACAAGCGTCGTTCAGGGCTATGTATAAGTAGGACGCGTCGTAGACCGTGGGACCCTCCTTAGAGGCAAGCGCCAGCGCCTCCTTTTCGGACCCCCTTATGGACCCGACCCGAATAATGTCGAACGGTTTCCCTAAAACCTCTGCAAATTTCGCCGTTGAGGCCTCATCTATGTTTCCCAGCCTATGCTCCTTCCACATTGCATTGAGGGCCTCGTACAGTGCCAGGTCCAAGGTCCCGCCATGCGCGAGGACCTTCACAGTGCCCCTCTTTGCCAGGTTCACAATGGCGCTTGCGTCAAATACGTAGGTAGAGAAGCGTCTGCTCGAAGAGGTTTGAGGAAAAGTCGAGGGATCTCAGTGGGAGGATCTCCCATATACCCGACGAGGAGATCGCCTCAATTATATGCAGGTACAGGGATAGATGAGGCACTCCAGAGCCCTCCTGATAATGGGGCCCGGCTTTATGCCGTACCTATCAAGCAACTCCTTTAATCTTCGGGGATTTTCGCGGATACGGTGACGTAGTCGGGACCCATAATGGTAACCGTTGGTAGACCACATATAGGGTTTACCTGGCATTGAGTTGCCGCGACGCCCAGAGTAAGCGCGGCCAACCCGTCTGCGGCCTAGCCGCAAGGGTCGCCGCACTAAACTGGTGGGCTTTCCATGCACCGCAGTCATTTAGATGGTGCTGTGAACGCGCTACGTTTACAAGATGCGGCTCTTCAAGTAGCTTTCCATGACCTTCCTCTGGGCTTTCCTCAAGTGGTAGAGGAGTGTGACCTTGTTCATGCCCAGCATGTTGGCCAGGGTTCCAGCGTCTACCCTCCTAGGGTACTCGAAGAACCCGCCTTCGATGGCCGTCTGGAGCACCCTGTCCTCCACAGCTGTTAGCCTGGGGACGGAAGGGTTGAAGGGCTCGACGAGCACGCTCTCGGTCTTCGCAATGGAGGAGAGGCCGCTCAGGGTTTCCCTGACCTTGTTCCGGTACGTTAGGAATGTCCACACCTCGCGGCCCCCCCTGACCTCGTTGCCCAGTATGAAGACGCCGCTGTCGTGTAGGTACCCTGCCACCGACCCGGAATAGTCATTGGTGAAGTCCAGCACGGCGCCGCTCCCCGTCTGGGAAACGTTGTGCATCCTTCGTACCCCCTTTCCCCTCTTGAAGGCCTCCATGTCGGGCTTCCTGTAGAACAGTATCATGGTCCTTAAAATGTCCTTGTCCGGCCTGAGGGAGAGGCTCAACGTCACTCCGTGCGCCTCGGGGAACTGGCTACTCCAACAGTCTTCATGAGTCAGAACCACCCTCACGCGGCGCAGCGAGCCAACCACAAGCTAAACCCACGGCGAGATTAATAGCCTTAATTTCCATATATATGTGTTTAAGAGACAATTGATTATCTCCTATACACGAGTTTCGTGCCCTCGATGCGGAAGTGGGACCTGTAGAAGTAGCCTCCCAGGACCTCGCGCACCTTCACGTACCCCAACTCGTCGTTGATGCCGCCGGCTATGTCCACCTGCGCGTCCCCCCTCCAGACGTCCGAGGTCCTGCCGCTGGTCCTGACCACAGTAACATACTCGTACACGTCAGCCTCCCCCTCCCCGGTGGCCGGGAACCTCCTCAGCGTGAGCGTGGGGCCGAAGTCCGCTAGGGGCACTCGGTCGGCCCTTTCCCTCAGGGTTACCACGAGCCTGTACAGCACGTCGCCGCCCCTGGCGACGTACCCGCCCATCCTAATACCCTCCCTGGGCTCCTCGTACCCTGGTAGAAGTGGGTGGGTGCGGGACATGGCGATCCTCGCCAGCTTCTTTGGGTACCCATTGACGTACCCCCTCATGAGGGCCCAGTCCCTGTCAACCCACATGAAGGGGAAGTAAAGGTAGGTGTTGCCGTTCAGCGCCACCTTGAGGGCGATGGCCCCCTCCCTGTACTGGGTGTACTCGGGGTCCTGGTAGAGGAGGTCCCACTGGTCGCCGCTGACCGAGACGAACTCCGAAATATATATCCAGGCAACGTCGTCCGCCAGCTTCAGCTCCGGGGGGAGCAGGTTCTCGGCCTCTGCGGGGTCTACCCTTACATAGGCGGCGATGTAGTCCACGGCGTATGTATGCGGTGGGGGCGGCACTATTGCGGAGCGCCCGCCCCTCGTGATAGGTGGGGTGAAGCCGGGGCTCATCGTAAATGGGGGCACAGCGGGATTTAAAGTTATGCCCAGCGCAGCCCAACGACGAAGCGGAGATAACGGGTGGGTTTGGGAATAATTGGGGTTAGGCGCGTGGGTTGGGCATGTGGCCCATTATCTCGCGCACCAGCTTGACGTACTCGTCTTTCCTCTGCTTGTACACCTCGGTGTACATCTGGGCCCACCTTATGGTGGGGTCGCCCCTGCTGAACCTATCGTACTGCTCGTACCTTATCCCGGCCTCGGACCCAATGACGTCCCAGAGGAGGTTGAACAGTTTGGCCCTCTCAAGGGCGTCCATGCCCTTGGTGGCCAGGTAGGTCTCTATCAGCTTCCTCTCCTCGGGGTTCTCGAAGTCCCTTATGCTGCTGGGCAGCGGTATTGAGGAGCCCGCGGATATGAGCCTAAGTATCTCGTTGGCCCTTGGGAGGGCCCTCATGTTGAAGTGGCTTGCCGCTATGGACACGTAGGGATTGGGCCTGTATATGACGTCGAGCTGTTCCCCAGCCTCCTCAGCAGCGATCAGCGCGGCCTCGTTCAACGCCATGTATATGAGTATCTCGCCTATCTTTTCCTGGACATTTATATAATTGTTTATCCCCACCGCCTCGGCCACGGCAATCGACAGGCCTGCCAGGAACTTGAGCCTGCAGTAGTGCTGTATCACGAAGTGCCAGTTGAACCAGGTCCTCAGCCTCACCGAGTGCCACATGAAGTTCTCTATCTCCTCGGGCTTCCCGTAGAATATTATGCGGTCCCAGGGCACAAGCACGTCCTCAAGCACGAGGAGCGCGTCCGACTCCTCGAACCTGGACGATATGGGGTACTCGAACTCGCCGAACCCCTCCTTGGGGTGGAACCCCCTCCTCGCTATGAACTTGACCCCCCTGGCGTTCGTTGGCAGCGAGAAGAATATGGCGTACTTGGGGTCCGTGTCCCTCTTGATGTTGGGCAGGTACCAGAGCATCTCGGCGTACGGCCCCGCTGTCGACAGCATGGCGGCCCCCCTCACCACGACGCCCTCGGGCCTCTCCTCGACCACCCTCACCTGTATGTACGGGTTCTCCCACTGGGACGGCGGCCTGGACCTGTCGTACATGGGCGCCACTATGGCGTGAGTGTAGAACAGGTCGTTCTTTGCGTGTTCCAAGTATATGTTCACTGCGTTCTCCGCGAAGCGGGAGCCGAACGCCTTGGCGAAGTAGTCCTCGGCGTGGGCGAAGAAGACCATGCTCCACACGTTGAGGTAGTCGGGGCTCCTCCCGAAGAACCCGTAATAGTGGTCGTATATTAGGACTAGCCCGCTGCGCATCCTGGCCAAGTCCTCCCTGGTTCGCGGCCTCAGGAACGTTATGCTGGTCTCCTCCCCCACGTCCGGGTTATAGGTCCTAAGCGCCTCCTCCTTCCAGTGCAGGTCGTAGTACTCCGCCACGGTCTTCACCGGTATCCTGAAGGCCGGGTGCGTCGTTATGTCCCTGACGACCTCCCCCTCGTAGTACACAGTGGGCTGCCTCTCCCTTATGGAGGCTACGTAGTCGGATCCGCGCCTGATCATTCCCTCGACTTGAGCTCGCCCGTCATTATGTCCTCTACAGGGAACGCCTCGTACCACGACTGCGGCGTCGCCCTGCCCCAGAAGTCGGCCCTATACCTGGCCTGCTCGTGGGTCCACCCTATGGGCTTCCACTTGTCCGGGTCCAGTATGAGGTAGTCGCCCGTGAAGAACTCCAGCCGGTTCCCGTCCAGGTCCCTAAGGTATATGTAGAAGCCCTGCGTGGCGCCGTGCCTGCCCGGCCCCCTTTCGATGGAGTCCCAGAGGCCGGCCGAGGCCATGATGTCGGCGGCCCTTATGACGTCCCTCACGTCGTGCACGTAGAACGTGAAGTGGTGCATGGCCGGCCCCCTCCTGCCCTTGGCTATCGCCACCTCATGGGAGTCGCCTTTGCGGGTCAGCCACGTCACGAACTTCTGACCATTCTCGTCCAGGAAGTACTCGGTCTCCATGAAGCCGAAGGCGTCCATGTAGAACTTGGCCTCCCTCTCGAGGTCGTTGACCACAAAGTTGACGTGTGCCAGCCTGACCGGCGGCAGGCCCCTATACATGTGGAACTTGAGCCTCAGGTCGCCCACCTGCTCCATGTCGAAGTACAGCAGTATCGGCATGCCCTCGGGGTCCTCGAATATCACGGCGTCCTTCACACCCCTCTCGGAGAACTTCCGGTACCTGAGCCCGTACTCGTTGAACACGTTTATCGCCTTTTCAAGCTCCTCCGGCCTGGCCACCCTGAACGCAATGTAGCACGTGCCGGGGGCATCCCCCCTCTTGAGGACGAGGCTGTGGTGCTGGGCCTCCTCCACCCCCCTCAGATACAGGTGGTCCCCGTCCCTCTCCGTCTCCACGAAGCCCAGCAGGTCCACGTAGAAGTGTCGCGCCTTTTCGAGGTCCCTCACCCTGATACATATGTGGGAGATCCTGTGTATGTCCACCTTGGCCTGCCTAATCATGGACCCCCAATTGGCAACTACCTAAAATAATGCCCCTTAAACGGGTTAAAGGCGTGCCTCGGCGCCTTCCGGCACCACCGGGTTCTCCAGCCTGCCTATACGGTCGGCCTCGACGGCCATCACGGTTTCCCTAGGCTCGAGCACGTATTCCGACACGTCCTCCACGTTTGAGTATCCCACGGTGCCCGTGGTCACCACGCTGAGAGGGGGAACGGTGACTATGGTCGAGAGTTCGGCTATGAGCTCGTCATAGCCGTAGACAAGCTCGTCCGTGCTGCCCTCCTGGACAAGCATCTCCCCGTAAAAACTGCGCAGGACCACGCCTTCCAGCCCGCCCATCTCGTCCGCTGTGACTATCCAGGGGCCCATGGGGGCGAATGTGTCCCTGTTCTTGTTGCGGAAGTGGGGGCCCCTGACGAACACCCTCTTGACCTTACCGTCAGCCGGGTCCCGCCGGTAGGCGTGGTAGTGGTCGTGGGGGAACTCGCCGGGGGCCGTCACGTCGTTGAACAGGGTGAAGCCCAGCACGGCGTCCCGCGCCTCTCGCCTAGACGCGTTTTTGAGGCGTTTGGCCACCACAACGCCGACCTCGACCTCGGGCCTTATCCCGGTCCTGGGGGCCACGACCGGCTCGCCCGGCCCCACCACTATGGTGGGCAGCTTGAGGAAGTACTTGGGCCTCCCCAACATCTCCCGGGCCTCCTCCCTAGTGGACACCCCCAGCATCCTTGGGCTGTTCACAAGCGTGCAGAAGATCGCAGTGGGTATGAGGGGCGGGGCCAGGACCACCTCGCCGAGGCTGAACGTCCTGCCAGTCTCCCTTGGCTCGAGGATGCTGCGGATCTCCTCCACGTCGTTGCCCCTCGCTATGCCGTAGCGCACCTCGTCCCCCACGCGGAACGCGAGGAGCCTCATGGGCCCACAGGCGGGGGCCTATAATAATGTTAATGGGCCGCGACCGCCGGCGGACAGCTTTAAGTTCCGGGAAAGCGGCCCATCCATGCGCGGCCTCTTCATAGGGCGGTTCCAGCCCCCACATTGGGGCCATGTATGGGCCATCGCTGACATACTGGGGGAGGTGGACGAGCTGGTCGTGGCCGTGGGCTCCGCCCAGTTCAACTTCATAGTGAAGGATCCCTTCACGGCAGGCGAGAGGATCTGGATGTTGAGGGAGGGGCTGAGGGAGGGCGGGGTGGACCTGTCACGCGTGGTGGTGGTGCCAGTG
>JALWZH010000149.1 GCA_027002815.1 Thermoproteales archaeon | reverse complement strand
GGCCCCACCCGCGCCGAGGGCGGCGGGAGAGGCCCTCCCGCCGCCCTCGGCGCGGGTGGGGCCGAGGCCGGGGCGCGGCTGCGCCGCCGGGGCCGGAGTGGGGGGAGGCGGGGCGTGTGGGGGCTGCGGGTTGGGGGGCGAGGAGTGGGGCAGGGCGCTGGACCGGGGGTTAAGGGTCCTCGTCGACATGCTGTTCGGGCATGGGGTCTGTTAGGTACCTCGTGCTGCGTGCCGTCGATGACCCGGTCGAGGCCTGGACGCGGATACTCGACAATTATGGCGCCTTCGTGGGGTACTTGGCGTCGGTCCGCCCGCCGCCCAGGCTCATGGGGATATACGGGGACATCATGGTGGTGGGGGTTCCAAGGGACCTCGTGGACCATTTCAGGGCGCTTGTCTTCGTGCTGGGCGTGGCGTACACGGTCAGGACCACGGGAACCCTCAGGAAGGCTATCAGAACGGCGCTTTCGGCCAGGAAGGCGTGACCTGCGTCTTGGCCGGCCGCGAGGGTTACCACGCCGCGTTCCTTAGACCCATAGCGAGGGCCATGGGATGCACCTACGTCGAGCTACCCTACCTGGACCTCTACAGGTGCTGGACCTCCCAATGTGCGCCCTTCATATATGTGGAGGACGTGTGGCTGTACGAAGGCGGCGCTTATGCCCCTAGTCCGCCTGGCGCCCTCCCAGAGGCGGAGGCCAGCTTCGCCGGGAGGTTCCTCCCGGTACTGGGAAACGTGCACGTGTTCTTCGGCGACATCCCCGCCTCAGAGGCCCCCTGTGGGAGGGCCGGCCTCCTCTTCAAGGCGGGCGAGCCGCTCCTCACGGACGTGTTCCTCCCCCTGTACGCCGAGACGCGCAGCGTCGCTGAGGCGCTGCGCGTGGCCAAGGCCCACTACAGGTGTGGGGGCCCCACATCTCCCCGGGACCTCGTGCAGGGAGCGCTCAGCGGGAGATACGCGTCGGGGTACCTCTGGACAGGGTGGCTTGACCCAGATGCCGGTCTCGCCGTGTCGCCGTATCCGGGCATCGGTAGGGCCATGTTGGGCTTCTGGGGCATAACCACGCCGCGGGCGGAATTGGCCGGCCTAATCCCAAGGCATATCTGGGCCACGCCACCGCCCTACCTGGACGCCTATTGGGGCCCCTGGGAGAGGCTCAGGCCCTTGACCGCATCGGCTGTGCATATGAGGGGGCCACGATGGATGGGGCTCGTGGTGGGGACCTGGGGCAGGATGTGGGCGTACCTGAACGGCCTCGCACAGATAGACGAAGTGGCGGGGCCCCTCGAGTCAATGCTCGAAGGCGCTGTTCATATTCCCTAGGCCCAAGGTGCCCTGAGGAGCAGGGCTGTTGAGGGCGGCCACCATGGGCCTCATCTTGACCTCTGTCTCCAGGTATTCCTGTTCTGGGACCGAGTCCATGACTATCCCCGCCCCGGCCCACACGTAGGCCGTGTCGCCCTCCATGTATATGCTCCTAATCACCACCGCTATGTCCACGCAGTCCTTGCCTATGAGGCCGACGGAGCCGGTGAAGGGCCCCCTCGGCTCCTCCTCGAGCCTCGAGATGTACTCGACGGCCCTAACCTTTGGGACCCCTGTGACCGTGGTCGTGGGGTTGATGGCCAGTAGCGCGTCGAGCGCGTCTGCACGCCTGTCGAGCTCGCCCTCTATGTACGAGACTAGGTGCTGCACGTACCTGTACTTCTCCACCTGGAGCATCGACGCCACGCGGACGGTGCCGTATCGGCATATCCGCCCGAGATCGTTGCGCACCGAGTCCACCAACATGGTGTGTTCGGCCCTCTCCTTGACGCTGTTCACGAGCTCCCCCTCCAGCTCGGAGTCCTCCTCAGGCGTCCTTCCCCGGGGCCTTGTACCCCCGATGGGGCCGCTCACGAGCAGCCCATTGCATCCCCTTAGGAGTATCTCGGGGGACGCCCCCATGAGCGTCCTGTCGTCCACCCTCAGATAATAGTAGTACCTGGCGTCGGCCGCCCTTGCCAGCGCCGCGAACACGGCTAGGGGGTCCCCCACTACGCGGAACGCCCTGTACCTGGCCACGACCAGTTGAAACAGCTCTCCCCTTGCCAGCGCGTCCCTGGCGGCGTCCACCCTCCTGACATAGGTCTCACGGCCCTCGAAACGAACCTCGCGGGCGTACGCCGTGCCGTGGGCCACGGAGTCGACCCTAATCGGGGCGCCGAAGAGGAACTCCACGTGGGGCCACCCCTCCCTCGGGACGCCGACCCCCTCGACCAACTGTATGGAGTGGAAGGGCGCTATGACCACGGCGGTCTGCCCCCCGCGGACCCTCCTACGCGCCTCCTCCAAGTCCCTCACAACGTCGACGTCCCTGAACGCGTATGCGGTGCCCTCGGACACGAAGAGGGCCTCGACCATGGCGGTGCTGCCGACACCGCTACAAAAAGGTGCCGTGCCGAGCCGACACGTGAGGTCAGTCCGTCGCGAGGTCCGCCCTCACCGGTCGCATTTGGTACCCCTCATCACGCGATGCATGTGGGGCAACTGCTTTATAAGGTCAACCATGATGCGGCATGAGTAGGCTCGTCGAGGCGGCGGCGTTGGCCGTAATACTGGCCGTGTTCCTGGTGCGCGTCCTCTACGTGGCCTCCCTCCCGGGGGACAGGGGCTACATAAGCGACGAGGTGTGGTACGTGTCCGCTGCGCGTAATCTGCTCCAGGTGGTGTTCGGCGTTTCGCCCAACGGCGACTACGTGATGACCACCACGGCCTGCGACGACGAGGCCTACGCCACGTACAGTAACATTCCCTTTGTGGCTGTGCGCATGCCCACCACGTGTGCGGCCATACGCGTCGGCTACCCGTACCCAGACAAGGAGAGGATACTGGACTACCTCAACATGGAGCATCCCCCCCTCGGCAAGTACCTCATAGGCCTGTCCCTCCTGCTCCGCGACGAGCCGCCCTACTGGAGACTGCCGAGCATCGTAAGCGGCCTCGCCATACTACTGGCGGTGTACCTGCTGCTCAGGCGCCATGCCTCCCCCTACGTGGCCCTGGCCACGACGGCGCTTCTGACCGTGGACGAGACGACGGTAAGCATGAGCGGGATAGCCATGTTGGACATAATGCTCGGCCTGTTCACGCTCATGTCCCTGTACGCCTATATTTACGGCAGGTACGCGGTCTCGGGCCTGCTCCTCGGCCTCGCCGGCGCCGTGAAGTACAGCGGCTTCTTCCCCTACCTGTTGCTCGTCCCGATCGCGGCGTCCACGGCGTCCACGCACGTCGTGCGCATGTTGGCAGCCTCAACGGCGGTATTCCTCTCGCTGAATGTCCCCCTCTTCTTGGGCCTCGGGCCGGGCAGATGGGTTGACGAGCTCCTGGGGGCACTGTCATGGCACTTGACCTCGAGGCCGCCGGGCCCCGTGAGCTCCAGTCCCCTTGACTGGCTCCTCATGAGGAACTCCTTCATACTTCACGCGGACCCGGACCTGTACGCCAGCGGTACCCCCGTGTACATGGCCGCGCTGGTGCTCGCCGCCATAGCCTTTCCCATTGCCATCAACAACGCAGCCTTCAAGGCGTCCCTTGTGTGGGCCCTATCGACGTATGGGGGCTACTGGCTGGTTTACCTGCTGGGGAACAGGACGCTTTACAGCTTCTACGGGGCCCACTTCTCGGCGGTCTTCCACGTGCTCTTCGGGCTCGCCCTGTGGGTCATATACGCCAGGTGGGACGAAGTGGTCGGCTACTGGAGGAGGGCCCTGTCGCGTGCGGTCGGCCTGTGGCGTCCCGATCACCGGTCACCAAAGGGACGTGTCCCCACGGACCCCTCTGGTCACCCCCTTTTATCTTTCAACACGTATGCGTCTATCCCCCTCTCCCTGAGCTTGAGGGCCGTTGCAAGGGCGAGACCCGGATCGTCACAGTGAAGCACGTACTTGCCCCCTCCGGAGATGGAGTCGGCCTCGTCGCCCCTGCGCAGCCTCACAAGGGTGTGGCCCTGGCCGGGCCCATCAACAAATATATCGGGCATTGACAGTATTTCTCCCTTTACCTCGTCCATGTATCTTGGCAGTTCGTTCTTACGGACGACCTTCACCTGGACAGCGTCGAGGGCGTCGCCGATGGCCCGATCGATGCGGCTGATTTCCTCGCGGTTCACCCACTTGCGGGGCCTCCTGGAAAACACGGCGCAGTACTCGGGCACCTGTACCGACAGCTCGTATGTGCCTATCCTCCGCGCCATGGCCACTATCTCGTCCTTGTCCATGCCTATGAGCGGCCTAAATATGGGCATGTCCACCCCCAGGTTGCATCCCCATAGGTTGTCCAGCGTCTGGGACGACACCTGGCCCAGCGATTCGCCGGTCGCCATACCGCGGGCCCCGGCCCTGGCCGCTATCCTGGCCCCAAGCAGGTAGAGGGCCCTCCTGAACGCCACGGTCCACAGGGCCGGCTCCACGCTGGACCTTATAGCGTCGACAAGCTCGTGGCAATGCGCTATGTGGACCCTGGCGTTGTACCCATGCGACCACTGGGACAGCAGTCTCTCTATCACCCTAAGCACCGGGTAGAGCGTGACCGGCCCGTCAGGGTTGCAGTACAATATATCCACGTGGGCCCCCCTCCTCATCATGTACCAGGCGGCCACCGGGCTGTCTATGCCGCCGGACACAAGCGCCAGCACCTTGCCCTCGGACCCCAGGGGCAACCCGCCTGGCCCCTCCTCCACCTCGGTGTAGAGGTAGGCCCTCTCCCCACGTATCTCCACGTGGAGGACCACCTCGGGGCTCTTCACGTCCACAGCACCGTAATTGGAAAGCCTCGCGCCCACCTCCCTCTTGACGTCATAGGAGGAAAAGCCGTGTGAGCCCACGCGGACTGCCTCCACCTTGAACCTCCTGCCGCGTACCAGTCCCGACCAGGCCTTTTCAGCGGCGTCCACTATGTCGCCCAGCGAGGAGAACTCCAGGTCCACGGCCCTGCTTATGGACTTCACCCCGAAAACCCTTTTTGCGGCCTCGGCGCAGCAATCCTCGTCGTTGCAGGCAACCACGATCCTTCCCGGGGACCTGGACACGGAGGCCCCGCCACATGGGGACAGCGCCGCGGCCAGGTTCCTCGCTAGGAGCCGCTCCATGGCGGTCCTAGTGGAGCCCCGTTTCACGGCTATCTCGCTGTACCTGACCAGTATCACGTTTTTGGCTCTCCTGAAGGCTATTTTTTCCTTGCCTCCGCTATGGCCGCGAGCAGCTTCCTCGCGACGTTCACGCCGGTGGCCCTGTGAAAGGCCTTGAACTCCGGTATGCCGTTAACCTCGTTCACCACGAACCTCCCGTCGTCCACCAGCACGTCGACGCCGGCGTAGAACGCGCCGACGCTCTCCACCGCCTTCACCGCCATCTCGGCCAGCTCGTCGCCTACCTCGTACTTCACGGCCACGCCGTTACGCGCCACGTTGCTCCTCCAGTCGCCCGCAGTGGGCCTCCTCAACATGCCGCCCACAACCTCGCCGCTTATCACTATGATCCTTATGTCTGTCCCATCGCCAACCCGTTCCTGTACGAGGAGCGGCCCCTCGGAGTGGCGGAGCAGGGTGGCCATCTCCTCGCCGGTCTTGACCAGGGACACCCTGCGGCCCCATGACCCGCTTACCGGCTTGACCACAACCTCGCCGTCCACGTGTATGCCCTGGCCGTTGTCGACCAGAAGTCTTGTGCGCGGTATTGGTATTCCCCTGTTCGCCAGCACCCTAAGCGTAAGGGCCTTGTTCCAAGTGACGTTGAGCACCGTATGCGGGTTTATCACCAACGCGCCGCACCCCTCCAGGAAGCCCGCGACCACGGACGCCTTGAGGTGACTTATAGTCCTGACCAGGTGGACCCCAGCATGGCATTCCTCGACGTCGAGGACGGTGGGCCGCCAAGCCCTCAGGGGAAGGCCCATCCTCTCGGCTTCGCGTATTATGGCCTTCTCCTCCTCCCTAATCACATCATATACCAGGGTCAACATGGCCGGCGCACCGTTACGCGCGTCACATTCCACATGTATGTCAACCTCGTTCCGACTTCGCGGATGTTAACGGCCCCATTGGTCTCACAGCATATAGAGTATATTTAAGGTTTTTCCCTCGGACCGGGACCGCCCATCCCTTTGGGAGGCCCGCGTCGCCGGCCGTCGCCATACCAAAAAATATATACCGAGGCGTAGGGCGATGGGATGAGCGTCGAGAAGGTGGTGTTGGCCTACTCTGGGGGGCTCGACACGACTGCATCGATCATATGGCTAAGGGAGAAGTACAGCGCCGAGGTGATAACGGTAACCGTTGATGTGGGCCAGGAGGAGGACTTCGCGGAGGTCGAGCGCAGGGCATATAAGGCCGGCGCATCTAAACATTACACCGTCGATGCTAAGAGGGAATTCGTAGACAGGTTCGTCGTGCCTGCAATAGTCATGAACGGCTTCTACGAGGGCAAGTACCCCCTCGGAACTGCGTTGGCGAGGCCCCTAATAGTGGAGAAGATGGTAGAGGTGGCGAGGAGGGAGGGCGCGGCGGCAATAGCGCACGGGAGCACGAGCAAGGGGAACGACCAGGTCAGGTTCGACGTTACTCTGGGCGCGTTAGCCGACGACATAAGGTTGGTGGCGCCGGTGCGCGAGTGGAGGCTCACGAGGGCCGAGAGCCTCGAACTGTTGAGGGCGCACGGCCTGGACATCCCGGAGAAGAGGGGCCAGTACAGCGTTGACAGCAACCTGTGGAGCAGGAGCATAGAGGGGGGTACGTTGGACGACCCGTGGGCAGAGCCGCCCGAGGAGGTGTTCAGGTGGACCGTCTCCCCCACCGCGGCCCCCGACACGCCCGAATACGTGGAGGTGGGTTTCGAGGCCGGCGTCCCCACGTCCATAAACGGCGAGAGGATGGACCCGATGTCAGTTATACATGTCCTGAACGGCGTGGGGGGGCGCCATGGAGTGGGCAGGATCGACCACATCGAGAACAGGCTCGTGGGCTTCAAGTCGAGGGAGGTGTACGAGGCCCCAGCAGCCGTCATACTCTACGAGGCCCACAGGGACCTTGAAAAGGCCGTCCTCACGCCTTACGAGCTGAGGTTCAAGTGGCTTCAACTGGACCCTACCTGGGCCGACCTGGTGTATAGGGGTCTCTGGGTCGAGCCGCTACGCGAAGTCCTCCAGAACGCCGGGCACATGCTCAACAGGTACGTGACGGGCACCGTCAGGGTGAGGCTTTACCGCGGCTCCATCGCGGTTGTGGGCCGCACATCGGAGTACAGCCCGTACAGCCGCGAGGTGGCCGACTACGACAAGGGCTGGTACCTCTCGGCCGAGGAGGCGCGCGGCTTCATCACCGTGCATTCCCTGCACAGCTTAATGGCCCTTAAAAGGCGCCGGTCGGGCAATGGCACTGTATAGGCGGGGAATCGGCGGCACGGGAGAGGCCGTATATAGGTACACGTCGAGCATGGAGGACGACCGCGAGATAGCCGCCAACGTGGTTAGGGTGCTGAGGGCACATGTGGAGCACCTCTGTGAGCTGGGCCTCGCCGAGGACTGCGGTCCGCTCCTCAAGGCCCTCGAGGAGGCCTCCCTGGACGAACTGGCCGCGTATAAGAGCGAGGACATACACGAGGCGTTGGAGAGGCACCTCATGGATAGGCTGGGCCGTGCTGCGGGCTGGCTCGGCCTCGGCAGATCGCGTAACGACCATGTGGCCGCCGCGATCAGGCTCACGCTAATGGATAGGCTGGACGAATTGGCTGCGAGGACGCTCGAGCTCAGGAGGACGCTGCTTAGGCTGGCCGAGAGGTACGCGGACTGCGTTGTGCCAACATATACCCATGGGCAGCCGGCCCAGGTGGGGACACTTGGCCACTACATGCTGGCGTTGGAGGAGGCCCTCGAGGACCACATGGAGGTGATGGGGGCGGCCAGGCGCGTCGTGGATAGGTCCCCCCTGGGAAGCGCGGCGGCGAGCGGCACCACAGTACCACTGGACAGGCACAGGCTAGCATCGCTGGCGGGCTTCTCAGACGTTGTCGTGAACACGCTCTACGCCACTGGGTCACGCGCATTTGCGAACCTGACATGCGGCGTAGTGGTAGGCATGTTGGTGGAATTGTCGCGGTTCGTGGAGGACCTCATAACGTGGTCCTCGCCTCAGACGGGCTTCGTGGAACCGCCCATAGAGCACGTGGCCACAAGCAGTATAATGCCCCACAAGCGCAACCCAGTGACGCTGGAGGTCCTACGCGCGCGCATCGCCGAGTCTCTGGGCCACTACGTGGCCCTCCTTGCAATACAGAGGTCTCTGCGCAGCGGCTACAGCCTGGACCTCCAGGAGGCGACTAGGCATGTCTGGGCGATCATGAGGATAGCCGTGGACGGGGTCGACATGTTGAGGGACTTCCTCTCGGGCGCGGTGTATAGGTGCGACAGGATGTCCGAGGAGGCGGCGAGGTACCCCATAACGTCTTCCGACGCGGCGGAGATTCTGTCTGTGGGGGAACGTGTGCCGTACAGGGACGCCTACTTCCGCGTGGCCGAGGAGGTGGGTCGGGGCCGCGCCGCGCTTCCCCCACCCAGCGAGGCGCTTAGGATGAGGAGGGTCCTGGGCTCGCCGAACCCGGAGGAGGTGAGGAGGGTGGCCCGGGAAAAGCTGGGCAAACTGGATAAATAGAAGGCGCGCGTCCCATCACAGGTGGGCATAGACAGGTATTTCCCCTACGGGCAGTGGAGGAGGAGACAGAGGGACATAGCAGCGTTCATATACGAGTCCCTGTCCATGGGCAGGGCCGCGTTTGTCGAGGCGCCTACGGGCCTCGGCAAGACTACGTCGGCGCTCTCAGGCGCGTTGGCCTACGTCGAGGAGGAGGGGGGCAGAATAGTGTGGCTGGTCAGGACCCGCAACGAGGCCCTTGCGCCGGTGAGGGAGCTCCTCGCGCTGAGGAAGAGGGGCATCGAGGTGCCCTTCGTGGTGCTTAGGAACAAGAGGGACATGTGCTGCTATGTGGGGCTCAAGAAGCTCCCCTACGAGGAGTTCATAGAGGAGTGTAGGTACCTGGTGTCTAAGGGACGTTGCGAGTACTACGCGTCCTCGACCTCAGGGGTTCAAGCGACGTCGTTGCCGCCCGGCGCAACCGTGACCCTGCTCTGTTCGAGGGGCGTGTGTCCATACGAGGCTGTTAGGGGCCTCGTAGGGGAGTCCGCCGTGGTGGTTGCGTCGTATTACTACGTCTTTTCGGCGGTGCCCGTGGATATGGGGATGGCGTTGGACGACGCGGTGCTGGTGATAGACGAGGCGCATAGCTTGCCCGAGGCCATATCGAGCATAAACTCCGCCGAGCTGAGGGAGCACCACGTGAGGAGGGCCCTCCGCGAGGCCCGGGAATTGAACGCAGGAGGCGCGGCGCGCGCCCTCAGGGCGCTCCTGCGCGGCATGGCCGCGTTGCGCGGCAGGGGCAGGCTGGAGAGGGGAGAGGCGCTAGAGCTCTTCGAGGGCATAGACGAGCTCAACGACGCGTTGAGGTCCGTCGCCGACCAGCGATACGTCCCATACACGGCTCTGCGAAGGGTAGTGGACTTCTACAACAGGCTGGTGAGGTACCCGTCCACGTATGGGGTTTTCGTCGAGAGTATTGAGGGGTCGACCGCCCTGTCCGTCAGGCTGCTTGACCCGGCCACGGTGGCTGCGGGCCCCCTTGCCCGTGCCAGGGGGGTGGTTATGATGAGCGGCACCCTGCCTGACCCTGAAGCTCTGGGGGCCATGCTGGGTATCGAGAGGCCCCACTCGGCTCTGAGGATCGACTTCTCCGAGTACGTGCAGCCGAGAAACTACATGGTCGTTGTAGACGTATCCCTGACGTCGCGCTTCTCGGAGCGCTCCGAGTCCTTATACGCGGAGTACGCGTCGAGGCTCCTGGCCACGTACGAGGCCCTGCCAAGGGGGGGCCTCTTGGCCGTGTTCCCCTCGTACGACTTCATGCGCGGCGTCCGCAAGTACATGGACCTCCAGGGCGTGCCCTACGTGATGGAGAGGGCCGACACGGACATGGAGGGGCTGCGCATACATGTGGCTCACAGCAAGTACATGGTGCTCGGGGTAGCCGGGGGAAAGCTCACCGAGGGCGTCGAGTACCTGGACGACAGGGGGACCAACACCCTGGCTGCCGTGGCTGTAGTCGGGGTCCCGTACCCTGAGCCCTCGGACTACTTAAAGGCATATGTGGATGCCCTGGCCAGGCGCGTTGGGCGCGGCAGGGCGTGGTCCCTCGCCTATCCCTACAGCGCCGCCGTGAAGGTGGGGCAGGCCATTGGCAGGCTTTTCAGGGGCCCAGAGGATAGGGGCATGGTGATGCTCATGGACAGGCGCTACCTGGAGGAGCCGTTGAGGGGCTACCTCAAGGTGTTCGAGGGGGGGAGGATCGTGGTCGTGGACAACGGCGAGGACCTGGCCAGGATAGCGGCTACCTTCTACTCACAGTCTTGAGGAGCCTCCACACGGCGAGGAGCACCACGACGAGCGCCGCATTGGTCACAGCAATGGCCAGCGAGAACATGACGGGGCTCGCGGCGCCGCCCACGCCGAGGAGCGCGGTCAATATGGCCATCATAGCTGCGACGAGTGCGAGCGGCACGCCTATGAAGACCAGGTAGTTGTTGGACCCCTCCCTAGCCACCGTTGCCTGTTGCGGGACGAGCTGCCTCGCCTGCCTCTGCTGTGGCTGAGGCATCTGGGGGGCCCGTGGGGGC
>JALWZH010000148.1 GCA_027002815.1 Thermoproteales archaeon | reverse complement strand
CGGCCAGTACTTGGCCAGGGAGGCGACTGCCGAGGTGCTTGTCAGAGCCATGTTCGGGAAACTCGTGGAGGTGCCTGGGCGCGCCAAGACGAGCAAGGGGAAGCTCGTGCTTTCGGTGCGGGGTATACATGTGGATGGGACGGTTAAGGGGATAGACCTGGACGTGTATGGCGGGGAAATAGTCGGCATAGCGGGGGTTGTGGGCAACGGCCAGAGGGAGCTGCTTGAGGTGCTTGGCGGCTATAGGCGCCCCAATAGGGGTACCATAGTGGTGGACGGCGTCGATCTTACTGGGAAGCCCACAAGCAAGTTCGTGGAGATGGGGGTGTCCTTCATCCCCGAGGACAGGGAACTGGCGGTGGCGAAGTCCCTCACTATAGTGGAGAACCTCGTAATGAGGAGTAGGCCCCCCATAATCAGATGGGGCGACCTACGTAGGACCGCCCTTGAAATCATGAGTAGGCTGGACATAGAGGCGCCTTCACCGGAAACCCCGGTCGGCCGCCTCTCTGGGGGCAACATGCAGAAGGTTGTGGTTGGAAGGGAGGCTCTGCACTTGAGGCCTAAGGTGCTCGTGGCTATATATCCGACCCGCGGACTGGACTACGAGACCAGCATGAGGCTCTACTCCATCTTCCAGGCCATAAAGGGGGGCGGAGGCTCCATAATATTCAGCTCCGAGGACGTGAACGAGCTTGCATCTATCAGCGACAGGATACTGGTCATGAGGGGCGGCAGGATAGTAGGCGAGTATGGGCCGGGCACGCCCTTGGAGAGGGTTGCAGCGGCGATGGCCGACGCAAACTGAATGACTCAACGCGAATCTTTTTGAAGACGGCGTATGGCAGGTCCCATGTGGGCCTTTTCGGTCGTGGTGTCGCCGAGGGAGAGGCCGTCGCCTACTAGCGGGCTCGTAGCCGCGCTCTCGGTGTTGTCGCTTATAGCGTTCGTGGTACTCCTCGTTTCTGGGAGCGTGGAGGCCCTGCCGGACATGTACATAGCGGCGCTTGAGAGGCCGGGGCAAGTCCTCCTGGTGTTCGTGCCCGTGGCACTTTCGGGGATTGCAGGCGCCTTGGCCTACAGGGCGGGTTATTGGAACATAGGCATGGAGGGCCAGTTGTTGATGGGCGCCATAACGTGTCTCTGGGCAAGCCTCATAAGCGGCAGCACGCTTGTGGGGGTAATGGCCGGCGCACTTGCAGGAGCGGCGTGGGGCGGAATAACGGGCGTGCTGAGGGGCTATACAGGCGCCAACGAGGCCGTAACCACATTCATGATGAACCTTGTAGCACTCCAATTACTGTACTACGTGTCCTATGGGGCCCTGCGCGATCCGTCGGTCAAGGGGTTCCCATACACGTACCCGGTGCCCAGCACTGTGGATCCCTTGGCAGCAGCTGGCGCCGTAGTGGCGCTTGCTGTTGCGGTCCACGTACTGTTGAACTATACGGGACTGGGCCTCTCGTTCAAGGTCATGGGCGACGGTGTCGAGGTGGCAAGGTACGCGGGCATAGACATAGCTAGGACTACCATTCTCGCATCGTCGATTTCCGGCACGTTGGCCGGCATAGGGGGCGCGCTGGAGTTAGCGGCGTTTCAAGGATTCCTACAGCCGGGCTTTTCCCCGGGCTACGGCTATATAGGCATAGCTGCCTCCTGGCTTGGCTTCCTGAAACCGTTATGGGTGCTGGCGTCCTCGGCCTTCGTGGCGCTGACGTACGTGGGCATAGATGGGCTCCGGGTCGGCTACGGCGTGCCTACGGCGCTGGCGTATGCGGCTATGGGGATGATAATTGTGGGCGTGCTGGTCGGGATATTGGTATATAGGTATAGGATAAGAATCGTGCTATGAGCCCAACGCCGTTGCCATGATAGACCTAGTCCTGTACACTGGGGGGCCCCTCCTCTTGATAGTGCTAGGGGCACTGGTCAACCAGAGGGCAGGCAACCTGAACCTAGGCATTGAGGGGACCGTGGCGGTGAGCGCCACCGTGGCATACATAGCGGCCTACCTCTTCCACAATCCGTGGGCCGGCCTCCTCGCAGGCCTGGCGGCTGGAATCGCGTTCAACATGGCTTTTTCCCTCTTATCAGTATCCCTAACCCTTAACCAGATAGTGGTGGGCATAGCCCTGATCTTCGTGGGCAACGGCATTGCGAGCATCGTTGGCAAGCCGTACGTTGGCGTTGCACTGCCCTTTTCACCGCCCAAGGAAGTCCTCCTTGCAGCTCCAGCGGCGTCCATACCTATAATGCTCATGTATCGTTCCAGGATAGGACTGGCTATTAGGGCGTCCGGCGACAATCCCTATGCAGCGGAGCTTATGGGGATCAGCGTCCCAGCCGTACGCCACCTCGCCACGTTTATAGAGGGCGTTATGGCGGGGCTTGGAGGCGCCATGTACACGGTCCTCTACACGGGATACCTCGCTGAGGGCATAACGAGGGGAACCGGCATACTTTCGGTCAGCATCGCCATGCTGTCCATGTGGAGCCCCCTGGCGGCGCTCCCCATGACCTATATATTCACCGTGCTAGTGGTACTGCCGTATGTGCTTCAGTTGGAGGTGCCCGTATCGAGGTACCTGCTCAACGCGTTGCCCTACATAGGGGTGGTGGCCCTCCTGTCGTTGGCCAGCGCCCTCGCGAAGAGGCAGGTAGCGCCAAAGTACTTGGCCAGGACCTACAGGAGGGAGGAAAAGGGCGTATAGGCCCCATAACACATTTGTCCCCTCATAACGCGTTGGATATTTGCCCTATCTATGGTCATCGTGTTCCCCTTTCTATAACGTACGAGAGAAATGCCATTGAAAGCGCCAGCGCGCCTGCCAACGTTAGGGCCGCCCCAAGTAAGAGGATATACGTAGCGCTTGGCTCGCCGTTCCCCAACGCCGACTGTGAGCCGAGCAGCATCACTGCGAGACCCAACGCGAACATGAACGCGGTTACCATGAGCCTGGAGAACCGCCCCATGTAACCCTCTACCACTTTAAATCTTAATGTGGGTCCCCGCTCCGGGTTTGGCTGTGGTAAAGCATATTTATCATCGCGGTAATGGGGCCATGTTAAGCCTAAGGGTTCCCCCAGAGGTGGAGTTGATGGCATACGTGACCAATGAGCTGCCCAGAAGGGGGATAAGGTACGCGTTCCTGTACGGTCTCGGGGCATTTAGAGACGCCGTGGTGGCATGGTACGACCAGTCCGAGAAAAGGTTTGTTGAGGTGAGGGTGGATAGGCCCATGGAGGTGGCCTCGCTGATAGGCAACCTAGCCGAGAGGGACGGGGCGCCTGTAGCGCACATACACGTTGTGCTGTCCGACCGCGATGGGAAGGCCTACGGCGGTCACCTCATGAGGGCCACAGTATTCAACCTGGAACTCTTCGCGGTGCCAACCGAGCGGCCCTTGGTTAGGCGCTACAGCGAGTACCACGGCCTCTACATCTACGACTAGCCCCTTAAGGCGCCCCTCACGGCCTCCAATAGGCGTTCCACGGACCCCTCGTCATTGTAGATATGCGTGGATGCCCTCACGCCCTGCAGCCCAGACATCCCCCTCAGCGACACCGCTATGCCCCCCTCAGCAAGCCGCCTCACCAGTCGCTCATCGTTTCCCGCCGTGAACGTCACTATGCCGCTCTCCCCTGACCCTCCAAGCACCGTGATCCCCCCTACGTCCATCAGCCCCTCCACCAGCAACGATGCCAACCTCCTGACGTGTCCTTCCACGCGTCCTATGCCTAGGCGGCGCAGAACTTCCAGAGACGCCGATGCGCCTGCAAGCGCCAGTACGGGCCACATGCCAGGGGGATCGAACCGCCGGGCACCTCTGGGAAGACTTGCCATGAGGTTCCTAGGCCCTTTATGGGGAAACGCCAGGTATTTGTGAAGCTTCATGGGTACGTCCACGTTGTTCATTCCGGTTGGACCCACAAGCTCGGCCACCCTCTTGCCCACGTAGGCGAGGGCCAGGCCGAAGGGGGAGATCAGCCATTTATGGGTACCGGCCACGTAGAAATCTACGTGCCTTAGCTCGGGCCTTATGGCCCCCGCCTCTTGTATGCCGTCCACGACGAGGTATGCGCCGCTGCGCTGTGTCATTTCCCCCAGCGCCCTCACGTCGAGGCGATGTCCATTGACCCACTGGACCGAACTGACGACCACGGCATGCGTCTTTTCGTCGATCAGACGCCTGAACTCGTCAAGTGGGACCCTGCCCCCAACATGCCTCGCAATCCTCAACTCGAGGCCGCAGTGAGCGGTCCAGTACTCCAGCAGCGCCAACAGTCCCGCATATTCCAGGTCGGTCGTGACTACCGATCCCCCACCACATCCAATGGCCTGTAAGGCCTTCCATATGCCCTCTAGGGTCCCACCTCCAACCACAGCCACGTCGTCCGGCCTTGCCCCCACCAGTTCAGCAAACGCCTCCTTGACACGCATAGCGTACTTGTGCGCATCACCTACATGGGATGGGTCCTCGTAGATAAGTTCCACCATACGCCTAACATGCTCAACCGCGCTACGGGGCGTTAGGCCAACCGACGCTGTGTCGAGGTAAGTTGCCCTTTTAGGCGTAGGGTATTCCCCCTCAATTATGTGCAGCATTAGGATAGTGTACTACTGGCCCGCCCTGGCCTTCTCCACCTTCTCCATCCTCCTCTTGTCGCTTGTGTCGAGCTCTACAATCATGACCTTGGAGGGGTGGATCGGATAATACACGGTTTCCCCCCTACTGTTGTTCCTTGTAACGCCTTCCACATGTATACGTGCCCTTCTGAGGTCCACCTTGACCACCTTGCCCCGCGTGCCCTTGAAGTCGCCGCGGACCACAAGCACTGTGTCACCTGTCCTAACTGGGAGCCTTTTTATCCCGTATTGCCTCCTCAGTTCGCTGGAGAGGGGCGCTGTTAGGTACTTGCGGCGTATGTGCAGGGGCGCGTTGAAGTACGCTTTTCGTTGTTTCCTAGGCTGGCTGGAACGGGACATGCCCATGAATGGGCAGACCCCATGACATTAATATCATTTTTTCGCCCGCAATGTAGTGGCCTCATAACGACATTGCAGGGCTACGATGCCGCGGAAATGTAATGGGCCAAGGAAATTCTAACGTCTCAAAGGCCTAAATGCATTGGCGCGGAAAATATGGGCCGGGCACCGACAAGCGCGGTCTGACGGTCCATGTTGTGCCAAGCGCCCACCGGTCGCAGAGCATGTTCAGCCCGGCCCCGTCACAACTAAAAACCCATATTTTATAGTGGTGCATGCAGGGGCGAACATGGGGTACCTAGCGCTTGAGGACGGCACAGTGTTCAGGGGAAGATTGTTCGGTGCGGACAAGCCCGCTGTTGGGGAGGTCGTGTTCACGACCGCCGTGGTCGGCTATCCGCAAGCCCTCACAGACCCCTCATATAAGGGGCAGATACTGGTGTTCACGCACCCCCTGATAGGCAATTACGGCGTGTCCGAGGACCAGATGGAGTCTGATGGCATAACAGTAGAGGGGGTCGTGGTGTTCGAAAACACGAGGCCAAGCCACTACAAGTCGATCATGTCGCTTGACGAGTGGCTTAGGGCCAACGGCGTACCCGGCATATCAAGGGTGGACACCAGGCACCTCGTAGTAAAGTTGAGGGAACACGGCGTCATGATGGGCGCTATAGGAAACGAGGACCCGGAACGCCTTCTGGAGGCCATACGTAGGTCGCCCAGATATGACGAGGTGGATTACGTCAGGGCCGTGTCCACACGGCGCGTGATCGAGTACGGCGAGGGCAAGACCTGCGTGGGCGTGGTCGACTGTGGGGTTAAGAAGAGCATCGTGAGGGAGCTCCTTAAGAGGGGCGCCAAGGTGCGCCTAGTCCCGTGCTTGGACTGGGAAAAGGCGTTCGAGTGCGACGCTGTGCTGTTCAGCAATGGTCCAGGCAACCCGAAACTGTTGTCGGCCTTGACGGAGGCCGTATGGAGTGCCGTGGAGTATAGGTTGCCAATCATGGGCATATGCCTCGGCCACCAAGTGGTCTCCATGGCGCTTGGCGCAGAGGTGTACAAGCTGAAGTACGGCCACAGGGCCACAAACAAGCCTGTGAGGGACGTGGCGCTTACGGGCAAAGTATATATAACGACGCACAATCACGGCTACGCTGTGCGTTTCCCCGGCACCGCGGGGGGCGTAAAGGTCTGGGCGGTGCAGCCAGACGACGGAACTATTGAGGGTATATACCACGAGCGTTATCCCATAATAACGGCGCAGTTTCACCCGGAGGCCAGCCCGGGTCCCTGGGATACCCGGTGGCTCTTCGATAAGTTTCTTAAGGTGGTTGAGAAAGGGCGCGTCCAATGATCAAAAACGTCCTCGTGTTGGGGAGCGGAGCCATAAAGGTCGCCGAGGCGGCCGAGTTCGACTACTCGGGGTCGCAGGCGCTTAAGGCGTTTCGGGAGGAGGGCATAGGCACAGTGCTTATGAATCCCAATGTGGCCACCATACAGACGTCCAAGGTCCTTGCAGACAAGGTATACTTCCTCCCCTTGTCCCCGGAATTCGCGGAGCTCGTTATCGAGAGGGAGAGGCCAGACGCAATTGTGTGCGGCTTTGGGGGCCAGACCGCTCTATCGCTCTGCGTCGAGCTCAACGATAGGGGGGTGCTGGACAGGTATGGGGTAAAGGTGCTTGGAACGCCCATTGAGGGCATCAGGACCGCGCTCTCGAGGGACCGTTTTAGGAAGGCCATGGAGAAGGCCGGCATACCTATGCCCCCCAGCGTAGCTGTCCGGGATCCGGACAAGGCCCTTGAGGCGGCCCTGTCCATGGGCTTCCCCGTCATGGTCAGGGTCAGCTTCAATTTGGGCGGTGCGGGCGCCTTCGTTGCATATAGCAGGGAGGAGCTCCAGTCGAGGATCTACAAGGCGTTTGCCCAGTCCGGCATAAAGGAGGTGCTAGTGGAGAAATACCTCGACGGGTGGAAGGAAGTAGAGTTCGAGGTTGTGAGGGACTCCCATGGCAATAAGGCCGCCGTTGTGTGCATGGAGAATGTCGACCCCATGGGCGTCCACACTGGCGATTCAATAGTGGTTGCGCCATGCCAGACGCTTACCGACGAAGAGTACCAGTGGGGCCGCCTCCTCTCAATGGGCGTAGCAGACGCCATCGGGCTTATCGGCGAGGGCAACGTGCAGTTGGCTGTGAACTATGGTGGGCCGGAACAGTACGTGATCGAGACGAACCCACGTATGTCGAGGTCAAGCGCGTTGGCCAGCAAGGCGTCAGGATATCCCCTTGCCTATATAGCGGCCAAGCTTGCCCTTGGCTACAGACTCGACGAGGTGGTCAACCAGGTGACGCGCCGTACCGTGGCCGCGTTTGAGCCCAGCCTTGACTATATAGTGGTAAAACACCCCCGCTGGGAAAACGACAGGTTCGGCATCAGGGAGGGGCTGGGCCCAGAGATGATGTCCATAGGGGAGGTCATGGGCATTGGGAGGACGTTGGAGGAGGCGTGGCAAAAAGCGATCAGGATGTTAGACATTGGGGAGCCCGGCCTGGTGGGCGGCCGGATATACCAGTCCACGTCCAAGGAACGTGCCTTGGAGGCCTTACGCAGCCGCGAGCCGTACTGGCCCATCTACGCCGCGAGGGCCATGGAGCTCGGCGTCACCGTGGACGAGATACATAACATCACCAAGGTGGACAGGTTTTTCCTCAACGCAATCAAGAGGGTGGTGGACCTATACCTGGCTTTGCGTAGCAACGGCCAAAGGGAGGACATCGTAGAGGAGGCCCTGGTGCTGGGCTTCACGCGCGCCCAGATATCGGAAATAGCCGGCGAGTCCTATACCAGTAGGATGCCCGCAATAAAAAGGATCGACACGCTTGCGGGGGAGTGGGAGGCCTCGACCAACTACCTGTACATGACGTACGGCGGGGAGTACGACGACGTGTCCCCCGGCACCGACTTCCTTGTGGTTGGCGCCGGCGTGTTTAGGATCGGGGTCAGCGTCGAGTTCGACTGGTCCACGGTCAACATGGCCCTGGCCCTCAGGAGGAGGGGGTATAGGGTCGCCATACTCAACTATAATCCAGAGACCGTCTCGACGGATTGGGACCTAGTGGACCGACTTTACTTCGACGAGATCTCCCTGGAGAGGATCGTTGACATATCCGTTAAGGAGGGAGGACCCACTGTGATATTATATGCGGGCGGTCAGATCGGTCAAAGGCTGTACACGCTATTGGAGCAGAGGGGCGTCAGGATTGGGGGTACCAGGGCCCGGTCAGTGGATGTGGGCGAGAGTAGGAACAGCTTTTCCGAGTTCCTGGACGAGCTGGGCATACCTCAGCCCGAGTGGTACTACGCCAGGGATATGGGCGAGGCGATCAAGTTGGCAGAGTCTATGGGGTACCCAGTCCTAGTTAGGCCCAGCTACGTGCTTGGGGGAACGTACATGGCAGTGGCCCACAACGAGACCCAGCTAGTGGACTTCCTGAGGAGGGCAGCAGTGGTTGGCGAGAGGTACCCCGTAGTTGTGTCCCGGTACATGCCCTGGGGCATAGAGGCAGAGATAGATGCCGTGTCGGACGGAAGGGCGCTGGTAGCTACGCCTATAGAGCATGTGGAACCGCCCGGCGTTCACAGCGGCGACTCCACCATGGTGCTTCCCCCAAGGAAATTGACTAGGTCCCAGCTAGGGAAAATGCTCGAGATAACGCACGTTATAGCCAGGGAGCTGGAGGTGAGGGGACCCCTAAATGTCCAGTTCATAGTTGCCGACGACGTATATGTGGTGGAGGCCAACCTAAGGGTCAGCCGCTCCATGCCCCTAGTCAGCAAGGCGACGGGGGTCAACTACATGGACCTCGTGGCAGACGTGTTGACCGAGGAGAGGCTCAAGGTGGACGATGACCTAGTCGTCCTGACGCCAAGCAAGTGGTGGGTCAAGTCGCCGCAGTTCTCCTGGAGCCGTCTAAGGGGGGCCTATCCTCGCCTCGGCCCCGTCATGTACAGCACCGGCGAAGTGGCGTCGTTCAGCTCCGATTTCCACGATGCGCTGCTAAAGAGCTGGCTTTCCGCTACCCCGAACAAGATCCCACGTAGAAACGCCCTGGTATATACGTACGACGATGCGTATAGGAAGGACATAGAGAAGGTTAGGTCCGCCTTGGGGCACCTAGATGTCATGGACCCAGATAGCTTGGGCATGGACAGGCTGATAGACGCGTTGAAGGGCGGACGCATAGACATAGTCATCACGGCTGGGGACACCCCAGACATGGACTACCGTATACGAAGGATCTCGGCCGACACCTCGACGCCCCTCGTGCTCCATCCGTCCCTGGCCATGGAGCTCGCCGAGGCCTTCAAAAAGGGGCCCAAGATGCACGTGGAGCCTTGGTAGCTGCCTCCAGTCAAGCGTTGACTGGCCCCAGGAACGCCGCCCGTTAGGCCCAGCCGCGTCCCTTCGAAAGAGCCTAATGGCTGTGTACATGCGCGGCCACAGCGCCGAGAAATTTGGGAAAACTTTGGTGAGATTTCCCAAAATTCTGTTTAACTCGAGACGAGATTAAGGAGAACCATGAGGTTGGCCGTAGTGGCGGTGCTGGTCTTGGTCGTCATCATCGCAATAACGATAATGATGATGGGGGGAGGCGGCGGGGCCCCAGAGAGCCGTGAGGAGGAAGTCAAAGAAGTCAAAAAAGAAGTCAAAGAGGAAATGATGCAGGTTGGGTACATGGTCGGCCAATTCGCCCCCTCTTTCATGGTGACCACTATAAGCGGCGAAACAGTATCGCTTTCCGACTTCCGCGGTAAGTATGTGGCAGTCTGGTTCATGGTTCCCCAGGGCTGCCCCATATGCGCCTCTCAGGCCAGGGAGCTCAAGAAGCTTCAGATGGACCTCGGCGACGACCTGGTGGTCATAGCGATAACCTTGTTGGATTACGAGGGCGTCGAGGAGGACCTAAAGAGCTTCATGGCCTCGAATGGTCTGCCTCAATGGCTGTACGCCGTGGATCGCATGGGGCTCGGCGTCAAGTACAACATCATAGAAATGGGGGTAGTACTGCTGGATCCCCGTGGAAGGATAATATACAGGGGTATCCCCAGCGCATCGTACGAGGACATGTCGTCTGCTATACGTTCCGCGTAACGAGATGCCTACAGACCCAACATTACTTGCGTTTTCCCTGACTGCTGGTGCTGTGGCCTTTGTAAATCCATGCGGCATAGCGGTTTTACCCGCATACGTCTCGTATTTCATAGGCTCGGCCCAACATGTAGGCGGGTCATGGACAAGTGCTCTAGCCAGGGGGGCCCTCCTGGGCCTCATATCTACGATCGGCTTCATGCTGGTGTTCGGCACCGCGGGCATAGCGATTTCGGCCCTAGGTTCATGGCTGTTGAGGTACGTGCCGTGGATGGCAGCTGCAGTGGGCTTCGCCATTGTTGGTCTTGGGGTCCTCCTGCTTCTTGGTAGGTCTCCCAGCATAGGCGTCCGGGTGGACCTGGCAGCCCATATTTCCTCAAGGGGACCGCGATCGTTCCTCCTCTTCGGGATAGCATACGCGGTGGCCTCCCTCAGCTGTACCTCGCCCATATTCATCTATGTGACGCTTCAAGCTGCCTCGCTGGGCTCCCTTGAGGGGGCTGTGGCCACGGTGGCGTCCTACGTGATCGGTATGGGCGCAATGATGACTTTGTTCTCGACGCTCCTCGTTACCGGTAGCCAGAAATTGTTGCAGTACACGTACAACGCCATGCCCGTAATCAAGAGGGTTGCCGGCCTAATCGTAAT
>JALWZH010000147.1 GCA_027002815.1 Thermoproteales archaeon | reverse complement strand
TTGCTCGGCGCTAGGCTCGTGAAACTGGCGGGCGGCCTCATGAAGCTGGCCATGCTTCCCGCGTCCACGATACAGGTGCTTGGGGCCGAGAAGGCGCTCTTCAGGGCGCTGAGGACCGGGGGCAAGCCTCCCAAACACGGCATAATATTCCAGTTCCCGGAAATCTTCAGGGCGCCTAGGTGGCAGAGGGGGAAGATAGCCAGGGCTTTGGCCGCCAAGCTGGCCATAGCAGCCAAGGCAGACGCCTTTACAGGCAACTTCATAGCGCCCAGACTAAAGGAGGAGCTCATGAAGAGGATACAGGAAGTGAAGACCCTATACGCGAAGCCCCCTCCCAAACAGCCGCCTGCCCAGCCTCAAAGAAGGCCAGAGAGGCCGGCGCGTTCCCCACGCCCGCCGCGATCGGGCGGCAGGCCCGAGAGAAGGGAGAAAAGATAAAAGCGTGTCCCCCTAAGGGCAACCCATGGCATATCTGCAGGTCGTTGAGGTGAGGCCCCACGAGGCCTTTAGGCACGTGTACTACCTGAGGTTCGAGGACGGGACGGAGCGCCTTGCAACGAGGAACCTAACGCCGGGCAGAAGGGTCTATGGGGAGCAGCTGGTTAAGGTGGACGATGCGGAGTACAGGGTTTGGAATCCCTACAGGTCCAAGCTCGCCGCTGCCATACTTAACGGCCTTAAGGAAATGCCGATAGGCGAGGGGACTCATATGTTGTACCTTGGCGCTGCCTCGGGCACAACGCCTAGCCATATAAGCGACATAGTTGGGCAGAGCGGCGTCATATACTCGGTGGAATTTTCCCCACGGGTCTTCAGGGAGTTCATGGAGAAGCTCGTGGATCAGGGACGTAGGAACCTTGTCCCTATACTGGGCGACGCGAGGTTCCCCCAGCAGTACGCCATGTATGTCAAGGGGGTGGACGTCGTGTACATAGATGTGGCACAGCCTGCGCAGGCCAAGCTGCTGGCCGACAACGCCGATTTCTACCTAAAACGCGGAGGCCACGTCATGCTCGTGATTAAGGCCATGTCTATAGACGTGACCCAGGAGCCCAGTGAAACCTTTAGACGTGAAATAGACCACCTCAAGGAAAGGGGCTTCGAAATAGTGGACATCGTGCACTTGGAGCCTTACGACGTGGCGCACGCAATGGTCGTGGGCAGGAGGGCTTGAGGAAACCAGCGGTATTCTGGGCCCCATGGGGTAAGGTTTTTATATAATCGTCAGCGTATAATTGCCGTGGAGCCCCAGCGGCACTTGGCAAGCCTTACGATCAGAATAGTCGAGAGGGAAGGGGGAGAAGTGGTGTTCTTGACTGAGCGTAACTATTCATACACGCTAGTCGTAAGGGCCCCAGACGACAGGAAGATAATAGTGAAGGTTGCCAGGAGCGTGGGCGACATTTCCCAGGAAAACGTGGTTGACCTAAAGCTGATTTCCCACTACTGTGAGGCTTCCCCCCTAGCTATATCCCAGTTCGTCAGCGATCATCCCCTTAGACAGGGCATAGTGTACGAGAAGGGGGGAATAAGCGTGATCTCCCTGTCCACCTTCAGGGACGCGCTCAACGGCGAGATGCCGAGATTTAGACTGGTCCGGGGCAAGTACATAGCCAGTGTAAGGAGCGATGTGCTTAGGACTAGGAGGGAGGAGAAGGGCATGAGCCTGGGGGACCTAGCCACGGCACTGTCCGTCTCGAGGAACGCCGTGTACGCCTACGAGCACGGCAAGATGGACGTCGGCGAAAAGGTCGCGCGCAAACTGCTCGACTTGTTTGGAGACGAAGTGTTGGAACGTTATGACGTGTTTTCGGCCCACATAAACGACGGTGAACTCTCCGAGAGGGCAAGCAAGGGCAGGATAATGTTTGGGGACATTGTAGAGGATGGAGACAGAGTCCTGAGGATAGAGAAGGGGCACATGGACGCCATATACCTACAAAGGGGCAAGCCCATATTCCTGTCCACGCGCCGCGACGAGGAGACAAGGGAATTCGCCGACGCCATTGGCGTCCAGCTAGTGGAGATATCGGGTAATGAGGCTAGTAGAGGCTAGGGAGGGACACGCCAGGATCCTTGTGCCAGAGGAGGCCCTTGAGGGGGACCCCTCGAAGGCGCCTGTTTTCTATAATCCACGTATGGAACGTAATAGGACAATCTCCGTGCTGGTCCTCAGATCGTACGGGAGACTGCTGGGTAGGGGCATGACCATATGCGAGCCGCTGGCCGGGACCGGGGTGAGGAGCATAAGGTACTCGCTTGAGGTTCCCCATGCCTCTAGGATCATAGCCAACGACGCGAACTGGCAGGCATACCGCCTTATGAAGGCCAACGTTGAGCTTAACGGGGTCAGCGACGTGGTCGAGGTTCATCGTAGGGACGCCGTGTCGCTTATGGCCGAGCTCTGGGACACGTGCGACGTGGTCGACGTGGACCCCTTCGGCACCCCAATGCCGTTTCTTCCCGCGGCTATAACGGCCGTTAGACATGGCGGCATGCTATGCGCAACTGCAACGGACCTGGCCGTGCTCATGGGGAACTACCCTAGGAAGTGCTTGAGCCGGTACGGGGCGTACGTGGCCAGGGTTCCCTTCTCCAGGGAGTTGGGCCTAAGGGTGCTCCTAGCCGCGGTGGCTAGACAGGCGGCAGCACTCGACGCTGGGATAGAGCCCATGCTGTCCTTTTGGGACGGCCATTATTATAGGATATGCGTACTCGTGTACAAGGACGTGACCAGCGCGAAAGACGCGATGGACAACTTAGGGTATGCGTATCACAGCGGTGGAGAGAGGGGCGTCGTTGTGGGATATCCGAAGGCCCCGAGGGGCGACATGGGGCCCATATGGGTGGGCAAGCTAGGCGATGTGGAGTTCGCCGGAATCGCCTTGGAAGAGGCCGCGGGGCCCTATCAGAAACAGCGCCGACTGCTGGAGACCCTCTACTGTGAATACATGGCGCCCCCCTTATACTATATGACACATGAAGTTGCCGTTGACGGGCGGGAGCCCCCCCTAGGCCTTGTGCTGGAGATTGTGAGGGGGACCGGCCACGACGCGTGGGCCACGCACTTCTCTTCGAGGGGATTCAAGGTCGGAACGCGTCTAAGCTATTTAAGGGCCCTCATGTCCTCAACCACATGGTGATACTTGCCGTGGGCGGTCTGCCGGGAAGCGGCAAGACCTTTGTCTCGAGGATTATAGGCGAGATGGGGTACCCGCTGATATCCATGGGCGACGTTGTGCGGGACATAGCCCAGAAACACTCTGTGAGGCCTGACGTGGCCGCTGTGAAGGTACGACTAGAGATGGGCATGAGGTTCCTTGG
>JALWZH010000146.1 GCA_027002815.1 Thermoproteales archaeon | reverse complement strand
CACGACGTGGGGAAGGCCGACGAGGTGTATGGGGACGAGGGCTACTTCCCCCTGCACGAGGTCAGGTCGGTCGCGGTCGCGTACAGGGCGTTCAGGAGCGCTGGCCTCGTTGATAGTTGCAGGTTGGACTGCGAGGGGGGCGTGGGCTGCCTGTGCAAGGCGGTGCTGGCCGCGATAGCGCTGCACCATTACTCGCACAAGCGGCTCAGAAGGAGGATCAACGGTGTTAAGTTCGCCGCTAGGTGCCCCGACGACGTGGAGGGGGCACTCGGCCCGTGGACTCCGGCATCGTCCCTGGGCCGCTCGCTCAGGGACCGCGTCGTTGAGGCTGTGAGGAGTGAGATAAGGAGCGACATATGTTTCGGCAACGTTGTGGATACCCTGACAAGGGCGGGTCCCCGCCTCAGGCACGCCGTATCCGCCGTCCTGGGCACCCTGAACAGGTGCGACATAGCTGTGGCCAAGGCCAACAGGTGCTGCCGCGGCTCCTCGGCTTCTAGGAGAACGCGTCTCTCGTAGGCCCATCACGCAGCCAGCGAGCAGTCATGTCGGGCAATTGGAACCGCTTCGTTTAGAGGCGTTGTACTTGTCGTAGGTTTCCACTATTCATAATGTTTATTAAGTTGTACTTTAGGGGGGATATGGATAGGTGTTTCGATGTGTTTGCCAGGTTGTATGTTAGGGATGTGTGGAGGGGCTTTAGGGTCAACGTGCTTGCCTATATAGTGGTCAACGCCGTGCTGGTGTTTGCCAACCTACTGTTGACGCCGGGGGTGCTCTGGTTCCAGTGGCCGTTGATCGGCTGGGGGATTGGGCTGGTTGGCCACTATTACTTCGGTGTCCGTAAGGCGCCCGATTACCTTAGGGGGCTCCTTAAGGAGGCTGGCTGCTGACCCTCCACGTGTAGGGCTCCCGCACGTAGCTGGGCCACGTACCATCAACTCGTTGCATCGTTCTAGCGATGCCGTTCGGCTCGCCCCTCACGTCCAAGCCACTCGACGATCGTGCCCGGGTACGGAGGAATACGTCCTCCGTAGTGAGCCCCGCACGATGTTGGATGGGAAACGCGGGGTTCCCCTGCATGGCCGTAGTGGGTCCTTAGGCTGTGCAGGTGGGCCCCGATCCAGCACGGCCCTCACGTGACCCTGTCTATCTTCCCCTCGATGCTCAGCTCCGCGTCTGTCCTATAGTCAACCTTGATCACGGTGGACACCCTCGCCACGCCCATCGCGGCGAGGCGCCCGTGCACCTCCTCTAGGAGTCTGGCCAGGTCGGCGAAGTTGTCCAGCTCGACGTCCGTGAAGCCGGCCCCCACGCGGTGCCTCAGCCCCATCTCCCTGATGACTCCCAGGACCTCCCTCACGTACCGCGACACGCTTGTCCCCCCGGTGCCCAGCGGGGTGACTGAGAGGCTGACCACCATCCTCGCCATGCCAAGCCCGCGGCCCACCCTTATCAACATTCCCGCACCTCGAAGAAGGCCCTCAGCTCCACCTTGCGGTCGCCCACGGTGGCGTTCTTGACCACCATGTACCTGCCCGGCGGGGCGTCCTCGAGGACCGTCTGCGTGAAGCTGCGCCCGGGCTCAAGGACGTAGAGCACCATTATCCAGACGTCTGGGGTCAGGTCGTCGGCGTACCTCCACTCCCCGTCGACCCACCTGTATATGGCGTAGGGCGCGCCGAACGTGGCCTTTGAGTTGGCCCCGTTACGTATCGTCACCTTGACTGCGTCCCCAGCGCAGTACGCGGCCTTGTCCGCGCCCATGACTAGGCCGTCGGCATCGCCCCCCAGGTACGCCCAGAGGAGGGCCAGGAGTAGGGCGCCGGCCGCAAGCGCCGCCATGGCCATCCACAAGTTCATGGGCGTGGGGCCCCGCCACTATATATGGCTGACGCACCGGCGATACATAAAAGATATAATGGTCCCAAGGCGACGCTCCATGGAGAGGACCGTTCTCGGCATAGCCATCATATCGCTTGTCCTGGGCGTTGCGGCGCTCCTGGTGGGGTGGGCCCTGTCCCTCAGCGTGGCCGCGCTAAGCGAGAAGGCGGACTCGCTATCGAGGACCGCCGACGGCCTCTCGCGGGCCGTCGAGGGGCTCAGGGAGGGCTTGGACGAGGTGAGGGGCGCCGTGGATGGGGTTAGGCGGGGCCTGGACGAGGTGAGGAGGGGCCTCGAGGAGGTGAACAGGACTGTGAGGGAGGCGGCCAGGGAGGAGTTCAGGTACGAGATAGTGGTGGTGCCCGTGGACAGGCCCATATACGAGTTCTGGGTGCAGGACCTGGTCCCCTACATAGCCAAGCTGGACACGGACGAGAGGACCGCCGGGGTGATAATACTCATAGACAGCCCCGGCGGCACGGTTGGGGCCACTGAGGCCCTCTACACTGCGCTCAGCGGCCTCAACAGGACCAGGTACGCCGTCATAGTCGGCATGGGCACCTCAGGTGCGTACTACACCGCCATGGCCGCCGAGAGGGTGTACGCGACGCCGTCTGCGCTCGTCGGGAGCATCGGCGTCCTCGCCTTCATACTCCCCGACATATACCTCATGGACGTCCCCGACGTCATCTACACCACGGGCCCCCTCAAGTACTACGGGATGGACCTCTTCGAGCTGTACGACGCTATAGAGGAGACCAGGGCCAACTTCGTGGGGGTGGTGGCCGGGAGCAGGGGGGAGAGGCTTAGGGCGCCCCTCGAGGAGCTCGAGACCGCCGCCATATTCACGGCCAGGCGTGCCCTCGACATGGGCCTCATAGACGCCGTGGGCGGCCTGTGGGACGCCGTGAGGGACATGGCCCGGCGGCTGGGCCTCCCCAACTACACGGTCGTGTCCATATACGAGAAGTTCAACATAACCGAGCGCGGCCTGATAATCCCCTTGCTTGGGGGCAGGGTAAGCCTCTCGGCCCTCCTCAACGCGAGCGAGGTCCCCATATACTACCTGTGGCCGGGCGCCGTGCTGTACGACGTCGCCCCACCGTTACGACCGCCCCCCTCGCTGCCCGTCGAGGCCCCTCGGGGGCCGTACGTGGTCCTCGACGCGGCCCACATAAACATGGTGCCGCGCAGCTTCCTGGAGCCCCTAATCACGAGGCTGGCCGTGGCCGGGTATGAGCTGGCCGTGGCGCGCACAGAGGACGAGCTGATAGCGCTGCTCGAGAACGCCACGGGCCTCATAGTGGCGGCCCCCATGGCCGAGTACGGCAGGGCCGCCCTGGACGCCGTGCTCAACGCCTCGGAGAGGGGCGTGAGGGTGGCCGTGTTCTACGACACGCGCATAGCCCCAATATTCTTCGTCCCCATATTCCCCGAGCCTGGCCCCACCGCCCTGGACCCCTACATGGCCATCACGGGCATACTCGCCGCGCTCAACGCGTCCACGTTGCCCCGCTCCATGTACAACGCCAGCGGGCTTGGGGCCGAGGCGGCCCCCAATAACTGGCAGTTCGTCCACGTGCGCACATTCGACGGCGACCCGCTCTTCGCCAACGTGACTGAGCTGGTCCTCTTCTCCCCGGCGCCCCTCTACGTGTCCGGAGGCGGCCCAGCGGCCTGGGCCAGGGGGCACGTGAGGGGGTACGGCGAGGTGGAGGCCCCCGTGATATACAGGCAGGGCAACATAACGGTGGTGGCCACCATGAGGAGCTTCACGCCCTACTTCATCAACCTAGGCGACAACGCAAAGTTCCTGGACAACCTCGTGAGGTGGCTCGTCGAGGAGAGGCCCATAGCCCCGCCGCGCGCGGGAGGGGCGCAGCCTCCGCCGCCCGAGCTGCCCCCGTACCCGCCTAAGCCGCCCGAGGAGGCCCCCTGACGCCGCGTACCGGCTCCACGTGGAGGCGGGCGACAGCGTTTAATAGGTGTGGGGAAACAAACAACGTGCGGCCTCTCGAGGGCATAAAGGTGGTCGACCTTACCTCGGCCATGGCGGGCCCCTTCTGCACCATGCTTCTGTCGGACCTCGGCGCCGATGTGGTCAAGGTGGAGTCCCCAGAGGGGGACCACGCCAGGGAGTGGGGTCCCCCCTTCTACGGCGAGAAGTACAGCGCGTACTTCACGAGCGTGAACAGGGGCAAGAAGTCCATGGTGATCGACCTGAAGCGGGAGGAGGGCAGGGACATAGTGCGCAGGCTCGCGGCCGTGGGGGACGTATTCGTGGAGTCCTTTAGGCCGGGCGTCGCCGGGAGGCTCGGCCTGGACTACGGGTCCCTCTCCCAGATCAACCCTCGGCTAGTCTACTGCTCGATATCGGGCTTCGGCCAGTGGGGCCCCTACAGGGACTACCCCGGCTACGACATAGTGGCCCTCGCCATGAGCGGCCTCATGGACCTGACCGGGGAGCCTGACGGCGAGCCCGTCAAGTTCGGGGTGCCCATCGCCGACATAGTGACCGGCCTGTACTGTTCCCTGGCCGTGGTCTCCGCGCTGAGGTACAGGGACCTGACCGGCAGGGGGATATACATAGACCTCTCCCTCCTCGACTCGTCCCTATCCATATTGACCCACCAGGCCGCCCAGTACTTCGCCAGCGGCGAGACGCCTAGGAGGCTGGGGAGCGCCCACCCCAACATAGCGCCTTACCAGGCCTTCAGGGCGGGCGACGGGAGGTACTTCATAGTGGCGGTGGGCAACGACAGGCTTTGGGAGAGGTTCTGCGAGGTAATCGGGAGGAGGGACCTGGCGGGGGACCCGAGGTTCAGGACCAACAGCGACAGGGTGGCCAACAGGGAGGAGCTGGCCAGGGCACTGGGCGAGGTGTTCTCGCGGGACGCAGCCGCCAGGTGGGTTGAGTTGCTGCTAGGCAATGGGATCCCCGCTGCGCCCATACTGGACGTCAGGGAGGCCCTGGAGACGGAGCACGCGAAGGCCAGGAACATGGTCCTGGAACTCGTGCATCCCTCGGCGGGACGCATCAGGGCCGTCAACCATCCTCTCAGGGTCCCCGAGTGGGAGGGGACGACCCCCAGTCCCCCGCCCCTCCTCGGCGAGCACACCGTGGAGGTCCTAAGGGGGCTTGGCCTCAGCGAGGCCGAGATAAGGAGCCTCCTCGAGAGGGGGGTGGTGAGGGCCCCGTGACGTCCCCACAGGCACGCATGGCCTAACTTTTTAAGGCGACCCGCCCCCCATCATATGTTCCCTCCTGAACTGGACTACGTCAGGGCCCGCTCCCTCGACGAGGCCATCGGCGTGTTGGCCAGCCGCGAGGACGCCGTGCCCATTGCCGGGGGGCAGAGCCTGGTGCCCCTACTCAAACTGCGCGCCGTGTCGCCCGGCCTGCTGGTGGACATAAGGGGGCTGAAGGGGCTGGGCGGCGTGGACGTGGGGGGGCCCATACGCATCGGGGCGCTCGCAACGCACGGCGACATCGAGGGGCACGCCGAGCTGCGGGCCAGGTGCCCGGTGATGGCCGAGGCGGCCTCAAAGATCGCGGACGTCCAGGTGAGGTCCTTCGGCACTGTGGGCGGGTCGCTGGCCCACGCCGATCCCCTGGCCGACTGGCCCCCCGTGCTCATGGCCCTCGACGCCGAGGTCCACGTGCATGGCCCCTCGGGGAGCCGGGCCATTCCAATGGGGGACTTCGTGAGGGGGCCCTACACGACGGCGCTGGAACGCGGCGAGCTGGTGACCGGCATCGTGGTCAGGGACTGTCCCCGGGGGGCGGCCTACCTCAAGTACGCGTACAGGCATGGGGACTTCGCGGTTGTGGCCGTGGCGGCGGCCCTGCGGGCCGATGGGGGACACGTATCCGAGGCCAGGCTGGCTGCCATAGGGGTGGCGGACAGGCCCCTTAGGCTGGGCCAGGCGGAGGCCAGGCTGGCCGGCGTGCCGGTCTCCGAGGACGCCTTTGCAGACGCCGCGGAGGCGGCGGCCAGGTCCGTGTCGCCCCCAGACGACCACAGGGCGAGCTCCGGGTACAGGAGGGCCCTCCTGGCGACGCTTGTGAAAAGGGCGTTGAGGGCGGCCGCGGGGAGATGAGGGTCGGGCTGAGGGTCAACGGGACGTTCCACGAGGTGGACGTGGAGCCCAGGGCGCTGCTGGTCCACGTGCTGCGGGGCCTGGGCTACCGGAGCGTGAGGGTGGGATGCGACACCGCCACCTGCGGCGCCTGCACGGTGCTGATCGACGGGCGGCCGGCCAAGAGCTGCAACCTGCTGGCTGTCCAGGTGGACGGGGCCGAGATCGTGACGGCGGAGCACGCCGATGGGCTGCTCGAGAGGCTGCGCAAGTCCTTCAACGCCCACCACGCGGCGCAGTGCGGGTACTGCACGTCGGGCATGCTCATGGCGGCCTACGCCCTCCTGTCCCGGAGGGAGAGGCCTAGCGAGGACGAGGTGCGGGAGCACATGGCCGGCGTGCTCTGCAGGTGCACGGGGTACCAGAACATCGTTAGGGCCGTGGTGGAGGCATGAGGCTGGTCGGCAGGCCAATCCCCCGCGTGGAGGACGCCAGGATACTGCGGGGCCGCGCCACGTACCTCGACGACATAGAGCCCCCCGGGACCCTCCACGCCGGGTTCGTGAGGTCGCCGTACCCCCACGCCAGGGTGCTGCGCGTGGACATGTCCGACGCCCTTTCCGATCCCCGGGTAATCGCGGGGTACACCTCGCTGCCGGGCCCCCCAATGGCGCCGGGGGGCAAGGTCAGGTTCCAGGGGGAGGCCGTGGCCATGCTCGTGGCCGTGGACCGCTACGCGCTGGCGGACGCCCTCGAGAGGGTCGTGGTCGACTACGAGCCGCTCCCCCACGTGGTGGACCCGGCCAAGGCCCTCGAGGAGGGGGCCCCCCTACTCCACGAGGAGAACGGCAGCAATGTGGCGCACACTGCGCGGTACGGCTCGCCGGACGCGGCTGGGGCCGCGGCGCCGCGGGTGCTGGAGGGCGAGCTGCGGGTCCAACGCGTCGTGCCGGCCGCGATGGAGCCGAGGGGAGTGGTCGCCGCCTACGACGGGCACACCCTCACCGTGTGGTCCTCCACCCAGGTGCCCTACGACGTCAGGAAGGAGGTTGCGGGCGCCCTGGGCCTCCCCCTGTCCCGGGTGAGGGCCGTCCAGCCCGACGTGGGGGGAGCCTTCGGGAGCAAGCTCATAGTGTACCCCGAGGAGGTGTGGGTGGCGGCCGCGGCGTACCTGCTGGGCAGGCCCGTCAAGTGGGTGGCCACCAGGAGCGAGGACTTCAGGGCCACCACCCATGGGAGGGACATGGGGCTGGCCTTCAGGGTGGGGTTCGACGGGTCCGGCCGAGTCCGCTCCCTGTGGGGGAGGATAACGTGCGACGTGGGGGCCTACCACTGGGGTGAGGGCCTCTCCGACATTGCCGCCCGCATGTTGACTGGGCCGTACGACATAAGGGAGGCCGGCGTCGAGGTCGTGGACGTGTACACCAACAAGACTCCGCTTGGGGCCTACAGGGGGGCCGGCAGGCCGGAGGCCACGTTCTTCGTGGAGCGGATAATGGACATGGTGGCGGACGAGCTGGGGCTGGACCCCGTGGAGGTGCGCAGGGCCAACCTGGTGAGGGGGCTGCCCTACACCAACCCCTTCGGCATGACCTACGACACGGGGGACTACACGGGCACCCTGGAGGCGGCCCTATCGAGGCTCGGGTACTACGAGCTCCTCAGGTGGGCCGACGAGGAGTGGGCGAGGGGCCGCCTCGTAGGGGTGGGCCTCTCCATATACGTGGAGGTCACCACGTTCGGCTTCGAGACGGCCATAGTCAGGGCGGAGCCGGACGGGAGCTTCACCGTGGTCACCGGCACCACGCCGCACGGTCAGGGCGTTGCCACGGGCATAGCCCAGATAGTGGCCGACGAGCTCGAGGTCCCCCTCGAGTCCGTCAGGGTGGTGTGGGGCGACACGGCGCTCGTCCAGGACGGGATTGGGACCATGGGGAGCAGGTCCATCACTGCGGGGGGCTCCGCCGCCCTACTCGCCGCGAGGAGGCTCAGGGAGGGCCTAAAGGCGGCCGCCGAACAGCTGCTGGGGAGCCCCGTCCAGTACTCTGGGGGCAGGTTCTGGGGACCCAACGGCGAGGCCCAAATAGGCGACGTGGTCAGGGCCATATACAGGGGCAGGGCCTCGGGCCCCCTCGAGGCCTACGAGGTGTACAACGCCAGGTCCACCTACCCGTTCGGGGTCCACGTTGCCGTGGTCGAGGTGGACCCGGAGACCGGGCACGTGAGGCCCGTCCTGTACAGGTCCTACGACGACGCCGGGGAGATAGTGAACCCCCTGCTTGCCGAGGGGCAGATACACGGCGGCGTCCTGCAGGGCGTGGGCCAGGCCCTGTACGAGGAGGCAGTCTACGACGGCGAGGGGAACCTCATAACCGCCAACCTGGCCCTGTACGGTGTCCCCACCTTCGCCGAGGCGCCGAGGTACGAGGTGCGCTTCGCCGAGAGGCCCCACAGGTCGGAGCACCCCACGGGGACCAAGGGCGTGGGGGAGATCGGGGCCATAGCCGCGACGCCGGCCGTGGTCAGGGCGGTGGAGCACGCGGTGAGGAGGGTCAGGCCGGGCGCCAGGGCAACGTCCACGCCCCTCACCCCAGAGAAGGTGTGGATGATGCTCAGGCCGTGAGGCGGAGGGCCCTCCTCGCCGTGCCGGCGGCCCTCGCCCTGCTGGCGGCCGCGGCCCTATTGCTGAGGGAGGACAAGCGCCCCGAAATGGAGGCCGTGGCCAGTGGGCTGGAGGTGCCCTGGTCCATTGCGCCTCTGGGCGACGGGAGGTACCTGGTGTCCGAGAGGCCGGGCCGCATTAGGCTGGTGGGCCGCGGCGCCGCGAGGGTGGTGGCCGAGCTGGAGGTGGCCCACGTGGGGGAGGGGGGCCTCCTGGGCATAGCCCTACACCCCGAGTTCCCCTCCCGCAGGAGGCTGTACGCGTACCACACCTATGGGCGTGGGGGCCAGCTCCACAACAGGGTCGTCGCCCTGGAGCTGGACGGGGAGCTCAGGGCCGTGTCCACGAGGGTCGTGCTTGACGGGATACCCGGCGCCCCGATACACGACGGGGGCCGCATACGGTTCGGGCCCGACGGAAGGCTGTACGTTACCACGGGCGACGCGGCGAGGCCCCCCTTGGCGCAGGACCTGTCAAGCCTAGCCGGCAAGATACTGCGCCTGGAGGACGACGGGTCGGTGCCCAGGGACAACCCGTTCCCCGGCTCCCCCATATACTCGTACGGCCACCGCAACCCCCAGGGAATAGCGTGGCACCCGGCCACGGGCCGGCTCTACGCCTCGGAGCACGGGCCGGTGGGCCGCGACGAGATAAACGTCATCGTGCCCGGCGGCAACTACGGGTGGCCCAGCGCCGAGGAGTACGTGGAGCCCCTCATAGACACGGGGGCCGAGACCTGGGCGCCCTCGGGGATAGACTTCGCGCCGGACGGGCGGCTCCTCGTGGCGTGCCTCAGGGGCGAGATGCTCGTGGAGGTGGGGGAGGGCGGCGTCAGGCGGCTCCTCAGGGGCGCCCTCGGGAGGCTGAGGGACGTTGTGGTGGAGGGGGACCACGCCCTACTGGCGACAAGCAACAGGGACGGCAGGGGGAGGCCAAGGCAGGGGGACGACAAGGTGGTGCGCATAGCCCTGGACGCGCTATGAGGATAGCCCACCTCGGCCTGGACGCCATATACAGGGCTGCGAGGATCATCAGGGGCCTGGCCCCGCGCAGGGACACGTACGACGACGAGAGGTACTTCCCCCCAAGGGACATGGACCCCGAGGCCCAGCTGGCCTACTTCACGGCCATGGTTGCCATAGACCACAGGACTGGGGGCCCCCTCGGCCGCCCCTTCGAGGCGGTGGTGGGCGGCGAGGCGTACAGGGGCGCGGACCTCCTCTACAGGCTGGGGAGGATGGCCCTCGAGGAGGACCCGGGCCTCTTCTCGCCGGGCCGCCTCGCGTCCATGGGGCTGGACGAGGGGAGGCGCCTCATGTCCTTCGGCGGGGCGCACGTGTGGGACCTCGAGACAAGGGTGGGACTGCTGAGGGACCTGGGCCGCAGGGCGCTGGGCCGCGGCTCGTTCACAGCCATGCTCGACGTGGCCACGGTCGACGAGTTCGTGGCCCGCCTGTCCGAGGCCAGGGCATATGAGGACCCGGTGCGCAAGAAGGCCATGCTGCTCCTCAAGTTCCTCACGGGGAGGGGCCTCCTCAGGGTGGGGGGCGATGTCCACGTCCCCGTGGACAACCACCTGACCAGGATAGCGCTGAGGCTGGGCCTAGTCGAGGTCCAGGGGGACGTATGGGGCAGGGAGACGTCCAGGGACGAGGACATAGCAATACGCACGGCCGTGAGGGACGCATGGGGACTGGCGGCCCGGGCCGCCGGCGTAGACCCCTTCGCCCTGGACGACTACCTGTGGGCCTTCGGGCGAAGCACATGCGTGAGGGACAGCCCCAAGTGCGGCCAGTGCCCCTTCAGGGACATGTGCCCCGCCCACAGGGCCGGCCACTACCCCAACGAGCACACCCACACGCTGACCTGGTACTACTAGATTGACGGCCCTCTGGAATGACCCGCCAACCTCGGGGCCTTTCAGGGTTCTCCATGGGGCTCGAGCTCGGCCATGTAGTAGTCGCCGTGCGCCACGACGCGGCTGCACCTGGCCCCAAGCGAGGCGCCGAGCCTCCTCACCTCAACGACCTGGGTGTGGTACTCGCCGTACTCTCCCAGGGGGTCCACGCCGAGTCCCCTGGCCAGGGACGCGAACTCCCTCACGTTGCCCGGCCCAACGTTGACGCACAGCAGTTCCCTTCTCCCGCCTATCACCACGAAGCTCAGCTCCTCGGCTTCCCTGTAGAGGAGCTCCTCGTGGTCCATGCCCCAGAGCGGTTCCCTGAGCGAGGCCCCGACCTCCCCGGCCAGCCTCTCCATGTACTTCAAGTGGTCCTCCACGTCGACATCCCCAGCAATTATCGTATCCACGCCCAGCCCCCTCAGCAGGCCCACCTCCTGCTCGAACTC
>JALWZH010000145.1 GCA_027002815.1 Thermoproteales archaeon | reverse complement strand
CCGCAGCGCCCGCCCTAGTCGAGCTGGGCCTCGCCGTAGCGTCGAGGGCGTTGAAGGGGGGCAAGGAGAGGGTCGCCCTCCTGGCCGACGACGTTTTCCAGGCCGTGGGCGTGGACAAGGCCGAACAACTCGTCAAGACGCTGCTCAACCTTATCGAGTGGCCCCCCGCGAAGTACGACAGGATAGTGGTCATAGCGGCCTCCAGCGAAGGCACCACAAGAGAGAAGATCGGCCGCCATCTGTGGTCCGAAATGCGCGTAATGTGGAACATGCCTAGGGAAGGATTCCAACAGCTCTACGACCTTTTGCCAGGCCCAAAGCCGCCCCTCGACGAGGCGTGGAGGTGGACCGGGGGCAACCCGCGCGTCCTGGAGATGCTTCACGGGGCCAGTTGGGACGTGGATAGGGTGGTGGAGAGGCTTTTACAGGAGAGGAGGATTGCGGCGTTCGTGGCGTCGCTTGGCGATGCGGAGCGGGAGGTCCTGAGAGGGGCGCTTGAGGACCCCGACACGCTCCTCACGAGGATCAACGACGCCCCACGCCTCGAGAGGAGACTGGTAGAGCTGAACATGGTAGCAGAGGTCTGGGACCGCAAGCCACACCTCTGGGTGGACGTTCCCCCGCCCGAGCGTGACGTGGAGCTGGGGATCGGCCGGTACTACGCTTGGCAGACCCCCCTACACAGGGAAGCCGTCAGGAGGGCGCTGCAGCGGCTGTAGGCCGCTGAAACGTCTCGCGGCGCTGGACGGCTGGGCCATGACAGGGGAGGACCGCTTCCACTGGTTGTAGTAGTGTAAAGTGGTTTACGTGCCGTGGCTGGCCGTGGGACCCCAGGGCTCGGTGCCCGACGTATGGCGGGCTCGGGAAAGGACCCGCAACCGGATACATGCACGTGTCGTTCCACAACTCTACGCCGAGCGGACAGATATAAGTTGGGGCGGGCCTGCACCTTGGTGAGGCGTGTCAAAGCGCGTTTCGCCGGCCGTGAGGTCGAGTTCGTGGATAGGGAGGCCGCGTTGCGCCAGCTCGACGAGCTGGCCGAGAGGGGGACGTTCCCCGTGCATGTAGTGTACGGCCCCGAGGGCTGCGGGAAGACCGTGCTGTTGATGCAGGCCCGGGCCGTGTTGGAGGACCGCGGGTACCACGTGGTTTACGTGGACCCACTGGCCAGGGAGGCCGACCACGTGCTGCAGTACACGCCGTCCATTAGGGACGTCGTGAGGCGGGTCCTCGCGTCGGTCCCGGAGCCCTACTCGAGGATCGTGGATGTGGCCATCGGCATAGCCAGGGAGGCCGTGAGGAGGCTGGGGAGGCCCGACGTGGCCATCCTCATGGACGACGTTTTCCAGGCCGTGGGCGTGGACAAGGCCGAAACATACGTGAAGGCCCTCCTAAACCTGATAGAGCACCCGCCGGGAAGCTACGGGAAGATAGCGGTGATAGTCACGTCCAGCGAGGGGGTGACCAGGGCCAGGATAGGCAGGCACGACTGGGCCACCTTTAGGATTCTGTGGAACATGTCTCACGACGGGTTCGCCCAGCTCTACGAACAGTTGCCCGGCCCAAAGCCGCCCCTCGACGAGGCGTGGAGGTGGACGGGCGGGAACCCCAGGGCGTTGGAGCGTCTCTATGGGGCTGGATGGGACGTGGAGGGGGCCATAGACGACATCGCCAAGCTGAGGAACCTGAAGGTGTGGGCGGTCAGCGGCGGGGAGAGGGATGTGCTGTTGGAGGCCCTGGAGGACCCAGACACCATGTTTAGGAGGGCCCACGAGGAGGCCGTGAGGAAGGTGAGGGACCAGCTGATCGAGAAGAACCTAATAATCGAGATCTGGGACCGAGACAGACGTAGCTGGATAGATGTCCCCCCACCGGAACGGGATCCCGACCTAGGCATTGGCCGGTACTACGCTTGGCAGACGCCGCTCCACAGGGAGGCCGTGAGGAGGGCGTTGGAAGTCACAGGGCCATAAGTACGGTGCTGGGGGCAGTCGCGTCGTGTTCCTCACGGCGGTCGGCCCCCGCTCCACAGGGCACGCGATAGGGCTATGCGTTTCCTGGCCCGAGGCACCTGTTGCGCGTCTTGGGCGTGTCGCCGTGCGGCCCGCCACATCGCGGTGGGCCTTTAGGCCGGCTCGCCAAAACGTTGCCGGGCCCCGTCCCTGTGGCGGTTCCGGCGTCTATGACCACTGAGCGAAACGCGGCCGCTGTATGGGCTTTGTCGTCACCCTGCGGTCATAGCGCGGTCGATGCCGCCCATCCTATAGTTCCTAACGCCTACAGTGTGCCCCGACCAGACGCCTACGACGATGCCCATCCCCACGTCCATGCGGAGCATGTAGGCGGGCGCCGTGACTCGCGCCCGTCGAATTGCGGGGACCCGAGGAGGGGTTGTTGGCCTCGCCGTACATGTATGGCCCAGCGGCACGGCCGGCCCTAGGCTCTGTGACGATGGGCATCGATATGCCTGTCGCCACGCCGGGAGTTCCGCTTTAGGATCCTCTACCTTGCGTAGTATCCGTGCCCGTATGGGGACGTCGAGGCGGCCCAACAGGTGTAGGCTGGTAGCAACCGCGGGGGGCCTCCCTGCGCCCGTCGCCGTGTGTGGCCAAGCCCTCCGATGCCGCGCCTCTGCGCGTCCGCCTCGCAGCTATAGTTTTTAATTTGGGAGGTGTCTCGCCTGTGGAGGCTCGACTGGAGGTACGTGGCCTGGGACCTGTGGCCGAGGGTAGGCTACATGTTAGGCCTCTGACTGTGCTCATAGGCCCCAACAACACGGGGAAGTCCCACATGGCGATGCTCTACTATGCCCTGCTGCAGACCGTTATGGTGGGAAGGGATAGATTACGGTTGCTAGTGCTTCGTTCGAGGCTTTTGAAACGCCGTGAAGGGAAAGGGGAGGAGTTGGAGCGTTTTCTGGCCGAGCTGTTGAAGTGGAATATAGAGAGGGTTTTTTCGAGTGGCATCCCCAGTTTGGTTAAGTGGGGAAGCCAAAGGATGGAGGTTAGGGCGCGTATAGGAAAGGGGAGCTCCGCCGCCCATTTCTCCCTGCTGGCGGAGCTGGGCAGGGACCCCGACATGGAGGTTAAGCTCCATGGGAACATCCTAAGAAATTTATTGGCGTTGGAAGTGCACTACCTTCCGGCCTCCAGGGCTGGCCTACTACAGAACTACAGGGCTATGGTCGGCGCCCTGATACGGCAGATACCCTACGCGCTTCTCAAGGGGGGTCTAGAGGTGCCCGAAATACCGGGAGTTGTGGCGGACTTCCTGAGGGGGCTCGTCGAGACTGCACCACGCCGTTTTGAGGGCAGGGCCCAGTCCTCGATTGCCGAGTTCTTCGAGAGGGAGATAATTGAGGGGGAGCTTGAGCTCGAGTTCAAAGAGGTGGGGGTTCCCGAGCTTTCCTACAGGGTCGGGGAGAGGACGCTTCCCCTGTACAGGATGTCCTCCATGCTGGTAGAGCTTGCGCCTCTCGGGATCTACCTGAAGTATGGGGTGGTTAGGAGGGGGGACACGCTTATAATCGAGGAGCCGGAGTCCCACCTGCACCCTGACAAGCAGGTCAGGATCGCCGAGCTCCTATCCATGCTCGTGAACAGCGGGGTGAACGTGCTCGTCACGACGCACAGCGAGATCCTGCTTGCGAAGCTCAGCAACCTGGTGTCCCTCGGAGCCCTGCCCGAAGAGGAGGCGGCCGCCATGGGGCTTGGGCCGGCGATCCGGCCGGACAAGGTAGCCGTGTACAGCTTTAGGCGGGATGGGGAGGGCGTCGTGATCGAGGAGGTGGAGGTGACGGAGGAGGGGATCCCGGACGACGTTTTCAGCAGGGTCGTCGAGGAACTGTACGAGGAGAACATGAACCTTTACTACAAGGTCCGCCAGCGATGAGGGCGGTGGAATTGAGGGGCCGTGGGAGGCGGCTGAAGGTGCTGGTCCCGGACGGCCTAGATGTGGTGGATGTGAAGGCGTTGGACGAGCTCTACGGGCCCCAGGGACCTAGGCGGCCGGACTTCGCCTAGGGGAAGGGACAGGAGGTACCTGGTCGTGGTTGAGCACACTGGGAGGCCGAACAGGGACGACCTGGAGAGGCTTGACCAATTCGTAGAGGAGTTCAGGCGCCGTGGGTCCGCCGGATACGTCGTGATCAAGGTATTGCACCACGCCGGCGTCAGGAGCGGTAAGGCGCTGCTGGTGAGGATGGCTAGGAGGGCCCACGTAGAGCTGTCCAAGTGCAGCGACACGCTGAACCTGGAGGGCCTGATGAGGAGGAGGGGACTGCAGCGTTAGGCCGCCCCACGGGCGAGGTTCAGCTAACCCTGACTTCGGGTCACTTGTCCCCTTTTGCCGGGTCTCATCAATGGTGGGCCGGCGGCAGCCGCTTATATTGGTTGTGCCACGACGCGTCTTGCGCGGGCAGCTCCTTGAGGACTATGTTGGTGAGGGTCGAGACCACGCCCTTGACCCCGCGGATCTCCTCTATCACCCGGTTAAGCTCCTCCGCCGTGTCGACCGAGGCCCTGGCCACTATGTCGTACTCGCCGGTTATCTCGGAGACCTCCACCACGCCCCTTATGGCCCCGACCCTCCTGGCCACGGACGTGGTGTAGACGTTGTCGGCGACCCTTATCCATATGTAGGACTCTATGTGCCTGTTGACCCTGGCCCTGAGGGCCCTCCCCGTCACCCTCTCCACCACCTCCAGCAGGTCCTCGTCCCTGAGCCTCCTCACGTTGAGCGACTTGACCTCCCCCACCACGGCCTCCAGCTCGTCGGGCCCTAGCGATATGCCGAGCCTCTCGAGCCTGTGCTGTATGGCCCTCCTCCCGCTGTACTTGTCCAGGGAGAAGTCCCTCTCCCTCCCCACCACCTCCGGGGGCAACGGCTCGTACGTGGCCGGGTTGGCCAGCACGCCGGCCTGGTGCACGCCGGCCTTATGGGTAAACGCGTTCTCGCCCACGACGGGGAATGTGGGCATCACGGTTATCCCGCTGGCGTTCTCCACTAGGGCCGTTATGCGGGGCAGCTCCTCCAGCCTGACCAGCCTCACCCCCCTGTGGTAGTAATAGGCCACTGCGAATGCCTGGAGGGGCGTTATGCCGGTCCTTTCCCCGAGCCCGTTCACGGTCACGTGCACCACGTCGGCCCCCCCGTCCACTGCCGCGAGGCTGTTGGCCACCGCCATCCCCAGGTCGTTGTGTGCGTGCACGTCGAGCCCCAGGCCGCCCACGGACGACCTGACGAATCTGAAGAGGTCCCTGGCCCTGAAGGGGTCCAACACGCCGACCGTGTCCGCTATGCTTACCCGGTCCGCGCCGGCCTCGTGGGCGGCCTTGACGACCTCCACCAGGTAGTTGGGGTCCGCCCTAGTGGCGTCCTCGGCGGTGAACCTCACCTTGACGCCCAGCGACCTGGCGAACTCCACGTGTTCCGCCACTATGGCGAGGGCCTCCTCGCGGCTCTTCCTGTGCTTGTGTGCCAGATGTATGTCGCTTACGCCGTAAAAAACCGCTATCCTGTCAGGGCCGAGCGACGCGGCGTTCTCTATGTCGGCCTTGACCATGCGGCTGTGCACAACCACCTCGCTGGCTATCTCGCCGTTGCCCTTCATGCCTATTATCTTGGCTATTGCCCTCCTTATGTCGGGGGCCACGTTGGGATCGCCCACCTCGATCATGTGTACGCCCATGTCGGAGAGGGCCTTGGCTATCCTCACCCTCCATTCCTCGGAGAATACCACTCCGGGCGTCTGTTCGCCTTCCCTCAGCGTGGAGTCGAGCAGCATCACGGTTTCCCCGAGCTCGTCATGGCCCGGGGTGGGACCACACTATATAACTTTTTCCTACAGGGCCACTACGGCCTCCCTCTCCTCCCCGCCCCTGACGATCGACAGGGAGGCCCGTCCCGACCCCAGCAGCGCCTCGACCAGCCTCAGCCTAAACACGAACACGTTGTCCACCTCGCGCCCCTCCACGCCCACGATCACGTCGCCGGGCCTCAAGCCGGCCGAATCGGCGGGGCTGCCCCTGACCACCTCGGCGACCAGGAGTCCCCGCTCCCTTGACAGGCCGTACATCCTCGAAATGGCCCTGTTGAGGGGGACCAGGAACACCCCTATGACTGGCCTCACGTAGCGGCCGTACCTGGCAAGCGAATCGTACATGATCCGGGCAGTGTCTATGGGCACGGCGAAGCCCATCCCCTGGGCGCCCACCACGACGGCGTTGTTTATGCCCACGGCGGCCCCCCTGGCGGTCACTAGGGGCCCACCCGAGTTGCCCGGATTGATGGCCGCGTCCGTCTGTATGAGCCAGTCGAACGTCCTCCCCTGCACCGTGAGGGCCCTCCCCACCGCCGAGACTATGCCGAGCGTGGCGCTGGGCTTGTCCATCATGGCGAGGGGGTACCCGATGGCCACCACGTGCTCGCCCACCCTCACCTCGAGGGCGCTCCCCATGGCCAGGGGCGTGCCCCTGACGTCCGCCAGAAGCAACGCCACGTCGTCCTGCGGATCCACGGCGGCGACCTCGGCCCTGTACACGTCGCCGCTGGGCGACGCCAGGATCACCTCCCTGGCGCCCTCCACCACGTGGTAGGCGGTGGCAAGCACCTTGTCGCCTATGTAGAACGCGGTGCCGAAGCCGTGCTGGGGAGTCGCCAACAAGTCCTGTAGCTGGAATCGCCGCGCGGAGACGCCGACCACCGACCTGGCCACAGACTCGACTAGGTCCGGCAGCTCCATGTGTGTGGGGACCCACACATATAATTAAGCTCTGTCCTGGGCCGGCCCTTACAGTCGCAAAGGCCTAGACCACCACGGGCACGTGGGCCCTCCTGAGGAGCTCCCTGAAATCCTCCAGGTCCATGCCGGCTAGCAGGGCCGCCCTCCGTATGTCGCCTGTCTCTATGTAGTATTTTAGTGCTTCTCTTATTCTTGGGGGCTGTGCCTCTATGTAGTTCCAGTCTGCGTGCCTCCTACGCACCTCCCTAGCCTCCTCCTCGGCCTCGGCCCACTCCCTGGCCTTGTCCACATGCACCGATAATGGAGCCAACCGCCATAGATAAGTCTTTCCGCGGGAACATGTGCCTTGTGTCCTCCTCGTACTCGACGTACCTGGCGCTGGGATCGGAACAGTCCACGGGGAGGTGGCCGCCTAGCTGCAGCTCGGTGATTATCTCCAGTGCCCGCCACACGACGACATTTCCATAGCCCGGCAACACGTCCCTGGCCATGAGGGCCCCCCTGTTCTCGGTGAGCACCACGTATCCCCTCCTCCTTCCCACGTCCATAACAGCGCCACAGCACGTAAAAATGTTCCCCCGGCCGCACGTAGACGTGTATGTGTCCATGTTGTGCGCTCCGGACCAGGATTTGTGCGCTCGACGCCTCGGTCCCCATTGGGGTCGCGGCAGATAAGGGCAACTGCACCCGCAACTGGGCATCGCTGCTCACCACGGCAAGGGAGAACTGGTGCGGGGGGTGGGATTTGAACCCACGCAGGCCTACGCCACAGGGACCTCAACCCTTGGGGGACCTGCGTCTTGCCCCTCTTGCCGGGCGGGCGGCGCCAATAATATGCAGTCACATTATAAGTTTTGCGCCGATGTAGCGAAAGGGCGGCCCCTCAAGTTGCCGTGGGTTTGAAGCAGTCGGGGCGTAGCGCCGCGAGGAAACGCATGGTAGCCGGGCCCGGATTCGAACCGGGGTCACGGGGTGTCTTCCCGGCCGGTCCAAAGCCCCGCATCCTTGGCCGCTAGACGACCCGGCTCGTGTGATTGGTGTATGTAGAGTTAATATGCCTTTCCCGACGTTCCCTCACGCGGTGCTGGGGGAACCGTCAAGCATATTAGGGGTGGACGCGATGGGCCCATGGCCTTGACGTCGCTGAAGGAAAAAATCGATGAGGCCGTCAAGCAGCAGCTGAGGCTCGTGGACGCGGTGGTCGGCTCGTCCGGGTTCCCCATAGTGCCGGACCAGAAGACCGGCGATCCCCAGTGGATCGACGTGAGGGAGCTCCCCCTTAGGTACATGCTGTCCCTAGGCGGGGCCAGGAAGTTCTTTGAGGGCCTTGCAGGGGGAAAGCTGTTGGCCACAAGGTGCGGTGGATGCGGAACGGTCTACTTTCCCCCGCAGGTGGACTGTCCCAGGTGTAGGAGGAGCGACGTCGAGTGGATCGACGTGGGCGAGGAGGGGGAACTGGTCACGTGGACCGTCATAAACGTGAAGCCGCTCACGTTTAGCCACCATGGGGACTACGTGGTGGGCATAGTTAGGATGCCTACAGGTGTGAACGTGTTGGCGTGGATATCCGTGGGGGACCCCTCAGACCTGAGGCCGGGGCAGAGGGTCAGGCTTGTGGTGGGGCGTAGGGAGCCAGAGGGCTACGTCACCTACTGGTTCGAAGTTCCACATTAGCGTTCGTCACCCCTCTAGGTCCTCCAGCGGCCGGAGGCCCCTGGCCGTCTCCCTCAGCGCCTTGACGATCATGGATCCCCCCTCTGCGTGTTCGCGCTCCATGTATCTGAGCGCCGCCACGAGGGCGGTCGCCAAGTCCCGCCCCAAGTGCCTACGCCGGACCTCGGCCAGGAGGGCCTTTAGGTCAGCCACGTCTATGACCAGGTTGTACCGGTTCTTGACGAGAGTCCCCTCGCCCGGCAGCCTGGGCTCGCGGCGCGCCTCCAGGGCCAGCTCCCGGCCGCCGAGCACCCTGATGGCCCCTGACGACCTGAGCTCCCTGACGTCCAGCTCTATTTCCCTGCTGTAGATGGGGGGCACATCGTAGGCGTATCCCAACACGTGTCTCATGGGGTACAGGGATATGTGCAGCATTGCGTAGCCCGCGAGCCTGGGATATATATAGTACAGGAGGGCCTCCGCGCGCGGCAAGTCCGGAAACATGATATAGTGGCCGGCAGGGATATATATGCGTGTGAAGGTCCTCGGCATCTCCGAGGGGTCCCTGTACCTGGCCTACATGCTGGCCATGGTAGGCGCCGAGGTCACGCTGGTCACGAGGCGCAGGTGCGGCAGGTGGTGCTTCCATGTGAGGGACCTCCTCCCCATGTGGGCCTCCGGCCACGGCGATGAGCCGCTCCTCTTTGCCGAGGAGTACGTGAGGGACGTACTTTACGTGGACATCAGGGACTTCGACTATTCCCCCCACGACGTGACCGTGTCCACGGTGGAGGTGCGGGGGGACACCCTCGACGGGTACCTGGCCGCGGTAAGGCGGGGGGAGGACCCCCTGTCCGGCGACCCTGGGCTCGACATGTCCCTGGCAGCCGTAAGGGGATGCGGCCCCGCCGAGTACCTGTCGCAGGACGTGGCGCGGGTCCTGGGCCCCCCCTGTAGGTGGGGCGGAAAGAGGCCGGTCGAGTACCTTGAGCCCCCCGAGGCCGACCACGTGCTGGGCGGCGCCCGAGTCGACGCCCTCTCCGGCGCCCGGTTCACGCTGCGCCGGTCCGTGGCCCTTATGTGGGAGGCGGTCAAGGCCTTCGCGGACATCATGGACATGCGCGTCGGGCCCATCCGCACGGTGAGGTTGGAATACGGCGCTGGCCCCTATACGTCGGCCGCGGTGCTCGGCGATCCCACCAGGGGGAGGGGCAGCGCAAGGGTTGGAGCGCGCGGTGCCACTGTTAGGGCGGTCGGCGTGGGGAGCCGAATAGTCGGCGTGGAGTACGTTGGGGAGGACCTGGACAGGGTGCTGGCGGTGCATCGCCTCCTGGAACTAGGCGGCCAGTTGCCGCTCCTGGGCGACCTCACGCTGCGCGCGCCGTTCAGGAGCCCCATGGCATTGGCGTCGTCGGCCGTGGCGCTCCGCGGGATGCTACGTTTCCCGGCTCCGCGCGGGAACGGTACAATTTATTAATGTGTCCATGAGCCCCCACATGGCCAAGAGCGCGTATGCCATGATGTCCAGGCTCTGGTGGAGGAGGCCCATGGAGGGGGCCCACGGGCAATTGATGAGGCAACGCCTAATCAAGTGGCGGCGCGCGCCCTCCATCGTGAGGGTGGACCGTCCCACTAGGCTGGACAGGGCTCGGCGACTGGGCTACAAGGCCAAGCAGGGCATCGTGGTGGTGAGGGTTAGGCTGCTGAGGGGCCCCATGAACCGGAGGAGGCCCCGGAGCGGGAGGAGGCCCAAGAGGATGGGCGTGTACGGGATCACCACGTGGAAGTCGTTACGTCTCGTGGCTGAGGAGCGGGCTGCCCGTAGGCACCCCAACATGGAGGTGCTCGGGTCTTACTGGGTTGCCGACGACGGGATGTACAGGTACTTCGAGGTGATACTGGTGGACCCGTACCACCCCTCGATAGCCAGGGACCCCGACTTCGCCTGGCTGGTGGGCAGGGAGAAGCCGGAAGTGTCGCGGAGGTTGAGGCGGAGGTTACGCCAACAGCAGAGGAGGCTCCTGGAGAGGCTGAGGGCTGGCCGTGGAGTGTAGGCACGGCGAGGTCGAGGCCAACGTGCATGCAACTGAGGACCTGGACAGGGTGGTACCCGCGCTTAGGGCCCTCCTAGGGGAGGGCCCCCTACTCCTCGAGGTGCACTTCGGGCACCACGGGAACAGGATCGTTAGGGTGTACGCGTACCTCAGGGACTGCTCGCCCCTCCTCAGGAGGATATGCGAGGAGGTGGGCGCCCAGGCGTTGAGGGGGCACCCCGACGGCGTGTACGTTAGGCTGGACAAGCAGGCCCTCGTGCTGGGCCGCCTGGAGCCCGGCGTGGGCGACGACGTGGTGAGGGTCAGGTTCAGGACGGTCAAGGGGGATCCATGCTGATTGGGAGGGGCTACGTGGAGTTTCTACTCGGCACTTTGGACGAGGGTGTGCTCGAGGCCATGTGGGGGCTGGGGTTCAGGGCCGCCGTCCTGAGGCCCGGCCTCAGGGCAAGGGGCTGGGCCAGCGTCCACATGCCGGTGTTCACCATGGCTCCCCCCGACGTGCCAGCCGACGTGGTGGGCGTCTCGGTGTCCGACAGGCATAGGCTTAACCTCTACATATCCGACAGGAGGGTCCAGGCAATAGCCGTGGATCCCCTGAGGCTGAGGCCCACCAGGAGGCAGGTCCGCATAGCTGGGAGCAACGGCAAGGTGTTCCTGGTCCCAGTGATGCCGCTGGTCAGGGAACATCGACTGGCGGAGCTTAGGTCGCTCCTCGACATGTTCGACCCCGAGTTCGCTGTGCCGACGCTGGGCGTGTCGGGCATGGGAGACGTGAGGGGGCCCCTCGACTTCAAGAGCTTCCTCACGGTGTTGGGG
>JALWZH010000144.1 GCA_027002815.1 Thermoproteales archaeon | reverse complement strand
GGGCCGACTAGAGAGGTGCGCGGGGGTTCGGCGGGGGGGGCGCGGGCAAGCCTAGGGAGGTGAGCGGGGGGGGGGGCGGCGGGGGGGGGGGGGGCCGCAGGATTGCTTGATGGGCGTCGCCGTCCCGCCAATACGCGTCAAGGCTCATTGTGGGTGGCCCGCACAGCAATATTTATTATTTGCGGGCGCGGACAGGCGCGATGATTGGGGTCACGAACTTCGGCGGCCAGTACAACCACCTAATAGTGAGGCGGTTCAGGGAGATGGGGGTGAGGGCAGAGTTCCTCGATCCGGGCCTCCCCCTGGGCGAGGTCAATTCCCGTTACAGGTGCCTCGTCCTCAGCGGGGGCTCCTTCGACCTGCCCCGCGACATAGACAAGACGGGCCGCGCCGTCGCGTACGCGGCCGAGTTCAAGGGGCCTGTACTCGGAATATGCCTGGGCATGCACATACTCGCCCACGCGCTTGGGGGCGAGGTTGGGCCCGGCAGGCCCGAGTACGGGCCGGTGCCCGTCTACATTGAGGACCACAACGACATTTTCAGGGGGCTGCCGAGCCGCATAGTGGCGTGGGAGAGCCACTCTGTGGAGGTCAGGAGGCCCCCGCCAGGCGCCAGGGTGCTGGCCCGGAGCGATGAGGTGGCGGTCCAGTCCTTCAAGGTGGGCGACAGGTACGGCGTGCAGTTCCACCCAGAGGTGAGGCACACCGAGCTGGGCCTCGAGGTGCTCAGGAACTTCGCGCGGATATGTGGGACGCTCTGATCACTCGTATTCTATCGTGGCCGGCGGTTTAGGGGACACGTCGTAGCCCACCCCCGAGGCGAGCTGTCCCAGCGCCCTGTAGACGGACGAGAGCTCTTCCCTGGAGAGCCTCACCACGTCCGCGGTCATGTAGTCGTCCGTCACGACGGCCCTGACCGACACGTAGTACCTGCCCCTACCCTCGCCAAGGTGCATCACCACGTGGGTCACGTCGGGCCTAGCCCTCGCCACGGCGGACTGTACCTCCATGGCCGCCTCAACGTCGTCAACCCCCTCTATGAGCGCTATGGGGCCGTAGCTCCTCTTGTCGCCTTTGACCCCGGTGGCCCTCGTGAGGAACGTGTACACCCTGGCGCCGGGGTACAACTTGCGGGCCTCCTCGGTGAGGTCCCCCTCAAGCCTGCGGGCGTCCCCCCACACAGCGGCGAAGTACTGCGACCCCCTGAGGAGGCGCTCCACGGCCTCGGTGGCCTCCCTGAGCACAGCCAACTTGTCTTGGTGGCACGGCCCCACGCACCTCACCAGGAGGCCGGGGCCCGGGAAGGGCTGCCTCTCGCGTATCTCTGGGGGGACCCCGAGGAGGCGGGCCAGCTCCCTAACCTGGTCCTTGTAGAGGTCCCGCAGAGGCTCGATGAGCTTGAGCCCAGTATACTCGTCGGTCACCACGTTGTGCTGGGTCTTTATGCCCCCATGGGTCTCTATGACGTCCGACGCTATCGTGCCCTGCACCAGCCACGAGCACCCGTAGCGGTCGGCGACCGCGCGTAGGGCCCTGTAGAACGCGTTCCTGAACGCGAGGCGCTTCTCCTCGGCGTCCCATATGCCCATGGTCGCCCTGTAGAAGTCCCCGGACATGTCCACCACCTCCACTGGGAGGAGCCCCTTCAAGAGGCCCCTCACCCTCTCGGCCTCCCCCAGCCTCATGTAGCCGGTATCTATGAAGACGGGTCTGACCTTGTCCCCAAGCGCCCTATATGCTACCAGGGCCGCCGTGGTTGAGTCCACGCCGCCGGAAACGGCGGCCACGGCGCAGTCCACGTCCAGCCCGGCCAAGGCGTCCTCCATGGACCTCACTACGTCGTCCACGCGGGTAGGGGAAGAGGGGGAGAAATATATGTTTCCCGGGCCCACGCATCCTTTTAATATGGGCGTCGCCCTCAGTAAAATGTCGTCGCTTGCAATGATGGAAATGGAGCACATAGGGGAACTCCTCAAGCTGCGTAGGGCCGTGCCCAGCGACATAGTGAGGGAGTTCATAGACGGGTTCATCAGGGAGGCCTACTACAGGCTTAGGCTTGTGGACGCCCTGTCCCACGAGGTGGCCATCCCCGAGGGCGAGACGCCCGAGGAGCTGAGGTTCGACGATGTTGTGAGGCGCCTCAACGACATGTGCCGACACTACGAGGAGCATCTGGCCCTCATAAGGGAGATGAGGGGCAGGGCCTCGTCGCCCATGGAGCTGGAACTGCTTGCCGTCATAGAGAGGAGCCTCGAGAGGAGCCACACAACTATCCGCATGCTGATCAACGCAATCGACGAGCTGAGGAGGAGGTAGGGGGTACCGCCGCCCCACCCAGCCCCGGCAGACGGCGGCCCCATCCCCGTTAGGCGTACAGCCGCGCTGTACGCGGGCCGCCCACAGATGGCCATGCCGGACGGCGTGCAGCGACCCGCTGCGTTCTCCGCCGCCTCATCTCGAGGTTTCCCATGCCCTGAGCACGGCCCTTGCTATCATTCTGGCGATCCTAATGGGTTCAGGCCTCTTGCCGTTGGGGGCCAGCCTCCTGGCAATCCTGTAGGCCTCGCCTTCCTCCATGCCCCAAGCCCTTACATATACGTGGGCGCCCCCGGGGAGGACGTACCGTTTGGGTTCCCCTATCTGGGCCAGCCTCCTCAGCCTTTCCTCGGCGTCTGGGAAGAGCCTCCTCACTGCCGCCTCCACCCTTCCCACTGGGTCCTCAAACACTAGGCAGATCAGGGGAAGGCCCAGCTCCGCCCTGAGGCGCTCCACGTCAACTACGTTGTACCAGGAGAGTATGCACCCGTCCAACATGACGAGCCCTATGTCCGCCCTGCCCAGCGAGCGGTACATGGACAGTATGGCGTCCGTGGAGTCCAGCCCGCCCACTGTGGCCGAGCCAACCACGACGCTCTCCATCACCATGTCCCCCCTCATCACCACGCCCACGTACACGGAGCGGGGCATGTCCCTCCTGAAGCTTTCCGCCACGGCGAAGACCCTCAGCCCCGGCTTCATCCCATGGTTAAGGTTAAATGGATTAAAAATGCGCGTGGCGTGGTCGAGTACGTAGCGTCGGTGGGCGGGAGGGGGCAGGGAGAGCAGTTTCCCGACCCGTTGACTGCGTTCAGCGTGGTCGTGGGGAGGAGCCTCGTGTTCCACAGGTCGGTGCTCTACGTCGAGGACCGCGACGACGTGGGGCCGTACCTGGACGTCCTGGCAGAGAGGGGGTGCAGGGGCGGCGTGCTCGTGTTGTCCCGCAGGTGCGGCGACTGCCCCACGGCCACCACCAAGGGCGACGTGTACGGCCTGCTCGAGCTCAGCGAGGCCCTGGAGAGGCCCATGGCGGCTAGGGGAGACGTACAGGTGAGGCCGGTGGGCAGGAGGCCCCCCACGTTCAACAGGGACTTCGGGAGGGGCAAGAGGTGGGTGGT
>JALWZH010000143.1 GCA_027002815.1 Thermoproteales archaeon | reverse complement strand
GTACAGCCGTCTCAGCGGGTGAGCTCGAGGCGCATGCCGCCCAGCACGCGGAGGACCTCGTCAATGTACCTGTCGGCCCGCCGCCTGTCGATCCCCCTCTCCCCCAGCACGGCCTCCATGGCCCTGGCGTAGTTCCTGTACTCCGCGTTGAGCCTCCTCCAGGGGATCCCCCTGAGGGACGCCGCTAGGTCCCAGTCCACTGGCAGCACGCCCCTGGCCATGAGGCAGGCCAGGATCGGGTACCCGACGTAGCCCCTCAGCAGCGTCCCGTTGTCGTCGCTGTAGGCCCTGCCCCCGGAAACGTAGACGCTGTAGGTCTTGTCGCCCTCGGACGAGGCCACGAGGCACCTCTCCCCGTCAACGGTGACCCTGCCGTCTGCAAGGGCAGCCAGAGCCTCGAGCACCTTGATCCTTGGCGGCAGGCGCAACATGGGGGGAACGGCGTACGGGAAATTAAACGTTGGCGTGTGGCGACTGGGCCGGCCCTTATTCCGCGGCCCCCTGGGCACGTTGAAAGTGTCGGGCCCGCCCACGTAGCGGCCTTTACTGCAACGCTCTTTAATGTGGGGCCCGCCCATCTCATGAGGCTTGTGGCGGAGCTGGGGGACGCGGCAACGCTCAACGGCATGTGCGCTGCCGGCGACCGGCTGGTCGTGGTGGGCAGCGCCGAAGAGGGGGCCGGCCCTGAGAGGCCCATGGCCCTGTTCGTGGACGTGGGTAGGGGGACCGTGTCCAAGGCGCTCGGCGAGGCGGGCGAGTTCTACGGCTGTGTGGCGCTGGGCGGCGCCGTGCTGGCATACGGGTCCGAGGAGCCCGGGATGGGGCTTTACGCGCTTTTGGACGCGGCCAGAGGCGTGTCCGCCCTCCGAAGGGTCAGGGGGGTCCCCGTCGCCGCGGCGGCGCATGGGGGGCGGGCCTACGCGCTGGTCGCCTCCCTGGAGGAGCCCTATAGGGTCGAGAGGTTGGACCCCCCGCTGAACGTGACGGCAACGTTCGACACGGGGGTCGAGGAGCCCTTTGGGCAGGGCATGACCAGCGAGGTGGGGCTGGCCGTGGACGCCGCTCGGGGCAGGGTATGGGCCTTCCTCTCCTTCGACTACCACGTTCATCTGCATGACGACGGGCACGATGAGGCGGGCGTCGAATACTATACCGAGTCCCATATATACGTGCTGGACGGGGACCTCGGCCTCGTGTCCAGGGCGTACCTGGAGGACGAGTTCGTCACGGGCATAGCCGTAGGCGCCGACGGGCGAACCTACGTGAAGACGCCGAGCCACATCATCGTCCTGGCCCCCGAAGGGTTCCCCACCGTCAAGGAGCGGACGGGGGACTGCGCCCGCCTCGTCGACGTGTCCGGCGAAATGTACCTAGTGTGCCGGGACGGGCTGTGCAGGTACGGCCCGTGGTACGCGGGGAACTGCGTGTACTTCCCCGGCGACGCGGCGAGGAGCGTGGCGCCGGCTGACGGGCGCGTGTACGTGCTGGCCGCGGACAGGAACGCGCACGCTGTTTACGAGGTGGCCCTCAGGCGGCTTTGACCAAGCGCGCGCCCACGTGCAGCAGCCCGGTCTTACCTGCAGCGCATTGCAGGGCAGCGGGCTTCGGCGGCCCCACAGACAACGTTATTACCCTGTCCCGGGGCATGGGAATGGGCATCGTCCCAAGGCCCGCGGGGTTCATAGTCGGCCTACTGGCAATGTCGGCCGCGCTCATCGCGTTGCCTCCCCTGTCCGTACCAACATTGCGGCTGTCTGTCGGCGTCGAGGCCATGCTGCTGCTCGTGGAGCTGGCGGGCGTGGTCCTCCTCTTCATGGCGGTGCAGCTTTACTTCGCCGTGGGGCGCCGCCCCGAGGGGGCCCCGGACGGCATAGGCAGGATAAGGGAGATCTGCGGCTGCGATAGGAAATGCATCGAAAACGTTTTGTCCATGTTGCCCACGTCGGAGCTCGTGGACATCGTGGCCCCAGAAAGGACGCCGTTCGACAGGCGCATAGTTAGGCGCACCATCGTGCTGCTCTTCACGGTAATATACGCCGCCGCCCTCATGGGCGCGCTGGAGCTAGGGGACAACGCCATGACGTACCTGACCCTGATATACGGCGTCATGGTGGGGTTCTACTTCGGCACTAGGGGCGTCGAGGAACTCAGGAGGTACTACGCGCAGCGGGACACCGCCAAGGGCTAGCTGCCGCGGAGAGACCACCTTTGAAGACGCGCGGCCAGCCCGGCGCCCCTCGGCACTGAAAGGGTCCCGCAGGATGAGCGGGCCCAGCATAGTGCATTGGCCCGGCCCCTCACGTGGATGGTTTCCGAACACCACGCCGGGGCCCCGTGGGACCCGGGCACCAACGGACGCACCGTCTGACACGCCTCGTCCGACCAATCATTGTTCCTGGGCGCTTAGGCTAAGGCGCTGGTCCGGCCAAAACTGTGGCACGCCACCTTTTTTAGTTTCGGCTGGCGTCACATGCGTGTCGTTCGAGGAGGCCGAACGTCTCAGGGCCAGGGCAGAGGCGTTCCTGAGGAATGCCGAGCGCCTGTTCCAGGAGGGGGAGTACGACCTGGCCGCGTTCAGCCTAGAGCAGTACTGCCAGCTCGCGTTGAAGTACAGGCTCCTCGTCAAGACTGGGGCCTACCCATGCACGCGTTCCCTCACGGGGCTTGTAAGGGAACTCGCGCGGGCGGATCCCAGGGCCGAGGAGCTGGGGAGGGACGTGGTCATGCTGACCAAGGTCGAGGACGCGTACATAGGCGCCCGTTACCTGCCACGCAGCTACGAGAAGGAGGAGGTGGAGGCAATGCTGAGGTACGTCAAGGAACGCTTCAAGCCCCTCGTGGATGGGCTTTGACATATATATAGACGGCGGTAGGTGGGCCCTCGAAAGGATAAGGCGGTACAGGGAAGTGGCCCTAGAGGTCAAGGGGGCCCTAGGCGAGATGGGCATAGAGGCGAGGGTATACGTGTTCGGCTCAGCCCCAAGGGGCAGGTACACCGCGGCTAGCGACATAGACATGCTCATAGTGGCCGAACTGGACAGGGAAACCGCACAGCGAGTAAAGGCAGAACTCTACAGGAGGATAGACGCCCCCATAGAACTGCACATAGCCACGCCAAGGGAACTGGACTGGTACATGAGGTTCATAGACACGTACATCGAGGTCTGACAGACGCGTGGACCACCAAAAAAATGTTTGAAACCTACAGGAACTCAGCAGCTGTACGTGTAGGGCCAGTAGTAGGCCAACTCCAGACTCACAAGCTCGCTGTCCTGCGCGGTGTCGTCCCTAGCGGGCTCCACATAGAGGTCGGGCGTTGAGTACCTACGGTACCTAATATCAACACACATGTCGGGGCGGGCTTGGGCCGATGTGACCACAGAGTAACTTCCGGCCAGCGAATAGCTGTAGCCGACCTCTATGGCCAGCCCAACGCCAAAGCGGCCATAACTGAGTATAGGTAGGGATATGGGAAGTAGGACCACGTTACCGGAAGTGTACGCCATGTTGTCCACGCTATCGCCCACCACTGCCCCATAGCCTATATCAGTGTCGACCACCGTGTATCCGGACGTCATGTCGTCCCACAGGGGATCGAGTCCCACGCCGTCGTAGGGATCGTCGTCGACGTGCCAAACGCCGTCCCACCGATCATTCACGCTTATGGGGGCAACCCAGTACAGCTCGTGCTCGTCCAGCACAGTCGTGCTGCAGTACCCCGCAAAACAGTCCTCCTCAACATACTCGTAGACAGCCACCTCGTACTGAGCCCTAAACCCAGTACCGACAATAGCCTCATCGTAAAACGTGTCGACAGTTTCTGTAACCCCATTATTGTTACAAAAAGAAGAGCTAGACTCCAACTTAGAGTTATAATAATTACAACTTATACTCAGTAAACTTTGGACCGTCTGTTCAAATATTGTGAAGCCTGGCCCCGGCAGTGAAAAGTATGTACCGAGCCCAATGGCCAGATCAACATAAATATTTTCTTGGCTAAATATGTCAATATCAATGGTATGCTGAACAAACTTTATTCTGTCTCCGTCGAATGAGTCTAGGTATGTCATGGCTATGTAGATGGGCTTTGTGCCGCTTTCCACGGTGGACTTGTATCGCCAGTAATAGCACGTAGAACTTTCAACCCCGATCACGCAGTAATCGTACACGCGGCTTGGGGGCGATGCCATGGGCCTTGCAGAGGTCTCCCTGTTGGGCACCTCCTTGTCTAGGTGAACCCTTATGTCGGGCCTGAAGACTATCCTGGCCACTATCTCCCTGCCCACGGCCCTTCCCGGTATCAGTGGCACGGTCACTATGTCCGTCTCCGCAGTGCCGTTGACGACACGGGTCACATGCAGCACTATGCTGGGCCCCGCCTCGCTTGGCCTGTAGCCGAGGGCCCTAACCAGTCTCCTAGCCTCAGCCACATACCTGCCTATACCCATGACAGTCTCGCCCACGGCCCGCGCCCTGCCCACCTCCACGAACCCGTCCAGGGTCGGCCCCGTGGCGTAGACCGTGACGTTGAGGGGCCTTTCCCCACGATCCACCACCTGGACCCTCAGCACGGTGTCGTTGCCCAGTAGTGGCTTGCCCACGTACACCACCTCGACCCCACCCCTCGAATACACCACGTCGTAGGGCCCAAAGACGCCCAGAACATAGGCGATCACGGCGCCCCCCAAGGCCAACCCAATCAACACCACCAATACGCCTACCCTCGACAACATGAAACCAAAAAAAATCCCCTTAAAAGCATTACCATTACAGTAGTACTATGTTTAACCTTAACTATTGTATGTGTCTAATGTCCGCCTCCACGTGTTCGGCGAGGCCGTGTAGCCCCAGCGACGTGTAGGCCGCGCGTTCCGCGGCCAGGAGGTCCCGGTCTCCCTGCAGTAGTTCAAGTCGGCGGGCCCCCCTGTAGATGTGGATTGTTCGGGTCGTTGGTGGGCCCCTCAGGTTGGGGTGGGCTAGGTCGCTGGGCGTGTTGAGGTTGGTGAACTCTATGGGGTTGTCCGTGAGGCGGGCCGTGCCGGCGAGGAGTAGGCTGGCCGCGGCGCGGTGCAGCGCGCTGGGCCTCGCTGTGGGACGCGTCTCGCATATCTGCCTCGCCAGCCCCACGTCGGCCATGTATGTCACGAGGAACTCCACGTGGCCGTTGCCCCACATGGGCGATGCGACCTCCGCGCCCCAGCGCCTGGCCATGTCCACTAGGCGGCGCAGGGTGCCGCCACGCAGGTGCGGCAGGTCGCCGGGGACGAACAGCACCTCGCCGCTCAGGGCCAGGGACGCCGTGTGTATGCCGCGCATGGGGCCCGCGCACGGCCCGGCGTCCAGCAGGGGCTCGCCGTCCAAGTGCCTGGCCAGCTCGGCGTACCTTTCGGTGCTGTACGTGGATATGTAGACCCGGTCCGCCGCCTCGCTGACGGCCTCGTATACGCGCCTCAGCACGGGCACCCCGCCGACAGGGAACAGGTACTTGTCCCCGCCAAACCTCGTCGAGCGGCCTCCGACCAGCATCACGGCGCTGAGCATGGCACGTAGCCGAATGAGCCCATGGTACCTTCAGGTCGGCTGGATGTTCGGACGTGTTGACATTTAACTTCCATTATAATTAGTGATGGATAAGCAAAAATAATGCTTCTGCGGCTATTATGGGTGGGCGCCATGGCGGCGGGCGACATGTTCGGGGGAAACGCTACTGTGGGTATAGGTACGGCCGTGCCTGTTATATGCATGTCGGCTGTGCGGCACGGATATGGGGGCGAGGAGCGCCGTGGCTCGGCGTGTCTGCGCTGTGGGAACGCCGACGGCGTGCGGTTACCTGCGTGCCTTCACGTGTCCCTGGAGTACAGCAGGCGTGGCGCGTGCGGCTTCACGGCCCCGGTTGTGGAGGTCGGCGTGGGGGACGACGTCCATTGCCTGCGCCCAGTGCCTCTCCTTGCGGCCCGCAATGTGGAGGGACGTTGACGGGATAAGGGTGGCCGTGGACGCCAAGGTCAGGGTATGGGTCGGCAAGGCGCTGGCCGCCGAGGCCGTGGCGAGTCCCGTGGACCTAGAGGACCTTGCCCTGGGGCTCCTCTACAGTGACGGGCTCGTCGAGGGGACGTCCGACATAGCCGAGATCTCGGTGGAGGGCACCGACGTGCACGTTAGGCTTGCGTCGCCCAGGGACATAACGGAGCGGAGGAGCTACCTGGAGAGCTGCGGCGTCGTGGAGGGGGCCCACAGGGTTGGCCCCGTCGAAGTGGACCTGGCCCACATACGCGGCCTGTTGGGGGAGTTCGGCAGGTACACTATGCCCCTGACGAGCCCCACACTCGCCATGCATACCTCGGGCCTCCACGTCGATGGGGGGTGGCTGATAGTGCACGATGCTAGCCGCCACAGCAGCGTGCTGAAGCTCGTGGGGAGGGCCCTGAGGCTCGGCGTGGACGTGTCGAGGGGAGTGGCCTTCACCACGGGGCGCGCGTCCTCCGACATGGTCGTGAGGCTGGCCAGGCTGGGGGTGCCCGTCGTGGTGTCCCTCAGGGGCCCCCTCTACAGCGGGTACGAGGCCGCGCGGCGCACCGGCGTGGTCCTCGTGGCCAACGTCAGGGGGAGGGGGCTAGTAGCCTTTTTCCCGGCTAGGCCCTGAGCAGCGACGTCAGGTACCTGTGCGCCTTTGCCAGCACGCGCCGCGTCGAGTCGAAGGTGAGCCTCAGCAGCGCGTCGGGGTACCTGAGCCACCTGTACCCCCTGTGCTCCCATGACAGGGAGACCTCCACGCTCGGCGCCTCGGCGAGGAAGTACGTCACGGATTTACGTACCCTCCTCCCCCCACGCGCGTAGAAGTACGTTATGACCTCCCTGAACCCGGGCACGAGCCTCACCTCGAGGCCCGTCTCCTCCTTTATTTCCCTCAGGGCGGCCTGCTCCTCGGTCTCGCCCGCCTCTATGTTGCCCTTGGGGAAGTCCCAGTGGCCCCCAGGGTAGTGGAGGAGTAGGTACAGCGGTTCCCTCTCGAGGTAGTACACCACTGCCCCCGCGGAGCGTTCCTCGAGGCCCATTCCACCAGTTGCCGCGAGGAAAAATATAAGTATGGTGTGAACTGGGTGCATGGGGGAGGCATATGAGGCTGCGCGCCGGATAGCTTCCATACCGGTTTACAGGGTTGTGGGAACTGCCAACGACGAGCTGGTATACGTTTCCACGGCCGCTGGCAGCATGGACCTCTGGTCCCTCGACTTGTCCTCGGGCGCGCGGCGCAGGATCGCGGCCAGGGTGGCCGACGTGGCGAGGCCGGACGGCAGTAGGGTGGCCTTCACGGTGGACGTGGAAAGCGGCAGGGAGAGGCACGTCGTGTACCTGTTCGACTTTGGGACCGGCGAGTTTACCCCCATCAACATGAGCCCGCTCAGGGTCATGGGCATGGCCGTGAGCGGGGGCAGGGCGGCCTTCGTGGGGGCCGGCGACGACATAGCGCTATACGTCTGGGACGGCGCGGCGACGCATAGGGTCCACGTGTTTAGGGACCTCGCGTACGTGGTGGACATGGAGGGCGACCTGGTGGCCGGCACCATATTCCATGGGAACTACTCCGAGCTCTTCTTCTACGATCTCAGGGAGGGCCGCCTCTCGACGTTCCGGGCCGGCGACGCCACGTCTGACGTGGGGTCCAGGCTGCGCGGGGGCAGGGCCCTCTTCAGCAGCTCCGAGGACACGGCCACACTGCGGGTGCTCGACCTGGCCACGGGGGCCCACGTGGAGGTCCTGTCGGGTGACGCGTCATACCCCATGTTCGGGTGGCACGGCGAGGCGCCGTGGGCCGTGGGCAAGACCAATGGGAGGTCCAGGCTCTACGTCGACGGGAGGGCCGTGGACACGCCCCCGGGGACCATCAGCGGCGTGGCGTTCCGGGGCAACGAGGCCTACATATCGCACTCGTCGCTCACGTCGCCTCACCGGATACTGGCCCTGGACCTAGGCGGGGGCGGAGTGAGGACGGTGATAGGCAACGAGGACCTTGAGCTCGGCGACGTGCAGTTCATCCGCGTGAGTTCCCCGGACGGCGTCGAGGTGCCCACCTTCCTGGTCAGGTCCTCTAGGGCCCCCGTGCCCGGGCCAACTGTAGTGTACGTTCATGGGGGGCCTTGGAGCGAGGTCCAGGACACGTGGACCGTCCTCATAGCGGCCCTGGCGTACCTAGGCATACACGTAGTGGCGCCTAACTTCAGGGGATCCACGGGGTACGGCGAGCGGTTCAGGAAGCTCAACATAGGGGACGTGGGCGGGGGCGACCTAATGGACGTGGTCACGGCAGCCAAGGAGGTGGCGCCCAAGGTGGCGTCGGCGCTCTTCATAATGGGCTACAGCTACGGCGGGTACATGACCCTAATGGCGGCGGGCAGGCACCCCGACATGTGGAGGTGCGCCGTGGCAGGCGCCGCCGTGGTGGACTGGGAGGAGATGTACGAGCTAGGCGATGCGGCGTTCAAAAAGTTCGTGGAGGCCCTGCTGGGCGGCGATCGCTACCTGTACAGGGAGAGGTCCCCCATCACATACGTCGAGGGGGTCAAGGCGCCCCTTTGCCTCATACACCCCCAGAACGATACCAGGACGCCGCTCCGCCCGGTGCTCAGATACGTGGAGAGGCTCCTCGAGCTGGGCAAGAGGTTCGAGCTGCACGTGTATCCCGACATGGGCCACGCCTTCTATTCCGCAGAGGACGTGGCCAGGCTCATGGCGCCCGGCCTCGACTTCGTGTTGCGTTGCGCCTACGGCGAGGGGGAGAGGGCCCGTGGGCCCCCACAATAATTTATATCCTCGACCCTGCACAGCCCCATGAAGTACCTCGTGGGCAGGGACTTCGCATTCCCGGACTACGTGGAGAGGTTCCCCCGCGACCTGGGATACGCGCCGCTGGACATGAGGGCGGACCTCGAGCTTGACTGGGGCGAGGTCAGGGGCACCGTGCGTTACAGGGTTAGGGCCGCCAGGGACATCGGCGTCGTCCAGCTGGACGCCGTGGACATGGAGGTCCTGTGGGCAAGCCACGACTACCACTACGACGGGAAGCGGATAAGCCTCGCAGTGAGGCTCCCCCGCGGCGGCGAGGACACGGTCGTGGTCAAGTACAGGGCGAGGCCCCGGAAGGGCATGTACTTTGTGGACGGCATGGTGTGGACCCAGGGAGAGGCTGAGGACAACAGGCACTGGATCCCGCTCCCCGACTCCCCACACGTCAAGTTTCCCTGGACCGTGTCCGTGTCGGTGCGCAGGCCCCACGCGGCCTACAGCAACGGCAGGCTGGCCGGCGTCTCCGAGGCCGGGGACCGCACCGTCTGGACCTGGGAGATGGGGCACCCCATGTCGCCGTATCTCCTGGCCATAGTTGCCGGCGAGTTCGAGGTGATCAGGGAGGAGTGCGGCGGCGTGTCCCTCGAGTACTACCTGCCGAAGGGCACGGGGGACCTGCACAGGTACAGCTTCCACAACACCTGCAGGATACTCGAGTTCTTCTCCTCGTATCTGGGCGTCCCCTACCCCTACTCCAGGTACGCCCAGGCCGTCGTCAGGGAGTTCATATATGGGGGGATGGAGAACACGACGATCACCGTGCTCACGGACTGGACCCTACACGACGAGCACGCGCACTGCCCCTACACTCCGTTTCCCTGCCCCGACCTCGAGGACTACAGCTCCGACCCGTTGGTGGCCCACGAGGCGGCCCATCAATGGTTCGGCGACCTTGTGACTGCGAAGGACTGGGCGCACATACCGATAAACGAGTCCTTCGCCACGTTCCTGGAGGCCCTCTGGACGGAGCACAGCAAGGGGAGGGACGAGTACATCTACGAGATGTACAGCAACTTCAGGGTGTACCTCGGCGAGTACGCCAACCGTTATTCTAGGCCCCTCGTCACGCACCTCTACAAGCTGCCCGAGGAGGTGTTCGACAGGCACGCCTACGAGAAGGGCTCGGTGATACTCCACATGTTGAGGTCCATGCTGGGCGACGAGGCGTTCAGGGCGGGCCTCCGCTCCTTCCTGGAGAGGCACAGGTACAGGCCCGCCGACATGGAGGACCTCAGGAAGGCCCTCGAGGAGGCGACCGGGACGGACCTCGAGAAGTTCTGGAGGCAATATATATACTCGGCCGGCCATCCCGTCCTCAAGGTCTCGTGGAACTACGACGTGGAGAAGGGGCACCTCGTGCTTAGGGTCAGGCAGGCCCAGCAGGACGACAGTTTCCCAGTCTACGACCTGGCGCTCGAGGTTGACGTGGTGTATGGAGGGGGAAGGAGGGAAAGGCGGACGATGGAAGTGGCCGATAGGGAGAACACGTACGTTTTTCCGGGCGAGAAGCCGCTGTACGTCTGCGTCGACCCCGAGTTCAAGGTCATGAAGGCCCTCGAGGTCGAGCTGCCCCTAGACGCGGCTGGACACATGCTCGGCGATCCGCACGTGTACTGCAGGCTCCAGGCAGTTGAGGCCCTCAGGAAGGACAGGGGCGCGCGGGCAGTGGAGCTGCTTGCGCGGGCCGTCGAGGACGGTTTCTGGGGCGTTGCCGCAGAGGCGGCCAGGGCCCTCGGCGAAGCGGGGACCGAGGACTCTGTCAGGGCGCTCAAGGCCCTATACGGGCGGGTCAGGCACCCGCGCGTGAGGAGGGCCATAGTGGAGGGGCTTGGGAAGGCGGGGCGGCGCACGGCGGCGGACCTACTCGACTCGGTGCTCCATGACACCTCGGAGAGCTACTACGTGAGGGCCGAGGCCGCCAGGGCGCTAGGAAAGGTTAGGTGGGACGGCGCCGAGGCCAGCCTTGTCAAGGCCTTGGAGTACCCGAGCCACGTGGATGTGGTCAGGCGCGGCGCCCTGGAGGGCCTCGCCAACCTACGTACAGAGAATGCGCTGAGGATAGTGCTGGAGCACGCCAGGGACGGCAAGCCCACCCCGGTGCGCGCCACCGCCGTCCAGGCACTTGCGAGGTTCGGGCCGAGGCACGAGGTCCTGGAGGCCATTAGGGAGTCCATGAGGGACGACAACTTCAGGGTGCGCTACTCGGCCGTCATAGCCGCCATGGAGCTCATGGACCCGAGGCTCCTCGACGACCTGCAGAGGGCCGCCGACGCCGATCTGGACGGGCGTGTCAGGAGGGCCGCGAGGGAGGCCGCCGAGAAGATTAGGCGGGCCATGGAGAGGGGGGCCGAGTACCAGAGGCTGAGGGAGGAGGTGGAACGGCTGAAGGAAGAACACAGGCGCCTACTCGAGAGGGTGGCGGCGCTGGAGAGGAAGTACTAGGGCCCCATAACATATTATCGTTTGGGGACGCATAGCATAAATACCGCGCCGCACATCAGCCACATGTTCGAGGAGGAGTTTGAGGAGGTTGGGGAGGGGGGCGAGGT
>JALWZH010000142.1 GCA_027002815.1 Thermoproteales archaeon | reverse complement strand
GGGTCTGGGAGGTCAGGGATCTCGGCAAGGTCAAGTTCATCGTTCTCCGGGACAGGGAGGGGACAGTCCAGGTAACTGCCAAGGGTGGCGCGGTGCCCGACGCCGTGCTAGAAAAGGTGAAGGGGCTTAACAGGGAGGACGTTATTGTGGTGCGGGGCACCGTGAGGTCCAGCAGGATCGCCAAGAGGGGCGTAGAGGTGTTCCCAAGCGACATACAGGTCCTGTCCAGGTCGAAGCCCCTGCCGATCGATATACACGGCGATGTTGAGAGCGAGCCGGCGACGCGGTACAGGTACAGGGGAGTCGACTTGAAACGCCCGAGGAACCTGGCCATTTTCAGGGCCAACAGCGCCGCGTTGGGGGCCATCAGGGAGGTGTTGACGAGCGGGGGGTTCGTGGAGGTCTTCACGCCTAAAATTATAGCCACGAGCACCGAGGGAGGCGCGGATCTGTTCCCAGTGCATTACTTTGAGAGGGTCGCCTACCTGGCTCAAAGCCCACAGCTGTACAAGGAGCAGCTGACCGCGTCCCTTGAACGCGTCTTCGAGGTGGCGCCGGCCTACAGGGCCGAGAAGCACAACACGGACCACCACCTCAACGAGTTCGTCTCGGTTGACGTGGAGGCGGCATTCTACGACTATCGCGACGTGATGGACGTGCTGGAGGCGGTCGTGAGGCGGGTCACCGACGTGCTTGCCGGGATGCGCGACGCGTTGGCCTCGGCGGGCCTAACCACACTACGGGTGGACGGGCCCATTCCAAGGGTGTCCTACGACGAGGCGCTTGAGCTTCTGAGGTCGAAGGGTCACCACGTCACGTGGGGCGACGACCTGACCATGAGGATGCAGGCGTTGATATGCGAGGAGTACGGCGACGCCGTGTTCATCGTAGAGTGGCCGCACGAGCTTAGGCCCTTCTACACGGCCCGGCTGCCCGACGACCCCAAGAGGACGGAGTCCTTCGACCTGGTCGTTAGGGGCATAGAGGTGGCGTCGGGATCCACGAGGATACATGACAGGGAGGAGCTGGAGAGGGAGATGAGGGACCGGGGTATGAGGCCGGAGAGCTTCGAGTTCCACCTCGACGTGTATGACTACGGCATGCCCCCACACGCCGGCTGGGGGCTCGGCTTCAACAGGCTCATGATGGCGATGCTGGGCCTCAGGAACGTGAGGGACGTAGTGCTCTACCCACGCGACAGGTACAGGGTGACCCCCTAGGGGAAGCCCGGGCAAACTATTTATATGTGGCCAAGAGCGAGATGCGATGCCCCCAAGACCAAGACCGCAACTGTACGGCCCAGCCGTGGAATACGACACGTCTACCAACGAGCCTGTGGCCCCCTTCGAAAAGGCTGTCAAGTTCGTTTGTCCCCGTTGCGGCCAGTACACGGTCATTAGGACTCGGAAGTCGAGGAAGCTCGGCATAACGTACAAATGCCCCATATGCGGCTTTGAGGGCCCATGAGCGCCCAGGTCCTGCTCGTCTACAGGGTGATGCCGGAAAGCGTGGAGACGAGCCTGGAAGGGCTGAAGAACGACATTAGGGAGAGGCTCGAGCCTAAGTACAGGGTCGCCAAGATCGACGAGGAGCCCATAGGTTTCGGCATCACCGCGCTGAAAGTGTACGTGCAGATGGAGGAAAGGGAGGACCGCTCCTCTGACGAGGTCGAGGAGCTCCTGAGGTCCATAAACGGCGTCGGCAACATAGAGCTGGAGTACTTCTCGAGGGTCGGGTTCTAGAGGTTACTTTTTAAGTACCCGTCGCATAATCCACCGATGTCAAACGAATGGATAGAGCTTAGGGTTGTTGAGTCTAAGGCTCGCGACGCCAACAGGCCCATAGTGAGGATAGACCCGGAAATCATGGAGATGGGCAACATACAGCCGGGCGACGTCGTTGAGATAGTTGGGAAGAGGCGCACTGCGGCCAAGGTGTGGAACGGCCTGCCGGAGGACCGGGGAAAGCGCGTCATAAGGATGAACAACATCCTTAGGAAGAACGCCGACGTGTCGCTCAACGAGAAGATACGTGTGCGTAGGGTCGACCCTAAGCCGGCCCAACTGGTCAAGTTGGCACCAGCGTCCATGAGCATCGCGATAGACTCGAACTTCGTCCACTATGTGAAGCAGAAGTTGAGGGAGCAGGTAGTGCTTGTGGAGGGGGACCTCGTCCAGATACACATACTCACGCAGCCGCTCCTCTTCCAGGTGGTGCAGACCAAGCCGAGCGGCTACGTGGTCATAGTAACCTCGGAAACCGAGCTCGTCATATACGACAAGCCCGTGTCCAGCGTAAAGGTGGCTCACGTCACCTGGGAGGATATTGGTGATTTGGAGGAGGCTAAGCAGAAGATTCGTGAGTTGGTGGAGTTGCCTCTTAGGCATCCTGAGCTGTTTAAGCATCTGGGCATTGAGCCTCCGAAGGGTGTCCTCCTGATCGGGCCTCCGGGCACTGGCAAGACGCTGCTCGCCAAGGCCGTTGCCAACGAGGCCAACGCATACTTCATAGCCATCAACGGGCCCGAGATAGTGTCCAAGTACTACGGTGAGTCAGAGGCAAGGCTACGCGAAATATTCGAAGAAGCCAAGAAGAACTCCCCCGCCATAATATTCATAGACGAAATAGACGCCATAGCCCCCAAGAGGGAGGAAGTCACGGGCGAAGTCGAGAAAAGGATAGTAGCACAACTCCTAACCCTCATGGACGGCCTACAGGAAAGAGGCCAAGTAATGGTCATAGGAGCCACAAACCGCCCAGACGCAGTAGACCCAGCACTAAGAAGACCAGGAAGATTCGACAGAGAAATATGGATCAACCCGCCTGACACCAGGGCCCGCCATGAGATACTGCTCATACATACTAGGAACATGCCCCTGGAAAAGGACGTGGACTTGAGGAGGCTGGCCGAGATGACCCACGGCTACACGGGCGCCGACATAGCGGCCCTAGTCCGCGAGGCGGCCATGATAGCCCTGAGGCGGGCCATACAGAGGGGCATAATAGACCTGGACGCGCCCACCATACCCACAGACACGCTCGAGAAGATCAGGGTGAACCTACAGGACTTCCTAACGGCCATGAAGGAGATAGTGCCAAGCGCCCTCAGGGAGATACACATAGAGGTGCCTCAGGTGCGGTGGAGGGACGTCGGCGGCCTTGACAACGTGAAGCAGGAGCTGAGGGAGGCCATCGAATGGCCCTTGAAGTATCCCGACCGTTTCAAGAAGCTCGGCCTTAGGCCGCCCCGCGGCATACTCCTCTTTGGGCCGCCGGGCACGGGCAAGACCCTGCTCGCCAAGGCGGTTGCCACCGAGTCCGGGGCCAACTTCATAGCGGTGAGGGGGCCCGAGATATTCAGCAAGTGGGTTGGGGAGTCCGAGAAGATGGTGAGGGACATATTCCGCAAGGCCAGGATGTCAGCCCCATGCGTGGTGTTCATAGACGAGATAGACGCCATAGCGCCCGCGCGCGGCCTAGGCGCCGACTCTATGGTGTCCGAGAGGGTGGTGGCGCAGCTGCTGGCCGAGATGGACGGGATTTCGCATATGGACGGCGTGGTGGTCATAGCCGCCACAAACAGGCCGGACATACTGGACCCGGCGCTGCTTAGGCCGGGCAGGCTGGATAGGATAGTCTACGTGCCGCCCCCCGACATGCAGGCGCGCTACGACATACTTCTCATCCACACGCGGAACGTCCCGCTGGCCAGGGACGTGGATCTCCTGGAAATAGCGAGGAGGATAGAGGGGTACACGGGCGCCGACATAGAGCTGCTGGTACGCGAGGCCACGTTCCTCGCGTTGAGGGAGGACATAAATGCCAATGAGGTGTCCATGAGGCACTTCGAGGAGGCCATGAAGAAGGTGAGGCCCTCGGTGACCCCCGACATGGTGAAGTTCTACGAGGCGTGGATGGAGCAGGCAAGGCAGTTGAGGGAGCCAATAAGGAAGGCGCCGAGCCTCTACATATGAGGTACCCCATATACCGCCTCATCTACGACGCAGTGCAGCTCAAGGGCTCCGCAAGCCTAGACGACGTGGAACAAATAGTGAGGATGGCCGGCATAGAGGCTAGTAGGAACGAGATACTTAGGGCCCTGATGTACCTGGAACTGAACGGGCTTGTCCACGTGGAGAGGCGTAGAAGGGGCGGCACGTACAGCTACACCATACATAAATTATAGCTGGGACACCGGTACATGGGAGTCACAGAACTGGGGAAGCTCCTGCCTAAGGAGGCGCGCAGGGAACTGGAGCTGGCCGGGCTCGCGGGCAGGACGATAGCGATGGACGCCTATAACGCCCTTTACCAGTTCCTGGCATCCATAAGGCAACCCGACGGCACGCCCCTCATGGACAGGCACGGCAACGTGACGAGCCACCTAAATGGGCTGCTCTACAGGACCGTGAACCTGCTGGAGAACGGCATAAGGCCCGTATACGTGTTCGATGGGAAGCCGCCGGAGGCCAAAACCGCCGAGATATTGCAGAGGAGGAGGCAGAAGGAGAAGGCGCAGGCTGAGCTGGAGAGGGCCCTGCGGGAGGGGAGGATGGAGCTGGCCAGGAAGTACGCCCAACGGGCGATGTACCTGACCGATGAAATGGTCGAGGAGGCGAAGAGGCTCCTCACGTACATGGGCGTGCCATGGGTGCAGGCACCCGGCGAGGGGGAGGCCCAGGCGGCGTACATGGCGATCAAGGGAGACGTATGGGCCACCGGCAGCCAGGACTACGACTCGCTGCTCTTCGGGTCGCCCCGCCTGGTCAGGAACCTCACCATAACCGGGAGGCGGAAGCTCCCCAACAGGGACGAGTACGTGGAGGTGAAGCCCGAGCTCATAGAGCTGGACGCCGTGCTCAGACACCTCAAACTTAGGTCGAGGGAGCAGCTGGTGTACCTCGCAATACTCCTTGGGACCGACTACAACCCAGAGGGGATAACCGGCGTGGGTCCCCAGAGGGCCCTCCGCATAGTCCACGAGGTTCCCACCCTGGAGGAGGCGCTCAACACGGTGCTCAAGGGGGTCAAATGGCCCGTGGATCCCCTCGCCATTAGGGACCTCTTCCTGAACCCCACTGTGACCGACCAGTACAGCGTCGAGTTCTCGCCTCCACGAGAGGAGGAAATAGTAAGGTTCCTCGTGGACCAGCACGACTTCTCGCGCGAGCGTGTGGAGAGGGCCATAGAGAGGCTCAGGGCGGCCTATACTAGGATCCGAAAAGGCACGACGCTCGACTCGTTCTTCGGGCAATGATCGTGGACTTCGGCAGGGCGCGCAGGAACCTCGTGGAGAGCCTCATATCGGAGGGAATAATAAGGTCCGAAAGGGTTGCCAGGGCCATGATGGCCGTTCCACGGGAGGAATTCGCCATGCCGGAATACGTCAACTCCTCGTATGTCGATGAGCCCCTGCCGTTGTTCCGCGGCGCCACGATATCGGCGCCCCACATGGTGGCCATGATGACAGAGCTCCTCGAACTTTCCCCGGGCATGAACGTCCTCGAGGTTGGAGCCGGCAGCGGGTACCACGCCGCCGTGTGCGCCGAGGCCATGGAACGTAAGGGGGTGATCCACACGGTGGAGTACGACTTCTACATAGCGGTGTTCGCAACGCAGAACATAGAGAGGCTCGGATACCATGGGATAATCAACGTCCATGTGGGGAATGGGGCAAGGGGCCTGCCCCAGCACGCCCCATTCGACCGCATACTTGTCACTGCAGCAGCTCCCCGCCTGCCACAGCCGCTGGTGGAACAGCTAAGGGACGGAGGGATAATCGTGATACCTATCGACGAGGGCTGGACACAGACGCTCTACAGGGTGCGCAAGGAGGGCGGCAAGGTTACGCGGGAGAAGGTGACCCATGTGTCCTTCGTGAGGCTGCGTGGGGAAGCGTAGCGGTAAGTATAAATAGTCTGGGTATGCCGACAGCGTGGACCTCCACATCAAGAGGCTGATACATGTCAGGCAGGCGCACAGCCCCGAGCCCACGCCCAACGGCGACGTCCTATACGTGTCGGACATTACTGGAGTGCCCCAGATATGGTTCGCTAGGGGGGGCAGACACGACATGCTGTTGCCGTTCGATGAGCGCATGGCGTCCCCCTTGGCGAGCCCCAGCGGCGTGGTTGCGTTCGCGTCGGATACGGGCGGCGATGAGAGGTGGCACATATACCTTTTCGATGGTAGGGGGCTAAGGCACATCGCTGGCGAGGGCATGAACCTGCTCGGCGCTTGGTCCACAGACGGGCGGTTCCTCGCATATACGAGCAACAGGAGGAACGACGTGGATTTTGACCTGTACATATATGACGTTCCTACCGGTAAAACGCTGAGGGTGGCCGAACTGGAGGGCCACAACGTGCCGCATGCGTGGATGGGCAACGGCATCTTGGTGACTCACATGAACAGCAATCTGGACACCGATATATACCTCGTGACGCTCGACGGGAAGCAACGCAACTTGACGAGGCACGAGGGGGAAGCGATAAACGCCAGCCCTGTTCCCATCGACGGGGAAAACATACTCTTCCTCTCCAACGCCGGCTCGGAGTACGTGGGCCTCGCAAGGCTAAACGTGGCTACGGGCGAGGCAAAGTACCATCTGTCCCTCGACATGGACGTGGAGGCCTTCGCCCTCCTGCACGACGGAAAGTACATACTGTACTCCGTCAACAACGAGGGGTTCTCGGAGCTGTACCTCACGAACATCAACGCGACGCTCCACCACAGGATCGCCTCGGAGCCAGGCGTAGTGAGGGAACTCAAGTGGAAGTTCGGCGTCGCGGTCCTCACTCATAGCGGTCCGCGGACCGGCACGGAGGTGTGGACCTACGATGTCGGTGGGGGCATGCGCAGGCTTACGGACTCCCCTAAGATGGGCATTCCGATGGAGGAAATGGCCGTGCCGGAGGTGCACAGGTATGTGTCCCACGACGGGCTGCCCGTGCCCGTCCTCCTGTACAGGCCGAGGTCCTCACCCCCGTATAGGGCCGTCGTCTACCTGCATGGGGGGCCGGAGGCCCAGGAGAGGCCGGAATTCAAGCCGCTTGTACAGCTGCTGGTCGCCTCGGGCTACCTCGTGGCCGCTCCAAATTACCGTGGCAGCACGGGGTACGGCAAGACGTACGTGCATCTGGACGACGTGGAGCGGAGATGGGACGCCGTTATGGACGTGGTCCACCTGGCCAGGTGGCTGAGAGACACGGGCATGGCGCTCGACATGTGTGTGATGGGGGGTTCATATGGGGGATATCTGACCCTCATGGCGCTGGCGGCCGAGCCCTCCGAGTGGAGGTGCGGCGTCGAGATGGTGGGCATAGTGAACCTCGTCACGTTCCTCGAGAACACTAGCAAGTGGAGGCGTAGGTACAGGGAGGCAGAGTACGGCTCGCTGGACGCCCACAGAAACGTGCTGGAGAGCCTCAGCCCGATAAACCACGTAGACAGGATCGTTGTCCCCCTCATGGTGGTGCACGGCGAGCGCGATCCGAGGGTCCCCATCGGCGAGGCCGAGCAACTTGTCGAGAGGCTGAGGGGCATGGGCAGACCCGTCGTGTACATCAGGCTGCAGGACGAGGGGCACGGCATATCCAAGATACATAACAGGGCCAGGGTATACGCCGAAATACTCAAGTTCCTGTCTGAAAACCTTGGCTGATGGGGGGCAAACTCTTCTTCCTGGGCGAATACGCCCTGGGGGACGGCGAAGTCGCCGTGTTCTCCCGCGTCATCAACGGCGACCTGCTACGCTCGGAGCTGAGGTCGGCAGGGCTGCCGGAGCTGGCGGCATTCATTGGGGGCGGCCACTACGTGGAGTTCTCCTTCGTGTCGGGTGACGTGTCCATAGGGATAATTTCCAATCTGAGGGACGTGACGGTGGTCTATAGGAGGAACGGCGAGGACATGAGGTACCTTGTCTCGCGTGGGGCCGACGCCTCGCTCCTACTGCTTTCCGCCCTTGCCGCCATAACCCTCCACCTCAGGGAGGGGCGCGGACTTCCAGACCTCGACGAAATGCAGCCGCATAGGCGGGTCGACGCGTGACCCTCCGGCGCCTTGCCGCGCCCTGAGGCCCCGAACGCGGCAACATGGCACGTACAATGCCTACGCCACGTGTCGGGGTAGCCCCCTCCAAGGAAGGCGGGAACGCGGCAATGCCCGGTAACCGTAACGGTTGACCGTGGACCTCGAGGGCGCGTACGTCCTTGCCGTCGGCTCCGGCATCCTCTTCGGCCTACACGACGTGGCGGCGAGGAGCTCGGGCCTTCGCGTGAGCCCCCACGCGCTCACGTTCATGTCCATCATCTCCGGGTACCCTGTGATACTGTTCATGGCGGTCCTATCTGGACCGCGGCCCATGCCCCTAGAGGCCGTGATGTACTACGCTTCCGCAGGACTGGTAAACTTCAACCTAGGGAGAAGGGCCCTCTACGTGGCCATACGCGAGCTAGGGGCCAGTGGGGCCAGCGTCATGGCCAGCCTAACACTCGTAATCGGCATGGCGCTCGGCGTAACGCTCGGCGAGCGGCTGTCGCCGGTACAGGTCCTAGGGGCCTCCCTCATATTCGTTGCCTCCCTTACCGTGCTCGGGCTTGGCGTGTCCGGCAGGCCTATTGGCGTGGCCGCCGGGGTGGTCACGGCGACGTGTATGGCGCTCGCAATAGTTCTTGCGAGGCTGGGCAATTTGGCCGGCGGCGATCCGATGCACGGCATACTTGTAGCGTACACCGCTGCGATACTTGGCGAGCTCGCGGCGATGAGGAAAGCGCCCGTCCCAGACAGGGGGATGGCGCTTGCGGGCCTGTTAGCCTCGCTGGGCCAAATAGCGCGTTACGAGGCCCTTTCTGTCCTCGGCGCAAGCGTTGTGGCGCCCCTCCACAACCTCAGGCCCGTGATAGCCACCCTCACGGCGAGGTCGTTGCAACGATACACGCTGGAAAGGCCAACCTACAGGGAGTACGTGGGGGCCGTCACGGCGTTCCTCGGGGCGACAGCGATGTACCTGGGGGGATGAACCACGGCTGTTAAATATTCCCATTGCCCGAGATGCATGGCCATAGCCGAGTTCACGCGCCTGGAGAGGCCGAGGCCCCGCGACATAGAGGAGCTATTTCGGGCGGACCTCTGGGAGCTCGGCATGGCGGCCGACGCGTTGAAGCGGAAGCTACATGGGGACACGGCCACGTTCATATCGAACATGGTCTTCAACTACACCAACATATGCGTCGTAGAATGTACCTTCTGCGCTTTTTACCGTCGTAAGGGAGACCCCGACGCATACGTGTACGAGACGGAGGCCGCGGTCAAGAGGGTGCTCGAGGTGGACGCCCTGTACGGCATACGGCAGGTGCTCGTACAGGGGGGCATATACCCGGAAATAGGCATCGAGTACTTCGAGGGCCTGTTCGCGGAGATCAAGCGCCGCGCCCCACACATAGCCATACACGCGTTGAGCCCTCTGGAGGTGGACTACCTGTCGAGGAGGGAAAGGATGAGCTACAGGGAGGTGCTGGACAGGCTCAGGTCGGCTGGCATGGACAGCATGCCAGGCGGTGGGGGGGAGATACTCGTGGATAGGGTGAGGCGGGAGGTAGCGCCGAAGAAGATACGCAGCGATGTGTGGCTAAGGGTGATGGAGGAGGCGCATAGGCTGGGCATACCCACGTCGGCCACCATGATGTATGGGCACGTGGAGACGCCGGCCGAGAGGGCCGAGCACATGTACCGTATACTCGAACTGCAGGAGAGGACCGGCGGCTTCATGGCGTTCATAGCCTGGAACTTCGAGCCGGGGCGAAGCGAGTTGAGTGGGCGGGTGCCCTACCCCCATACGTCGGTCAGCCTCCTGAGGACCGTCGCAGTGGCGAGGCTCGTGTTCAGGGACAAAATACCGAATATCCAGGCGGGCTGGCTCACGAGCGGCGTCGAGACGGCGCAGCTGGCCCTGCACTTCGGCGCCAACGACTTTGGGGGGACCCTCTACGACGAGCGGGTGATACCGGCCACAGGGATGGAGATGCCCACACTCACGAGGGAGAAACTGGCCAGGTACATATCCGCTGTGGGGCTATCCCCCGCGGAGCGGGACAACTGGTATAACATCGTGTCGTACCTGTAGGTTTTGCCGTGGATGTCCTCACATAGGAGGGAGACCGCAGTATTCATCGCCCTAGCACTATTCATACCGCTTGTATCCTCGCTGAGGGGAATAACGGCCATGTTCGAGGGAGAGCTCCCGCCTGGGTGGAGTGGGGACGGCCACGGCCACCTTTACAAGATATGGAAAATCTACGAGGATGGGTGGAGGCCCTGGATAGAGGACTGGTACAACGGGTATCCGTTCCTTCGCTATTATCCGCCCCTTTCCTACCTAGTTGCGGCGGTTTTCAGCCACTTGGCCGGGCCGTACACAGCGTACAAGCTCGTGGTTGTCCTCGACATAGTTCTCGCAGGGGTTTCCAGCATGTTTATGGGGAGGACGCTGGGCCTTTCCTGGCCCTCGTCGCTGGTCGTGGCGACGTCCTACGCGTCCAGCCCGTGGCTCTACAGGATGGTGGCGCCCGAGGGGGCATTTCCCCGCGCGTTCGCATACGCCATAGCGCCCCTCGCCGTGGCGCTCCTCATACGCCTCTTTAGAAAGCCCAATGCCGTTAACGCGGTACTTTCAGGCATTTCGTGGGGCGCGCTTATACTTTCCCACCACACGCTTACCTTTGTCACGCTCGTGGCGGCGCTGCCCATAGCGCTTACGGCGGCTAAACCGCGCAGCATCAGCGTCGTTCCGTGGCTGGCGGCTTCGAGTGGCGTGGCCATGGGAGTGGCGCTGTTCTGGCTGGTGCCCTTCCTCGCAGATATGCGGATGGCCCACTTTAGGCCAGAGAACAATATAGATTACCTTTTCAGGTTCTTCAGCGTTGAGCCTCAAAGCATGTTCGAGGTGAGGGGCGATGGGTGGGACAACTATCAGGGGTGGACGCGCGTCTTGGTGCCTCTCATAGGGCTGATCCTCGGCATATACGGTGGCAGGTGGAGGGCGATGGGCGCCCTCCTTATAATGCTGCCGGTCCTCTCGCTGGGCGCATACGGCCCATTGCCCTGGCTGAACAGGCTGCCGTTGCTCGAGGCGGTGCCCCCATACAGGTGGCTGGACGCCTATCAGCTGGTCGCCGCTATGGCGCTAGGGGTCTTCTCAGAGTCATTGACGCTAAAGGTTTCTGGGAGGCGGGTCGCCGGCTACGTCCTCACCGCGGCGCTGCTCGCCCTGCTGGTTCTGGAACCACAACAGAAGTTGGCCGTGTGGAAAGGGACCGAGTTGGCCCAGGACCTAGTGGACGCGCTGAGGTACATGTCCAACGACCCTGAGGTCGGGTGGAGGTTTTACCAGTGGGGTATGGCCCTCGTAGTTGGGTCCAC
>JALWZH010000141.1 GCA_027002815.1 Thermoproteales archaeon | reverse complement strand
TTGTGCTGGCCGCATACGACCCGGGCACCGACTCCTTCTACACTGTGTGCAAGGTGGGGAGCGGCTTCACGGACGAGGACCTGGTCAGGATGTACCAACTGTTGGAGCCGCTGAGGACGGACCATAAACATCCCAGGGTCGTGTCCAAGATGGAGCCACACGTCTGGTTCGTCCCGGAGCTGGTGATAGAGGTTGTGGGGGCCGAGATAACTCTGTCCCCCCTCCACACGTGCTGCATGGGGGCTGTCAGGCCTGGCGTAGGCCTGGCAATAAGGTTCCCCAGGTTCACGGGCCGTTACAGGACCGACAAGAGGCCCGAGCAGGCGACCACCGTAGGCGAGCTTCTCGAGATGTACGCTAGGCAGAAGCGCATCAAGGCTGTTGAGTGAGCCTTTCCAGGGTCCACCTGAGGGCCCTCACTATTTCCCTCTCCCTGTCCTCGGTCCTATAGTTGCGTACGACCACCCTGACCACGTTGCCGTCGTCCCTCTCCACCGAGTAGCTTAGCCTCTCCGCGCTGCCTATCTCCCCGTCCTCGTACAGCCTCTCGTCCTCCCTGACATACCCCTCGAGGATCTTCTCCACGAAGAACCTCCTGAAGATCGAATCGTAGGGAACCTGGACGTCGGGCACCGCCACTATGGCCCTCTCGTACACCCTCACGGTGGCCAACTGCCTCCCAGTGCGTTTGCCCCTTATGACCACCTCCCTCACGAGCTCCCCATAGTCCTCCGCGCGCTGGAGCACGCGGTCGGCCGTAGTGAAGGACCTCTCGCCTATCCGGGCATTTACGGCGTCGAGGGCCAGCCTGTACACCTCTAGCTCCGCCTCCAGCTGCCTTATACGTTCCTCTATATGTGCCCTGACCTGGAGCAGCCTCCTTACCTCCTCGTCCGACATCACCTTTTTTATGCGCGGCCACGTTTAAAATTTGATGAGGGTGCTCTCCGTTGGGAATCTGAACATGGACGTGTACGTTAAGGTGCGCGAGTTGCCGCGGCCAGACGAGGCCGTGGAGGCGCTGGAACATTACGTGGATGGGGGCGGGTCTGCGGCCAACTTCGCGGTAGCCGTGAGGAGGCTCGGCGCCGAGTCCTCGTTCCTGGGAGCGGTCGGCGAGGACGAGGTGGGGGAACGCCTGTTGGCTGGCCTAGAGGGGGCAGGAGTACATGTGGGCTGGGTCAAGACGGTTCCCGGGGCGCCCACGGGCGTGGTGGTAGTGGTTCTGGGCGTGGACGGGTCCAAGAGGATGATAGCGTACAGGGGCGCGAACCTGGACCTCGAGCCCGACGACGTGTCCCCGGAGGCCGTAGAGTCGGTAGACCACGTGCACCTGGCCACGGGCAGGCTGGAGATAGTGGAGCGCGGCATATCGCTGGCCAGGGCCATGGGCAGGTCCACGTCGTTGGACGGAGGGTCGGCGCTGGCGCGCAGGGGCCTGGACGGGATTAGGGAGGCCGTGGACGGTGTTAGCGTCATGTTCCTAAACCTTGTGGAGGCGCACGCGCTGACGGGTCTCCACGAGCCGCTGGAGGCAGCCCGCGAGGTCATGAGGCGCCTTAACGTGGGCGAGGTAGTCCTGACCATGGGCGACAGGGGGGCCCTGGCCCTGAACAGCCGCGGCCACGTGCACGTGCCGGCCTTCAAGGTGGAGCCCGTGGACACCACGGGGGCAGGCGACGTGTTCGCGGCGGCCTACGTGTACTGTCGCCTCAGGAACCTCGAGGAGGGGACGAGGCTGCTTGTGGCCAACGCTGCTGCCGCCATAAAGGTGACGCGGAGGGGGGCCCGCTCATCCCCCACTCTCAGCGAGGTGCTCGGGTTCCTGGGGCGGCACGGCCACGAAATTAAATTTTAATACTGGTGATGGGTAATATACGTGGCCAGGAACGTTCCGTGCCTTGGTCCCCGCTGCAACTTGGGGCAGGGAGGGACGTCGCTTTTCAGGTGCACCAAGAAGGCGCTGAAGGTCACCAAGCGCGGTCCCTCAATAGCGTTCTGGTGTACGTACCTCAACGACGAGTGTATAGGCGCTAAGTGCCAGTACGCCTCGTGCGATGCCCGCGCCATGTCGCCGCAGGGACTGTGCCTCTACGTGCCAGAGAGAAGGGAGGACGTGCGGGACATAGTGGACGAGGCTAAGAAGATAGAGGGCGAGGTCCAAAAGCTTGAGAGGCACCTCAAGAAGCTCGGCCTCAAGGACTACTTCTAGTACGAGGTGAAGGGCGTGGTTTTGGCGGCCGGTCTGGGCACGAGGTTGAGGCCCCTGACATTCGTGGTGCCCAAACCCCTGGTAACGGTGGGCACCACGCCCATCATAGACATCGTCATAAGGTGGCTGAGGCTGAACGGGGTTGGCGACATCGTGGTGGTTGGGGGGTACATGCAGGACGTGTTGGAGCGCTACCTGCGATCGGCACACCCTGACGTGGCCTTCGTACGTTCACGCAGGTTGCTGGGGACGGCTGGCCAACTCCACTACGTGAGGGACCTCGTGGACGGCGACGTGGTGGTGGCGAACTGCGACGTGTTGACGAACCTAGACCTGTCGGCTCCCCTGGACCTGCATAGGTCGGCCAACGCGGACCTCACAGTGGTTGCAAGGAAGGAACGTCACGTGGTCCGCTTCGGCGTGCTGGAAATGGATGGCACGAGGCTGGTCAGGTGGAGGGAGAAGCCTACCTTCGATGTGGTCACCAGCGTCGGCATATACGTTATGAGGTCGGACGTGGTGAGGGGAATAGGCGAGGAGCACCTAGACATGGACGCGCTGGCGAATTCCCTGCCAAACGTACACGTGTACGTTGCCAGCGACGCCACGTTCCTAGACGTGGGCACCCTTGACGATCTTGCCGCGGCAAGCGGAATCGACGTGGAGTCCCTCCTCGGCGTACTTAAACGGTAACATATATAAGAAAGCCCGCACCAAGGGCTGTGAGCACGATTTGCCCTGCACTGAAAAGGTCCGAGCAGGGATACGTGTGCTCCCTCAACAACAAGCCCGTGAATCCCTTCGTGTGGTACTGCGTGGGCAACTACGTGGAGTGCCCCATATACGTGTCCAACAAGGACAAGCTGTCCGAGCCGCCTCGCGGGGAGACGCAGGAGGCGAAGGTGGAGCAGGCCCCCCAGCCTCCCGAACACACGATCATACCGCTTTCATCTGCGCCCGAGGTAAAGGCTGTGGACGTGGACGAGGGCGTCACCTCGTTTATAGACGCAGTGCTTTCCAAGTACGAGGACTACGTCAGGTCGCTGGACTCGGAGTGGTCCAAGTACGAGAGCGACGTGATCGGGGGGCGGAAGTCCTGGGAGGTTGAGAAGGTGAGGCTCATGGAGCACCTAAGCCTCATCAACAACACAATAGAGGCGTACGAGAAGAGGCTCAAGGAGCTCGACGTGAGGAGGATGCTCGGCACCATACCCGAGGAGAAATACCTGGAGCTCAGGGACAACATACAGGCCAAGATAGGCAAGCTCAGCGAGCTGTCCGCCGCCTTCAGCAGTAGGCTCAG
>JALWZH010000140.1 GCA_027002815.1 Thermoproteales archaeon | reverse complement strand
CCAGGAGGAAGTTGCGGTCCATGGCCAGGAGGGGCTCCTCACGCGGAAGGGACGGGGAGTACACGCCGGAGTCGTTGTACACGTTGACTGTGTCGCTCACGAAGTCCAGCTCCACGTAGCCCCTGGACCCCGTGAACTCCATCTTCCTCACCTTGAAGGGGGTTATCCAGCTGGCCTCCAACACCGCGGCGAAGTCGCCGTAGGAGGCCAGCGCCTGGGCGAAATCGTCGTACTCATGTTCCAGCGCTGCAGTCACGCCGTACACCGTCCTCGGGGCCTCCCCCGTGACGTACCTCACAGTATCGAAGTCGTGTATCATGAGGTCCTTGACCACCCCCACGTCGCTGGCCCGGGACGGCCACCTGGACGTCCTTTTGGACCTCACCCCGACCAGCCTCCCCACGGCGTCCCCAAGCCTCTCCCTCACGTACCTGACGCCTGGGTGGAACCTCAGTAGGAACCCCGTGGTCACCACGACGTTGCCGGCCCTGGATAAGAGGTCCACGGCCTCCTCCAGCGTCGTAGTGAAGGGCTTCTCCACGAGGACGTGCACGCCGGCCTCGGCCAGCAGAAGCGCGTGCTCGTAGTGTAGCGGACTGGGGGTGGCCACTATGGCCGCGTCCACGTCCCTGGCCACGGCCTCGTCTATGCTCCTAAGCGCGTCTACGCCATATGCACGGGAGGCCCACGCCCGCCTCGCCTCGTCGACTTCCACCGCGTACACCTCGTCCAGAAGCCCCTCGCCCCTCAGCGCGAGAAGCGCCCTCAAATGGTTCTTTCCCCATCCCCCGACCCCTATTATGGCCGCCTTCATGGCGTCAGACCTTCAACGGCCTATTAATGTTAGCCCCGGCGAAGCGGTTATCCCCCAAGCCATAGGGCTGCGTACGCGATGGAGTTGTTCAGGGCATGTATGGCGACGGCCGCCGCGTAGCCGGACCTAACGTAGGCGTACCCCAATACGAGGCCCAGGGCAAGGTATATGGGGAACGTGAGGACCTGCAGGTGCAGCGACGCGAATATGGCGCTCGAGGCGAATACGGCCCACCCAAGGCTGAGCCTTTCCCTCAGTTTGTTGATGAGCACGGCCCTGAACGCAAGCTCCTCCACTGGCGGGGCGAGGAACACTGTGGCGACCAGCACCAGGGCCGCCAGCATGGGATCGCTCCTTACCTGGGCCAGCACGTCCCTCAGCGGGTCCTCGTACCCCGCCATGCTCAGCAGGATGGCAGACGCTATAATCACCGCCACGTACATGGCGAGCGCCCTCAGGAAGCCCCCAGTTGCGAACCCGCCCAGTATGCCGGTCCCCCTAACCGCGAGGTACATGGCGACGCCGAAGGAGAGGTAGACGGCAAGCGTGTAGAGGAATATGGACGTGAGGAGGTCCCACCCCAGTATTATGGCCAGCCCGCTCACCACGAGCGCGCCGCCAGCCGTAGCGGCTAGGAACCCGACCACAAGCCAGAGAGCCCTCGTCAACACGTCCACGGGGAAGGGCAAAACGCAAAAATAAATATTGTTCTTTCCGCACAGACCCACGTGAGGTACTACGTGGAGACCTACGGGTGTTGGCTCGCCAAGGCCGATGCGCGGATACTCGAGCAGAGGTACCGCGAGGAGGGGTACGTCCCTGCGGCAACGCCCGAGGAGGCCGACGTGGTTCTGGTGTACACGTGTGCCGTGAGGGAGGACGGCGAGGTGAGGCAGCTGAGGCGAATAGGTGAGCTTGCAAGCCGCGGCAAGGAGCTCGTGGTGGCGGGGTGCCTCGCCAGGGAGAGGCCCTACACGGTCACGCGTATAGGCGGCAGAGTGAGGCTGGTGTTCCCAAGCGCAGTGGAGGGCGGCGCGGACAGGTCCATGAGGGTGCTCCCCGAGTATGACCCAACGCGGCACGGCATCACCCATGTGGTCCCCATACAGGTGGGATGCCTCGGCAACTGCACCTTCTGCGTCACCAAGTTCACAAGGGGGGGCGCTGGGTACGTGAGGAGCGCGTCGCCGCTCGACGTGGTGGAGAACGTGGGGAGGGCCGTGGCGCGTGGGGCCCGGGAGATATACATCACGGGGCAGGACGTGGCGACCTACGGGTACGACAGGAGGTGGGAGGGGGGCCACGACCTGCCGAGTCTCCTGGAGCTGGTGTTGTCGAGGGTCGAGGGCGAGTACAGGGTGAGGATAGGCATGTCGGAGCCCCTCGTCATGGCCAAGTTCATGGACAGGCTCCTGGACATAGTCAAGAGGGACGAGAGGGTGTACCGGTACTTCCACATCCCGGTCCAGTCGGGCAGTGACAGGGTGCTGAGGCTCATGAACCGCAAGTACACGGTGGACGAGTTCAGGGGCCTTGTGGAAAGGATCAGGCGGGAGCTCGGCGACCGCGTGTTCATAGCCACCGACATAATAGTGGGTTTCCCTGGGGAGGACGAGGAGGACTTCGAGTCAACGGTCAGGCTCGTGAGGGACCTCGCCTTCGACAAGGTCCACGTGGCCCGGTACAGTAGGCGTCCCTACACAGAGGCCGCCGTTTACGACAACCAGGTCCCAGACCCCGTCAAGAAGGCCCGGAGCAAGGCCCTTTCCAAGGTGGCCCTGGAAACGGCGCACCTACGCAACGTTGCGGCCCTTGGCAGGAGGGACAGGGTCCTCGTCACCGAGGTGGACCACGGCCTCTTGGTGGGGAGGGCCAGCGACTATAGGCAAGTCGTGGTGGCCAGGGGCGAACATCCGGCGCTGGGAAGCTTCGTGGACGTGAGGATCGTCCACGCCGAGCCCATATACGTATATGGGGACGTGTTGACCTAGCCGCAGATGCGCGGAGCCTCGGACACCAGGAACGACCTCAATTCTTCCAGCGGCACCCTCACCACCGCGTGTGCCCCGGGCGCCACGGGCATGGGCAGCGCTATTTCCCCCCGAGCCCTCTTCTTGTCGTAGACCAACAGTGCCGCTGCCTTGCCCCAGTCCACAGAGGCACAGGTGGGGAGGCCCAGCCGCCTCAACAGGCGCACTGTCCTGTCCGCCACGCCGCCGCCCGCGTAGCCCAGCCTCTCCGCGAAGGCCAGCTCGAGCGCCATGCCCACCGACACGGCATGGCCGTGCGGCATTCCGGCCAGCAGCTCCACGGCATGGCCAACAGTGTGGCCGAAGTTGAGGACCGTCCTAATCCCCCTCGTCTCCCTCTCGTCGGCCTCCACGACCCTGGCCTTGACCCTGGCCGCCCAGTCGACGAGCGCGACCAGCGTGTCGCCGTCCCTGGCCAGCGCCCTCTCCGCGTTGCCCTCAACGAAGGCCAGGAGGTCCCTGTCAAGCGTCACGCCGTACTTCACCACCTCGGCCAGGCCCGACCTCAACTGTTCGTCAGGCAACGTGTCCAGGCGCCTCACGTCGTTGACTACGGCTACGGGCTGGTGGAACACGCCTATGAGGTTCTTGATCTCCCCCCAGTCCACCGCTGTCTTGCCCCCAATGGCCGTGTCCACCATGGCGAGGAGCGTCGTGGGCACGTTGACCAGCGGCAGCCCCCTCATGTAGGTCCCCGCGGCGAACCCCACAGCGTCTAGGACCGCCCCACCCCCCAC
>JALWZH010000139.1 GCA_027002815.1 Thermoproteales archaeon | reverse complement strand
CCGGTTGACGGAGGAAGATGTGGAGCTCATAAGCAGGGCTGGTCAGAGGACGCTGACGGTAGCGCCTGAAACGTCGTCGAGGATAAGAAGCGCACTAGATAAACACATCGACGACGACGATCTGTACTGCGTGGCTTCGTATGTAGCTAAGAGGGGTATGAGGCTCAAGCTGTACCTCATGGTTGGGTTCCCGGGGGAAAGGAGAGACGACTTGGACGAAATTGTGAATATTATATCCAAGATACGTAAAGAGGGGACCAAGGAACTTTACATAAGTGTGAACCCCCTAGTGATAAAGCCTATGACGCCCCTCCAATGGGAACCCATGAGACAGCTCGAAGACTTGAGGGGTCGCCTCAACTACATCGTTTCGAGGGTCGGAGGGGTAGAGACATCGACTTATGGGGCCCTCGACGCTGTAGTGCAGGCGGCCATCTCGCTGGGGGATGAGAATGTTGGTAGGGTGCTGGTCGAAGTAGCTATGAGAGGTGGGACGAGGGGCGCGTGGAGGAGGGCCTTAAGAGAGGGGATGCTCAGCCATGTGTTTAAGGGAAGGGACGAGCTGCCCTGGGGATTTATACAGGGCGATGTTACCATAGACGAGCTGAAGAAGAGGCACGAGGAATACGTTGAGGCCGTTATGTGACCCTCTACAACATTTTCATGGTGATCCCTACGACTTCTCCCACAATGTCGGCCGCATTGACCCTCTTGACAAGGTACCCCAACAAGTTTTCCTTGTTTACAGACGTATACTTCACGCGTATTATGTTGGCGTAAAGCTGTTCGCCTACCTCGATGAGGGGACAGCCCAACCTTCTATGCGGGTACGTTATCAGCATCTTGAGTAGTTCCTGTGGGCCTATGGAGCCGCCCCCGAGTCTGAGGCCAGCATATAGGTACCGCGCCTCTGCAAGTACGTCTGGTTCATTGATGAAAATGTTGTCGGTCCCTAGGAGTGGCTCGTGGTCCAGGAGCAGTTCCACGGGCGGTAGCCGACCCACGAGGAGGCTATTGGCGCGTGGATTGAGCACTATGGTCTTTCCCTTAAGTAGGTACAGATCGCCCTCCTCTATGTGGGTCAGATGCACGAGCATGTCGGCTTCAAGGACCTTGACAGCGATGTCCAGGTCACCAGCCTCATAGCAGTCGCGGGTTTCAGCCACGTGCGTCCCCACCAGCGTCGCCACGTTCCTAATCCTCCTCAGGTCCTCCTCGCCATAGTCGAGTGGGGACGCTATCTCTATGGGGCGACCTTTAAGCGCAGTTATGTCGTCTCTGTTGAAGGGCTCTGCAAATACTAGGGTCCTCAACCCCGCGCGCTCAAAGGCGCTTTTAATTCTGTCCGTTGTATAGGCTCCATATTCGGCGAATATCACGGCGCAGCCGACGCCGTACCTCCTCATGGACTCCGCGGCCTCCACAGCGTATCTGTCCGCCGATGCTAGGCCTCTGCGCAACATGTGGTACTTAACGCCGTGAGGATACCCCACTAGGTCGTCTATATAGTACCAGTCATACATGTCCATCATAGGCATGTCAAGCACGTGGACATGGGAATTGGCGAATTTGGGGGTTAGTATGACATTCCCCATGTCAACGTAGTCGCTGCTAGGCCTGCCGGTGCCGTACCCCACCACCCTCCCCTCGTCATCAACCTCGACATAGCCGTTCTCTATGGGCGTCAACTCCTCCCCCACCAATGCATAGCGGAACCTGTACTTCATGGCCCTACAGAGCGGAGCATTGTTATCCCAGTACTATGGTTCCACCGGAGTACTCGGTGCCTCTAATCTCCGCAAGCCGCCTGGCAGATTTGACGGCCGCCTCGACGGCCCTACGAGCATATTCCTCTACGCGTTCAAGGGCCTGTAGCCTGCTGGCCCCGGGACCAATTATGCCTAGGGACACAGGCTTGCCCGTTTCCACAGATATGTCGAGTAGCTTTCTGGCGGCTTGCTGGGCCACAACCTCGTCGTGTTTTGTCTCGCCTTGTATAACGGCGCCCAGTGTGACCACAGCATCCACCTGCTCCTTGGAGGCCAGCTCCCTCACAGCGAGGGCCATGTCGAAGGTGCCTGGCACCTTAACTACGTATGTGACCTCAACGCCTAAGAACCTCGCATGGTCCAACGCCTTTTGAAGCATCAGTGAGGTCACATCGTAGTTGAATTCGGCGACCACTATGCCCAGCCTTATTCTAGAGCGGTCCGACATCCCTCCGTCCCTGTCTCAGCCCCATGCCCGCATGTTCGGACAAGTCTCCGCTTAGAAGTAGAATGAGGTTCTTCGTGTGTTTTCTGGTCCTGTCCTCAGCAACGGAGACCAACTCACGGTGATGTTGAGCCTCGTCCTCATGCACCGTGACGTCGACTATTGGGATGCCGGTCTGTAGCTGGAGCATGACGAGGCCCATAGAAGCCACGGCATAGCTGATCTTGTCTACCGTTGTGGGGCCCACCCAACCGAGCACAAGTACCCCCTCGCACCCTGCATCTATTAACTTTTTTGCGCCATAGGGCGTGTTCTTTATTCCTGGCACGGTCAGTCTCATTATGCGGGCGCTGGGCCTAAGCGACCTCACTTCTTCTATGGCAAAACGCGCCATGTCCACCCTGGCAAAGGTCGTGTCCACTATGCCCACTGTGAACTCGCTTCTCAGACCCATGGCGCTGTGCCTATTGAGGCCTTGGCGGGGTCGCCCATCGTATCCCAGTACCGTTTGACCTCCTCGCCCCTAACTACGGGGGCCCCAATTAGCTCGCCTACTTTAACAGCCTGGTTCAGGGAGACCGGCGTTACGTCCTCACCTAGATATTCTACTATTACTACTGCTGGGCTTAGACCGGAGAGCAAGGCGAGTAGAACCGCCATCTCTGTATGCCCCCACCTCCGCCCAATCCTAGCCCCCAGAATGGGCAGGTGGCCTGGGGAATAGAAATCCGAGAAGAACCTTTCGCGCGCCTTATCAACATCCCTGACGGCCAGCTCGACGACCTCCCATAGCTTCCTAATGGTCAGTGCCCTATCGGCATCCCTTATACCCGTGGCTGTATCGACATGGTTAACATATATGGAGAACGCCGGCTCATCTCCGTATCGGGGCCGCTTGACGAGACGCCCCAGGCCCGCCCTCTTAAGCGCTTCCACCATGAAGGGCAGCCCGAGGGATCCCAACAGGGTATCGGTAGTGGCAAAGCAGATCAATCCCCCGGCAACCCTCCTCATGAAGTTCACTTTCTCCTCGGTGATGCTGCTTGCATGTACCACCAGGTCAACCTCTGCCTCGCGGTTATCGAAGTCGTACAGTAGTATCGCCCCCCCGTTTTTCAAGGTTTCAGCGGCTCTTAAGGGATCCATATATTATCCACTGAAGTTTATATTTATAAACTATACCTCAAAAAAATTTGCTTAATAGTATTTCACGGCCAGGCCCCCTCCCCTCCCCTCCCTTCCTAGCCCATCCAACGCGTCCGTGGCCAGCGTGAGGGCCCTTCTTGGAGTTCTCCCCACTCCTATGCCTACCCTCATGCCAAGTTCTACCAGGTCTGAGCCGAGGAGCTTTGCCTCGTTTATGCCCGGC
>JALWZH010000138.1 GCA_027002815.1 Thermoproteales archaeon | reverse complement strand
CTCGTCCCCCCTCAGTGTGGTCGCCTCGCGGATCCTGGCCGCCGTCTGGCTGACCAGCTCCCTGTCTATGCCCTCGACTACTATGTCCTCCTTGCCGGCCACCTGCACCTTGACCCCTGGGGGGATCTCGACATATATCTTGGACTTCCTGCCAAGGAAGTTCTCTATTACCAGTCTCCCACCCTCCACCTTGACGAGCATCGGGAAGTGAGTGTACACGACCTTCAACCTGTACCTCCAGCCCCTCAGGACCCCCGTTATGAGGTTCTTCACTATGGACTCCACCGTACGGAGCTGGGCGTACTCCCTCTTACGGGCGTTGTAGACCCAGAACACGAGCCTTCCGTCGCGGACCTCTATGTTGACCGGTGTGTTCCTCAGCTCCTTGGACGCCTTGCCTAGGGGCCCCTCGGCCACCACCCTGTAATCGAAGTCGCCTATCCTCTCCACTTCGACCCTCACCTGGGGCGGCACCTCGAGCTCCCTGGCCTCGTAGACCACGCGCATGCCCCTCCCCTGCCGAGGGTTTATAAAATTTGGAGCGTCACCTTTTAAACGTGCCTCTGGGGACCACAAATGCTCCTGTACATGGATCCCCTCAGCGTCGTGTGGTGGCTCTTCTTTTTCTGGCTCTTCGCATCGTTCCTGGTCCCCCAGCTAAGGTTCAAGGCGCTCGTCTCTGCGAGGGAAAGCATAATCAGGTCGTTGGAGGGGAAGCTCGGCGCCAAGGTGATCACTATGATACATAGGCGCGAGACCATCAGCCTCTTCGGGATACCGGTGTACCGGTTCATAAGCATCGAGGACGCTGAGGCGGTGCTCCGCGCCATAAGGTCCACGCCGAGGGACACGCCCATAGCCCTAGTGCTCCACACGCCTGGGGGCCTCGTGTTGGCTGCGTCCCAGATAGCCAAGGCCCTCAAGAGGCACCCCGCACGCAAGATAGTGATCGTGCCTCACTACGCCATGAGCGGCGGCACCCTGATAGCCCTCGCCGCCGACGAGATATGGATGGACAGGGACGCTGTGCTGGGCCCCGTGGACCCCCAGATACCGGCGGGCCAGCGCCAGGTGCCAGCCCCCACCGTGCTCAGGGCTGTCAGGGAGAAGGGGGCCGATAAGGTGTCTGATGAGACCTTGATGTTGGCTGATGTGGCTGAGAAGGCTATTAGGCAGGTCAGGGCCTTCGTGGCGGAGCTCCTCGAGGACAAGCTGGGCAGGGAGAGGGCCGAGGAGGTCGCCTCCCTCCTCGTCGAGGGCCGCTACACGCACGACTACCCCATCACCGTGGACGAGCTCCGCGCCATGGGGCTCCCCGTCAAAGACCAACTACCCCCAGAAGTATACAAGCTCATGGAACTATACCCCCAGGAGGGACTCATGAGGCCGAGCGTCGAGTTCGTGCCGGGCCCCCCGACGAGGCAGAGGGAGCCTCCGCACGTCAGCTCAGCGCTTTGACAGCCCTCGAATAGATGTACCATCCCGCCGCGACGTCCAGCAGGGCGTACCCCACGGACTTGTACAGCTTCACGTCGCCCCACTCGCATGGGGCGCCCCGCAGGGCGTCGCCGAGCCCCACCAGCCTCGGCGCCCTGTCATCCGTCTCCGTTAGCACCCCTTCCACGTTGTCGACCAGCGCGCAGCGGGCCCTCGCCAACAGTCCGTCGTCCAGCTCCCTAACGGGCCTAGGCGCACCGACGGACAGCACTACGCTTCCCCCGGCCAGCCTGCTGCCTCTCAACACGGGCTCCCTGCTATTGGTGGCCGCCACAACCACGTCGGCGTCGTGGTACCCATCGCCCTCGCCGGCCTCGACGCCGAGCCTCCCGGCAAGGGCCTCCGCCCTGCCGGGGGTCCTGCCGTACACCACTATCCGACGCGGCGAGTACAGCCTCCGGAAGACCAGCACGTGGTACGCGGCCTGTGCCCCGGTGCCCACCACGGCCATCTCCCCTATCCTTCCCCCGCCCATGAGCCCATAGGCCAGGGCGCTTGCCGCGGCGGTCCTCCACCCTGTCAGGGACGAGCCGTCGATCACGGCGGGGAACTCGCCGGTTTCCGGGTTCGCCAGCACCACGAGTCCCCTCACCCTGGGCTCTGACCTGGGGAATATGCCGACGACCTTAAGGGCGTACCCCATTCCCGCAACGTAGCCGGGCATGGAGCCTATCCACGCATCGCCTATGGACATGGCGGTCCTCTGGGGCACGGCCGACTCGCTGAGGTAGGCGCGCCGTATCCACTCCACAAGTTCCCCTGGGTCCACTAGGCTGTCCACGAGGTTCCCCGGGACGAACAGCATTGGGCCATTGCCGGGACACACTAATAAAGTGTGTCCCGACACACTTATTTCGGCCGGTCGGCCCCGGCCAGTGATGGGGCTTGCGGTGGTGGCCAACTGCACGAAGCTCAAGCTCGGTGCGCCGGCGCCCGCCAGGGAGCTCTACGTGGGTCCCACGGCGAGGAGGATAGTGGAGGTGGTGGACTGGGCAAGGTCCAGGGGGATCCGCGTGGGGCTACACTTCATTTCCGCCATGTACGGGCTGGTGGGGGAGTGGGACGTCTTGGAGCCTTACGATGCTACGCTCAGCGGCATGGGCCCCGAAGAGGCGAGGCGCTGGTCAAGGGATAGGGGCGTGCTCGACGCGTTTAGGAGGCTGGCCGAGGACGCCACGGTGATACTCGTAGTTTCCAGGCCCTACTACGCGGCGGTGGAGGAGGCCGTGTGTGGGGGTGACGTGTACGTGCTTGCCCCCTACCGCGCCTGCGGCAGGTGGATAAGGACGGGCAACTTCGACAGGCACATAGCGCTTAGGAGGCTCCTCATGGAGCTGGGCGGGGGATCGCGCTATGGGTAAAAGGCTATAGTGGAGCCCCGGCCGGGATTCGAACCCGGGACCTCCCGCTTGCCTGGAGCCCTAGCCTACAAGGCATGCGCGGTGCGGACCCATGGCCGAGGCTCCGGGCCCCCATCGACATGGAGTCCAATGCTTAAAACTGTTTCCTCGGCCATCACAGAAGGGCGTCCGCCGCGGCGGGGAGCGCGACTGAGAGGGCCAGCGTGGTCGCCGTGCCCTGGACGAACGCAGCGGTCCTTTCCCTGTCCCCTCCACATGCGGCGACCACCGGGAGCCCGGTGTCCATCGTGGTGGCCCCGCCCAGGGCTATGGCGGAGAGCGGGATGCGGCGGGAAAGGTACGGGTAAAGCGCCACGTGAAGCGCCTCCCTGAGCATGTTGCCGAGGAGGGCTGCTGCGGCTAGCCCCGGGTCGTAGGCCAGGAGGAGCGGTCCCACCAGGCTGTACCATCCGCTGGCAGCCCCCGAGAGGACGGACGCAGCCTTGTCGAGCCCTAGGACCAGCGCCGTGGCCAGCCCCCCTAGGGCGCCGCCGGACAACACAGCCAGGGTAAGCACCGCGCCGATCCTTAGGCCCACGCCCATCCCCTTCCTTGACCTGGCAACCGCGCTGCCCACCGTGTACGAGGCCGCGAAGACAAGCGCGTATAGCAGTGGGCCGAGCAGCGGGCCGGCGTCCCACGGCGCCACCGCGCCCAACAGCACTCCAAGCGCCATGGAGCAGAGGTACGTGGTGCCCCCCAGGCCGTGGGCCGGCGGCACGCCGCCCCGCGTGCCCGCCTCTAGCCGGCCCAACATGGCCATTGCCAGGGCCACGCTGAGGGCGCCGGGCACGAGCGCCAGGGCGAGGCCGGCCAATAGCACCTCGGGGGCCCTCGGCGACAGTAGCCTGCCCGACGCCTCCATGCCCATGAGGAGGACCAGGAGAAGCGCGGCCAGCCTTGTAGCCCTTTCCGCGGCCCCCTCCAGGAGGCCCCTCCCAACAAGCCCAAGCGCTAGGCCTGACAGGGCCGCTACGACCAGCGCCATGAACGTGACTGGCCTGTCCGTCCCTCCCCGTCGCTCTCCCTGTGTCTGGCCAGCCACACGAGCTCCGAGGCCACAGCTATCACTAGGGCGTAGTACGCGTATTCCGCGAGCCTGTTAGCAGTATCTTCGTCCCCGGCGGCCAGGTAGGCGGCTGCGCCGAGGAGCAGCGCCATGAACGCCAGGGCGGGGCCCCTGCCGGGGCTCTCCCTGAGGAAGTCCAGGAACCGCTTGGCCGCCCCACCACCGCGCCCTCCCATGGCCTGCGGTACACTGTGCCCCTTATAAGCGTCGCGCCACTGTTATATAGCGCCTGCACATGGCCGCCGTGGAGGGGGCGGTAGTGCGCAACAGCGTGTACCTATATGGGGCCCAGGTGGCCACCGCCATAGGCGGCGGCATCTACTGGCTGCTGTTCGCGGCCCTCCTAGGTCCCGATACCCTTGGGAGGGCAGCCTACGTAGTCTCGCTGTCGGCGGTGGCCTACGTGGCGTCACAGCTGGGCCTCAACTACGTCGTTATGAGGGTGTACGCGGCCACGGGGGAGCCCGGCTACGTCTACGCCGCATACCTCTACAACCTGGCGGCGGCCTCCGCAGCCTCCACGGCCACGTACCTGGCCGCGTCGAGCGTCCTGGGCCCTGCTGAGGCCGCGGTCGCGGCTGCGCTGACGCTCCTACAGACGTCCACGGTGCTACAGGCGGCCCTCGTGGCGGCCATGAGGGCCCACGCCGTCTTCGTGGCGGTGTCCCTTGGCCTCCTCACGAGGTTCGCGGTCTCCCTGGCCCTGCTCCCCATGGGGTGGCTCGCAGTGGCGCTGGGATACGTGTCAGGGTTCGCCGTTAGCCTCGCCGCCCTCGGCGCACTGGCCCTGAGGTACATAAGGCCGTCCCTGAGGCGCCTCCCCCTCCGCGACGCGGTGTATGGCGGCGTATCGGCATGGGTCCCCCAGCTGGCCCAGTCGGCCGTGCTTGGCGGCACGTTGGCCGTCTACCATGTCGCCGGGGCGGGGGGCGCCGGCGTGTACTACGTGTCGTGGGCCGCCGCCTCCATAGTGGCCGGCCTGTCCCAATCCGTGGCCCGCGTCGCCCTGCCCTACTTCGCCGGCGGCGGACAAGCGTCGCCGGGCACCGTGCTGAGGCTGCAGCTGGCCATGGCGTCACCCATACTCGCCGCGGCCCTTGCAGCGCCCCGGGGGATCCTCTCCCTTCTTGGCGGCGCCTACGAGGAGGGGTGGGCGCTCCTCTCCCTCCTCTCGGCGGCGCTCTACGTGGCTACGGCCAACATGACGCTCCTCAACTACATGTACGCTGGGGCCCGCTACGCCAGGTTCCTAGCCTACAACATGGCCGCCATAGTGGGGATAGTGGGGGCCGTGCCTGCGCAGGCGGCGCTCGGCTACCACGCGCTTGGCCTCGGAGCGCTCCTAGGCAACGCAGCGGTGTTGGCGGCCCTCATAAGGGAGCTGCGCTTGCCCCTCGCCTCGCTGAGGCCCATGTTGGTGGCGCTGGGGATGGCCCCCCTGGCCCTCCTACATGGCCCTTACTGGCCCCTCGTGGCTATGGGGGCGGCCATCACGGCGCTTTACATGGCGATAAGGCTAGGCTCCCTGACGAGGGACGAGGCAAAGAGCATCGCCCGCGCGGCCTTGCCTAGGCCCCTCGCGGAGCTGCTCGCAAGGGCGGTAGACAAGCTGCCCTGAACGTGCGTGTCCCTACGCAGCCCTCCTGGGGCCCTCCGGCGTGATGGCTAGGTACCGGCCGGTTGGGAGGGACTCGACTACGTGTGGGGGCACGTTGAGGGTGCGGGCTGCCTCGGCCGCGGCGTCCCCGTAGAGGCGGAAGTAGGCCACGCTGTGGACCACCCCCCTGAGGGCCGCCTTGACGTCGCTGGGGGCCTGGGACACGAGGATGAGGCGGACCCCCCTCTTCCTGCCCTCCCTGACGATGGTCTCGACGATGTCCTCCACGCCGGGCGCGCGGGGCGCTATCCTGTGGTACTCGTCCACCACGACGGCGGTGCCCGTGGGGAGGCCCCACCGGAACAGGCCCAGCAGTATGCCGTACGCCACCATGGCCGCCACGAGCTGGTTGGGGGCCCCGGAAACGTCGTACACCTGGGCTGGGGGAGCGGGCCGCGTCAGGTGGGGCCACGGGGCGCACTCCACATCGCCGAGCCCCTCCCTGTACACGGCGCACAGGGCCGACAGCTTCTGGGCGAGCACTGCGGCCGACAGCTCGGGCCTCATGTGGCGGAGCTGGGCCAGGGCCGCGGCCGGGTCGTGTAGGGGGAGCTGCTGGAGCATGCCCCACTGGACGGCCGACAGGGAGGCCTCCTCCCCCAGCGCGCCGGCCACGGCCCACAGGTATATCCTCACGAGGTCCTCCCTCCCGAACTCGGCCAGCGATATGGAGCCCACCGCCACCCGGGCCCCGGCCCCCCGGCCCCACTCGGCGTACTCGCCCGTGAGGTCAATCACGACGTAGTGGGGGGAGTCCAGGAGCATGGCCTTGACCAGGGTGGTCTTCCCGGTGCCAGTGGCCCCGAATATCAGGGTGTGGCCCGTGGGGCGGCCGGGGGGCCAGTAGGCCCATAAAGCCGCCCGTAGGTGCGCCCTCAGGGCCTCGGCCACAGCCTCGGCGGGTACCCTGCGCCAGCCTGCCAGAGGGGGCGAGGCCCGGCAGTTGGCAGCAGCGTCCCACTCCCGGCCCCTCCTCAGGACCCCCCTAGCCCTGAACCAGTACACGGCCCTGCCCAGCGCACCGCTGATCGTCAGGTGGGGCGTGCAGTCCCGCCGCTCGGCGGGCCTCCCGGCCGGATGGAAGGGGTGGGCCGCGTCCCCCCTCAGCCACACGACCCTGTTCACCACGTCCAGCCCGAAGGCCAGCCGGGACAGCAGCGCCGACACTGCCCCCTCCACATCCGCGGTGTCCAGGTGGTACGGCTCCCAGGGCATGGCCCCACGTAGAGGCCGGGAAATAGCCGTGCGCGGCCTAACAGTGGGGATGAGGCGCCGCTGGGTACTGCATTGGTGCGCGCGGCGCGATCGGGGGAGGCGCGCATGGTGGCATATGTGCGACGTGCGTTGCCCGGCCATGGAATGTGGCAGGTTGTTGGAGGTGGCCAGGAGGAGGGGGTTGGGCCAGCTGGACTACGGGCAGGCCGAGGAGCTGTGCTACGAGTTGGTCATGCGTGTCCGTGGGGACAGGCGTGCCCTGATGGGCAACATGGAGCTCCTAGAGGCGTGCATAGAATGTCTGTGGGGCGCGCACTAGGCCCGTTTACTGCGGCGTTGACGTGCCTCTAGGGCGGCTTGGACCTCCTCTGCGCAGCTGTCGGGGCCGTGGCCCCTGTAGGTTTCGAGGACCCGGCGCATGTAGGCGTAGGTGGTGGGGTCTGGGATCTCCCGGAGGTCGACCTGCTCGACCCACCAGTCCCGTCCCTCGACCCTCACAACGCCGACCTCCACGATGCTCCTCGCGCCGCCATCCACGCCTATCACGGGGAGGGCCAGCCCCCTGAGGAGCCAGGGGTCCACGTCCCACACCCGCAGCCTGTCCACGAAGTCCGCCACCGAGCCCGCGTGGGCCGTGGAGAGCCCCCCGTGCCCCGTCCTGAACATGTTCAACAGTAGTACCAGCTCGTCCCTTGCCCTCACCTCGGCTATGGCCACGTTGGTCGCGCCGGGCTGGCCCATCCGTAGGGCTGTCCTCACGGCCGTTGCCACCTCCCCTGGGTCCCAACCCCTCACAGTGACCTTGGCCACCCTGCCCACGGCCGCCGGCAGGCGCAGCTCGTCCACGTCCTCGATAATCACCACCTTGGTGTTGGGCGGCGTGGCGTAGAGGAGGCCGGCGGCCAGCGTGGTCTTGCCGCTCCCCATGGGGCCCAGCACTATGAGTGGGCGCCGGTCATGGTACAGGGCTGCCAGCGCGGCCACGGCGTCAACCCCGTACTGGTCGGCCAACTGGCACAGCGAGACCGGCCGCCCCACCCTACGCATGTGGAGGGCCTCGTTCCCCACGTCCCCATACAGCCACCCCTCCACCCTGTACGGCCTAGGCCAGTTGATCGTCCCCTCGAGGAGGGGATTCGCCACGGTGACGTCCTTCCCAGCCCTCCTGGCCACGTACCTGACTAGGTACGGCAGCTCGAGGGGGCTGAACGCCACGTTGGTCGGGTAGTCGACGCCCCCGCGGAACACGTGTAGGCGGGACGGCTGGGCGAGGCGCGTCCTCTCGAGGGCCCGCCAGTACTCGTCGAGGCCCCCCACGGGCTCCACGTGTATGGGCGAGGACGACACGTACATGTCGCTCACCTCGTCGTCGGCCATCGCCGGCTCGAGGACGCCCAGCGAGAAGTAGTAGCGGTACAGCAGCCTGCCCAGCAGCCTCCCCGCCTCCCTGGCCGCCTGCGCGAGCCCCCTATCCCTGCGGATGAAGGCCAGGAAGTCGTCCAGTATGTCCTCGGCCGTGCCCCCGGGCGGGGATGGGGTCCACACGACGTACCTCTTGGCGGCCTCGACCAGCTCGGGGGACAGGGGCGGGTCCACGACGATGTACATCCGGCCCGCCACGCATATGGACGAGGGCACGGTGAGGCCCTCGGGCTCCAACACCTCGTCGCAGGGCTCCCTCACCGGCGGAGCATGGAGGAGGGACGGGATCATGTCCGCGTCACGTTGATTGCCGCGATCATGGCCTTCGCCGTGGCCGCGATGACGGTCACGGCCACCTCCTGCGCCTTGCCCTTGCCAGTAGCTGTAGGGCCTCTGTCACGGGGTCGGGCATGTGGCGTACCTGGAGGTAGGCGGCGAGGGCCTCCTCGTATTTGGCCCCGGCCCTCTCGGCGGCCTCGGCTACGCCGGCCATGTCGACTAGGTTTAGGCCGTGCCTCCCCATGTCCTCGACTATGCGCTGGGGCTTCGCGCCGAGGCGCCGGGCCAGCTCCTCGACCCTCCCGTCGAGGCGTGGGTCCAGCCACACCTTGCGGGCCCCCAGCCTGGCGTACAGCCTCTCGACCAGCAGCCTTGCCGCTGCCCGGGGAAACCTGTCCACGAGCTCCCGGGCAGACCTCGGCTGGTCCACCAGCCTCTTCTCGAATGGGACGACGGCGTCGGCGAGGTGCCCGTAGAGCTTGGCGGTCCTCTTGTCGGCCTTGTTGAGGACCACCACCACTGTTGGGGGGCCCAGCCTGGCCAGCTCGGCCACCACGCCGTCCATGTGGGCCCCGGCCAGCTCCCTTGGGTCCACCACGCCTATACCCACGTCCGAGGCGGGGGCAACCAGCCGGGCCACCATCCTGTCGCCGGTGTCCACCACGGCGTTGAGGTTGTTGGCGGTGTACAGGCGGTCCAGGAACCTGGCAAGCGCCTCCTGTACTGTTTCCCAGTACGTGCGGGCAAGGTCGTAGGCCTCCGGGTCGTGTGCGGACGGCACGTACCAGAGGCCCTCCCTCACGTAGGCCAGCCTCCTGCCCCTTGCCCTGTACCCCAGGGCCCTCCTAACGAGGGCGGGAAAAGTCACGTGGTCGGGCCCGGGAGGCGCCATGGGGGAGAGGAGGGCAGTGGCGGCCGGGTTGGACAGGTCGGCGTCCACGAGCACCACGTTGCGCAGGCTCCACGCGGCCACGACACTCACAGTAGTCTTGCCGCTCCCGCCGGCCCTCCCAAACACGACTATCCTCATACTAAACGAGTCGTATAGGCCATGGGCAAGACCGGCGCAATGGGCGTCCCCCCATCCCCTTCCATGTTAGCCACGCCGATGCCCCTCCCCGCGCCTTCCAACCTGCCGACACCCATGGCGCAGCTGTGTGACACGCCCATATACATGCCAGGAGAGCGCCCAACCAGAGGCTTCCGACCCTTACGCACCGCGGCGGCCGCCATCATCATGGCGGTGCCACCAGTATGGTCCCATTGGGCCACTTGACCAGGCGTACGACCCCCCTGACGACGAGGGCTACCCTGCACCTGGCCGGCCAAGTGCGACCGGCGACGTGGAGCTGGCCGTCCCTGCACTCCAGCATGCCTACCGGCACCGTCACGTTGAGGGCCTTGGCCTCGTCGAGGAGCCTAGCCACGTGTAGGTCGGGGGCCGGGGGCAGGGCCGTCAGTGCGGCGGCCACCGCCAGCGCCGCGCCGAGCGCGGCCAACGCGGCCAGATACTCGCCTACCGCGAGGGGCACGGCCCCCAAACGGCGGCCGCCTTCCTAGGCGCGTACCCCGGCACGGGCACCTCCACACCACCAACGTACACCCTGCCCCCCACCACCGTGGGGGCCTCCCACGCGGCCACGCAGGCATCAGACCCGTTGACCACGACGGAGTAGAGCGCCGTATCGGGGGCCACCCCCCGGGACAGGGCCAGGTAGGCCATATGTGAGGGGTCCGGCCCACTGGAGGCTATGAATGCCAGCACTGTGGCACCCACGGCGATGGCCGTTCCGACAAGCACGAGGTACACCAACATGGCTAGGCTTCCCCAAACAGTCGGATAAGCCAAGATGCGGTTCTTCTTAGACCCCAAATCATGGCCAAGTCCTCGACTCCAGGAAACCCCCACACGTCACCCGCAGGTGGCCGCGCGGTACAGCCTCACGTCCCTGGGCCGGTATACCGTTATGGTGGCCCTGTACACGGGCCTCCCATCCACGAAGGTGGGCGCCACCTCGACGGCTGGGGGCAGCGGCATGTACCACGCGTCCACGGCGAGGCCCCACACGGGGTGGACGGCCCTCGCCCCCACCCCGCGTTGGGTGCGCCACACCTCCACGTGCCACTGGGGGTCGTGGTACTCTGGGAGCCACCTTGGGTCCACCACCGTGGAGTTGACGAGGTACGCGTGCCCGTCCTCGAGGCGCAGTATGCCTGGCCCCGGCACCACCAGCGCGGGGAGGATTGAGGAGAGGCAGACGTAGCGTGGCCCCCACCCGACCCGTCTGACGTCCACCTGTATGGGGACCCACTCCCTTATGTGGGCGGGCCTCGCCGCCCCGGCCAGGGGCGTGGGGACCCACCAGGCGTAGGCGGGGTCAAGCCCGTACATGCGGGCCGGGGCGCCCGAGGCCAGGGCCCTGTACGTGCCGACGCTGCGCGGCGAGTAGAGGGGCCTGTCCCCCAGCCTACCCGACACGGCCCAGGTCCAGGACCGCAGCCTGTAGGCCCGCCCCTCCACAGTCCCGTACGTGCCGGGCGGTATGTAGGCCAGGGCATAGGTGGGGAGGGGCCAGTCCGCCTCGGCCGCCGCCGAGGCGCCGCCAACAGACACGGCCACCCACGTGTACCCCGAAGTGTGGCCCGTGCCGAAGGCCAGCTCCACGGCCCACTCCGGGTCGACCCGGGCACCCGACAGGCCCTCATCCACCAGGCGCTGGGTCCTGAGGAACGTTATGTTGGGGTGCGTGTACCCCCACTCGGCTGGCAGGGCACCGTCCAGGTACCGGCCGTCCCACGGCCAGAGGCCGGGCCCCGGCACGGCGAGGAGCCAGTCCCCGGCGCGGGGAAACGTGACGTCCCACTCCCCGTCGAAGGTCAGCGTGCGCCTGTACGTCACTTTGCTGGTGCCCGCATGCACGTGCCCGACCCGTTTCCCGCCCAGGGCGTCCATCTTGACGAAGTCGGCCTCCCACCTCTCGTCCTCGTCCACATATACCCTGACGCGGAGGGTGGCAGTGCACGGCCCGTCGGTGCGCACCCTGTAGAACGCGGCGACAAGCTCCCCGGCGAAGAACGCGTTGTGCGGTTTCCCGGGCCCCAGCCACCTTACGACGACAGTCACCCTGCCGTCCCCCACCCCCACGGCGTCCCCATTGGGCAGCTGTCTGACGGGGTACACCAT
>JALWZH010000137.1 GCA_027002815.1 Thermoproteales archaeon | reverse complement strand
GAAGATGGAGCGCCTAGGCGCTATATACACCATGAGGCTAGGGCAGCGCGAGGCTGCTGACGTGATAAACGAGCTGGCCCCGGAACACGTGGAGATCATCGGGGCGCCACATCTGGCGGACAACATAACCAATGCGGGCGTGGTGTCGATAGACACGCCGTCGGCCCTCCTCGACTATGTGGCCGGCATTAGCCATATACTTCCCACAGGTGGGGCTGCAAGGTGGCGCGGCGTGGTTACCCCCATGGACTACCTTAAGTGCGTGGGCTATGTGAGGGAGGTGGCCAGATCATCCCTTAGAGAGGCTGCGAAGGTCTTGGCAGGGTACGAGGGCATGCATAGGCACCGTAATTCCCTGGAGGACTAGGTAAATATACTTAAAAGGCATGTAGTACTAGGCACCATGCTAGGCGCCACTAGCTATAGGACCGTGGCTGAGGTCAAGGGGCCCCTCATCGTGATAGAGAGGACTAGGGACCTTGCCTACGGCGAGATAGGCGTTGTTGTCGGCCCCGACGGGGAGCCTAGGAGGGTACAGGTGATCGAGGTGGGGACGAATTACGCCATTGCGCAGGTGCTGACCGGAACATTGGGCCTTCCCGTCAAGGGGAGCACAGTCACATTTTACGGCAAGACCTTCAGAATACCAGTATCGGAGGACCTCATTGGAAGGGTGCTGGATGGAAAGGGGCAGCCGCGCGACCACATGCCCCTCCCACCGGCCGAGGAGTTCAGCGACGTCAATGGGGCCCCACTTAACCCCTATTCGAGGGAGTACCCTGAGGAGCCCATAGAGACCGGGATAAGCGCCATAGATGGGCTCTACACCCTTGTGAGGGGACAGAAACTGCCAATTTTCTCGGGCACGGGGCTGCCCCACAACCTTATGGCGGCACAGGTGGTGCGTCAGGCCACGGTGAGGGGAAGCGAGGAAGAGTTCGCAGTCGTGTTCGCGGGGATAGGAATAAAGTCCGAGGAAGCGCTGTTTTTCCTGGACGAGTTTAGGAAGACTGGAGCCCTGAGGAGGGCGGTGGCCGTCCTCAACCTGGCCAACGATCCGGTCGCCGAAAGGATACTTACACCCAGAATAGCGCTGACAATAGCCGAATTCCTGGCATGGGAAAGGGGCTACCACGTCCTAGTGGTCCTGAGCGACATGACCAACTACTGTGAGGGCCTCAGGGAACTATCATCGTCTAAGGGGGAGCTGCCAGGGCGCCGCGGGTATCCTGGCTATATGTACACGGACCTTGCCACGATATACGAAAGGGCTGGCAAGGCCAAGGGGCGCAGGGGAAGCGTCACGCAGTTCCCCATACTCACCATGCCCAACGACGACATAACGCACCCGATACCGGACCTCTCGGGCTACATAACAGAGGGCCAGCTGGTGCTCTCCAGGTCCATGTGGGGGAGGGGCATATATCCTCCCTTCGACATAATGATGTCGCTGAGCAGGCTCATGAAGGATGCCGTGGGGGAGGGCAAGACCAGGGACGACCACAAGTATGTGGCCAACCAGCTGATAGCGGCGTACACAAGGGCACAGGAACTGCGCAACCTGGCAGTGCTTGTCGGGGAAAGCAACCTTGGGTGGCGCGAGAGGAGGTACCTAAGGTTCGCAGAGGCGTTCGAACGCAAGTTCGTCGCCCAGGGCTACTACGAGAGGAGGACGTTCGAGGAAACCCTCGACATAGGTTGGGACGTCCTCTCGGTGCTGCCCGAGGACGAGCTCACCAACGTGCCGCCCGAGGTATCGAGGAGGTACTACCGCAAGTCCATATACGAGGCCACACAGGTATAACACTTACATCCAACCCCCAACACACAATTTTGTCCGTTTCGAATGAAAAACCCTGACATACATGTATACGTGAGCTTCATGAAGCCGTGCCTACTCAGGTTCCTCTGCCCAGGGGATGGCGGCGACACTACCGTGATGTACATGGGGCACTTGTACAGCGGCGTTTCCAAGGACGACCCCATAGTGAAGTTCTACGGCTCGCTGGACGCGGCCATGGTCTATGTAAATAAGGCTGCCCTACTTGTGGGCGGCAAGCAAAGGAGGGTGTTGAGGCTCCTCCTATTCTCCCTAATGCACCTGGGCTTTTACATCAATACAGGCCAGGAACGCCACCTGGACAGGGCGCACGAGCTCTACTGTAGGGCCCTGAAGGAGACCTTCTCCATAATACGTGACGGTGTGCCTGGATGGGTCATATGCGAGTCGGCCGAATGCGCGGCCATTGACGAGGCCAGGATCTGGGTGAGGTGGGCGGAGAGGCGGGCCATAGCGCTCAACAATATGCCCCTCATAAAACACCTAAACCTAATATCCAACCTGCTCTTCGAGCTCATGAGGACCACCCCACACATGGTGTATGTCCCTACGGGGCCAGCCCAGGACACGCCAGACGTGGCGCTCCAGGAAAGCACATACTTATAATTAGTAATCGGGGCACTACACATGTTAGAGGTGATCGACCTTCACGTGGAGATAGATGGGAAGGAGATATTGAGGGGCATAAACCTAACGGTGAAAAGCGGCGAAATAGTGCTGGTGGTGGGGCCAAACGGGTCCGGCAAGTCGACGCTGTTCCAGACAATCGCGGGCAACCCTAAGTATGTGGTTACTAGGGGCGATATAAGGCTTGACGGGGAATCCATATTGGAGCTGCCCCCAGAGGAGAGGTTCGCGAAGGGCATAGGGGTGGTTTTCCAGGCTCCAGTGGCTATACCGGAAGTGCGCTTCTCGGTGCTTCTCCAGGCCATGGTCAACAAGAAAGAGGGAAGGAAATTGACGGACCCGGCGCCCCAGATAATTGCTGAGGCCAGGAAGGCGGCTGCAGAGCTGGGCCTTTCCCCCTCTGTAGTGGAGAGGCCCCTTTACGTGGGCTTCAGCGGAGGCGAGTTCAAGCGCTCCGAAGTGCTGCAGTTGGCCTTGACGAAGCCGCGGTACGCGCTTATAGACGAGCCGGACAGCGGACTGGACATAGACGGCATAGCCGCCGTGGGCAAGGTGATAGACCGGTTGGTTTCCGGGGGCACGGGGGCCCTCGTGAGCACGCACTATGCGCGGATAATAAACTTCGTGAAGCCTAATCGGGTTATAGTGATGGCGAACGGCACCGTCATACATGAGGGCGGATCCGACGTTGTGAGGCGGATAGAAGAGGTGGGCTATAGGCAGTTCTTCAGGGAGATGGGCATAGAGGTTGAAGAGGCAAAAGTAGAATAAGTAGAATCCCATATTGGTTAGCCATGAGCAATATACCGGAACTGGAACAAATACTAAGCGACATCAGGACGTTCGACGAGATACTGGGCTACGCCAGGCCCGCCCCAGCGGAACTCATCCTAAGGGGACGCATCACCAAGGACATGATAGAGGAGATTAGCAGGGTGAAGGGGGAGCCCGACTGGATGCTGAGGCTAAGGTTAAGGATGTTAGAGCTGTTCGAGAAGCTGCCCATGCCCAAGTGGGTGAATGTGGCCGCTGAAATAGACCTTGAGGCGCTGGCCCACTACGTCAAGCCCACGGTGTCCAAGGCCAAGTCATGGGACGAGGTGCCGAAGGAGATACGCGAGTACTATGAGAAGCTGGGCCTACCCGAAATAGAGACCAGGGCCCTACTGGGCCTTGGGGCCCAGCTAGACAGCGAGATCATATACTTCAACTTCAAGCGCAAGCTGGAGGAAAAAGGCGTGGTGATGTTGCCCATGGAAGAGGCGGTGCGCAGGTACCCAGACCTGGTCAAGAGGTACTTCATGAAGATATTCCCGCCGGAACACAAGTTCGCGGCCTTACACGGCGCGTTGTGGAGTGGCGGCGTCTTCGTCTACGTCCCTCCAGGGGTCAGGATAGAGCAGCCCTTGGAGGCCTTCTTCTTCATCAGCCAGGAAATGGAGAACCAGTTGGAGCACACGCTCATAGTGGCCGACAAGGGCAGCTTCATACATTTCATAGAGGGGTGTTCCGCGCCTAGGTTCTCCCGCTTCAGCTTCCACGACGGGATGGTGGAGCTCTACGCCCATGAAAACGCCACGATAAAGTTCACTACTGTGCAGAACTGGTCGCGCGACATAATAAACTTCAACAATAAGCGTGCGGTCGCCGAGGCCGGCGCCCGGGTACACTGGATAGAGGGAAGTATTGGGAGCAGGGCCAGCTTCACGTATCCCTCCACAGTGCTGAAGGGCGAGGGGGCATCCACCGAGATCGTGGGCATAACCACCGCCAAGGGGAGGTACTGGAAGGAGAACGGGGCCAAGGCGATACACCTCGCACCTAATACGTCGAGCAAGATAATAAACAAGTCCATCAGCGCCGACGGGGGGGTTTCGGTCTACAGGGGACTAGTGTACGTTGCCCAGGGAGCCAAGAACGCCAAGAGCACAGTTTCCTGTGACGCCCTGCTCCTCGACAGGGAGTCCAAGAACATCACCATTCCACACGACCAAGTATTCGAGCCGACGGCCGTGGTGACCCACGAGGCCACGGCCAGCAGGATATCCGAGGAAAAGCTCTTCTACTTGCAGTCGAGGGGGTTCGGGGAGGACGAGGCCAAGAGCCTGGTGGTTCTAGGCTTCGTAGACGACATAACGAGGGAGCTGCCCTTCGAGTACGCAGTGATACTGCGGAGGGTATTGGAGCTGGAGTTCGGCAAGTACGGCAAGGTGGGATAGAACGCGCCTCAATCCCTCATTTTACCCTCCAATTGGCTACCCTTACCATAAGCGCCAGGCCCACCGCTGTGTGGGCGGCGAGGGATGCCCATCCTCCCATTGTGATGGAGCCCCCATAATCGGCTAGGCCCAGGGCGCCGTGTATCACCACCGCTGCCGCGCTTGTCGGCGCTATGTACGCCAGGGCTGGGTGCGGGAGGAGTGTTGCAGGGTAGTAGACTGGGGGCACGACTGAGAGGAGCACCGTCAGTATGTTCGCGACTGCCCACGTGTAGCGCATGTCCCTGAACATCGTGGATATTGTGAACCCAAGCGACGAGGTGGACAGCCAGAGGAGTGCCAGTGCTAGGAATGTCGGCGGCGCGTTCCCGGGGTCCAACATGCCCCTGTAGGTCAACATCGCGAGGAAAAGGGACAGACTCGGAAGTGAGTATATTAGGGCGCTCAGGGCCAGCCCCATGGAGTACGCATAGGGCTTAACTGGGCTCGCCACGAGCATCTGCTGGAATTTGAGTTCCAGCCGGTAGAATGCCGCGTCCCCGATCATGCTTATACCGTTGGACGCCACTACCCAGATAAATCCGCCTACCAGCCCCCAGGACAAGCCCCTGTCGCCGCCTACGACGAATAGCAGTAGCAGTATGCCCAGTGGGTTCACCACGCTCGACACGAGCCAAACCCATATCCTGAAGAGCGGTATCCAGCCGTTCACCCACGCAATGACCAGCATGTACCTGAACTGTTCTACGAGTCCCACTTTCCCACCTCGCGTATCACCACGTCCTCAAGAGTCTTGGGCCTGACCCTGACGTGGCATCCCCTCTCTATGCACCAACGCGTCACGGCCTCTGCCCCATCCTCATCAACCAACACTATGTACTGGGACCCCACCCTCACGTGGCCGTGGCCCACCGGTGGGGGTGGACCGTCCATCGACGCTATTTCCACTGCAAGCTTTCCAGGGAGCGATGACACGAGTCGTTGGGGGCTTCCCCTAAGCACTACGCGGCCGGAGCTTATGAGGATCACCTCGTCGCTTAGCCGCTCCGCCTCCTCTATGTAGTGCGTCGTCAACAGTATCGTCCTTCCAGATGCCCTCAACCGCAGGAGCACGTCCCACGTCTCGCGCCTGGCCATTGGGTCGAGGCCCACTGTAGGTTCGTCGAGGAACACGACGTCGGCATGTGAGGCAAGCACCGCGGCCACCAGAACCCTCCTCTTGTATCCGCCGGACAAGTAGTACGTGTGGACGTCCCTGTACTGGTCCAGCCCCAGCTCCTCCAGCGCCCACATGGCCAGCCTCCTCGCCTCCCTGCGGGGAAACCCCCTGAGGAGCAGATACGAGTATACGAATTCCCTGGGGGTCAGAAAGCCTATGGGCTTCGACTCTTGTGGTATCGTGGCTATACGCCTACGCACGTGATGCGCGCCTGAAACCACGTCGTGCCCCAACACGTATGCCTTCCCCTCGCTGGGCATTAGCTCGGTAGAGAAAATCCTCACCAGCGTGGTTTTGCCCGCGCCGTTAGGCCCAAGCAGAGAGACAAGGGCGCCCTCCTCCACCGTGAAGGAGACCCCGCGCAGCACCCACCTGCCCGAGAACTCCCTGCCGAGGTCCCTAGCCTCTATGGCCATCATCTGTTGATGGGCCACCTGCCGCCGCTCAGCACGTACGTCCTCGCGTCCCCGTCATCGGCCAGCACGCCCCTGGTGTCCATCACTATTGCTGTCCCGTTGCGCCGACGCAAGTGCGACGCGGGCATCCTGTACTCCGGGTGGTCGGTCAGCACGACTATTATGTCCGAGTCGAGCGCGTCGTCCAATACGCCGGTCAATCTCACGTTCCTCGCCTCTAAATGGCCATCCCTTGAAACGTAAGGGTCGTGGACCAGTATGTTGCGCCCATTCAATCCGTACTCCAAAAGTCCGTCCACCACGCCGTAGGTGGGGCTGAGCCTCGTGTCGTCTATTCCGCCCCTGAAGGCCAGTCCCAGGAGGGCTATGCGCGAGTTCGCCGGGTTTACGCCGTGCCTTATGAGGGCAGCTATAATTGAGCGTGCTATGAACCGCGGCTGCGAGTCGTTTATCCTCCTTGCAAGCGATAGGAGGTCCATGGCTAGGCCCAGCTCAGACGCCGCGTGTAGCAGGAGTCGGGGGTATACCGGTATACAGCTGCCCCCAACGCCTGGGCCGGGGCGATGCAGGTGCGAATACGGCTGGCTGTTCGCGGCGTCTATCACCTCGTTGAAGTTGACCCCAAGCGCGTTAGCCAGCCTCGCGAGCTCGTTCACTAGCGCTATGTTCACGTCGCGATACGCCCCTTCGGCCAGTTTCTCGAACTCGGCCGCCTCCACCGTGGACAGCCTTAGGACGCCCTTCCGGGCCACGCATCCGTACAGCGACGAAACCACCTCGAGGCTGGCGCTCCCAATGCCGCTGACCACCTTGGGGTAATTTTCCTCTATGTCCCTTACTGCCCTACCCACCATGATGCGCTCAGGGCTGTACGCAAGGTAGAAGTCCTTGTCGGGCTCCAGCCCCGACTCCCTTAATATTGGCAACACGACCCTGCGCGTGGTACCCGGAGGAACACTGCTCTCCACTATCACGGCGTCGCCGCGTTTCAGCCCCAGCGCTATGTCCCTGGCCGCAGCGGCAAGCGGCCCGAAGTCGGGCCCGTGGTCGGAAAACCTCACGGGCACCGTGATCACATGAACGTTGGAGCGCCTCGCAGCATCAACGCCGTCCGCCGTCACTTCGAACCTCGGGTTGCGCAGCGCCTCCACGACTTCCCGCTCGGGATATCTGACGTCGCCCCTGGAAAGGAGGCGCACCCTGGAGGCATCAACGTCGACGCCTATGACGCGGGCCCCCGCACGTAGCCATACGGCGGTCACCGCGAGGCCCACGTAGCCCAGCCCGTGCACCGACACCACGAGTTCGTCGCAGCGCATAACTCCCATGAGACTAGTATATTTAACTAGATACGTTGACGCCGCTACAGCGAGATTTCCTCGCCTCCAAGGGTGACGTAGACATTGTCTATCCCGTGGTCCGCCCTGAGGCGGGCCGCGTAGTTTAGGGCAGAGACGGGCTCTGTATGTACCAGCAGGATCCTCGTGTCGGGCGAGAAACGTTTTATGAATTCCGTGAGTTCCCTCCTGCCGCTGTGGGCCGACCAGTCGAACCACTCCACTCTGGCCTCGACCTTTACCCTGGACCCGTCCACCACGGCTTCTCCTTTCACCAGCAGCTCGTAGCCGGGCGTCCCAGGCGCCTGGAAGCTTGGCAGGAATATCGCGTTGCGTCTATTGCCGGCAAGCTTCTTCAAATAGTAAACTGCCGCGCCTCCCTTGAGCATGCCGGCGGGAGCAATTATTATGGTCGGCTCGCCGTCCTTAACCGCGTTCTTCCTCACGTACGTGTTGGGGACGTCCAACGCCGCATCCATGGCCTTGCGGTACAGCCTGTAATCCCTAAGGTACTGCGGGTACTTCCCCACAATTTGGTTTGCCTGTCTGGCGAGCCCGTCGACGAGTATTGGGTACTCGGTGACCCCGTGCTTCACTATGGTCACCAATATTTCCTGTGTCCTGCCAAGCGTGAAGGAGGGTATCAGCACTGTGCCGCCCCCCTCCAAAACCTCCCTAAGCTTGCTCACGAACTCGTGTTCCAACTGTTCCCTTGGGGGATGGGTCCCAGCGACGTATGTGCCCTCCATTATGACGACGTCCACGTCGCGGGGAACGCCGTATAGGTCCGCCCCCCTGAGCAGGTTCGTGTCGGCGTAGTTGAAGTCGCCCGTGAACAGCAGGGTCCTGCCATCGACCTCTAGCAGGGTCATCATGCTGCCAGGTATGTGGCCCGCGTTTAGGAACGTGGCGTATATGTCTTCGCATATCTCGAGCCGCTCCCCATAGACCACCGACAGAGCGCTTTCCATGACAGCCCTGACCTGCTCGTCGGTATATGGCAGGTAGTACCCGCTTAGCTTGACCATGTCCTTGAACATTATGTCGGACAGCTCCATGGTGAGGCTCGTCGAGTAGAGGGGCGCGTAGGTGGACACGTAGAGGCTGGGCAACGCGCCGCTGTGGTCCAGGTGAGCGTGGCTGAGCACCACGGCACACAGGTCCCTGGGCCTCACGTGTTGCGGAAACACCGGCCTGTCGTTTTCGTCGAAGGAGACCCCGTAGTCCAACAGCACGCCGCGGCCACGGCCATCCCTGACTAGTATCGCCATCCTCCCCACCTCGCCGCCGCCACCAAGCACCTTGATCTCCATGTGTAACCGGGCCCCAATGGAAAGTTAAAAAATTATGTACGGCCAGTCATCGACGCTGTATAGGGACGCCACGCCGAGGAAGTCCGCGGCGTCGGGCGGCGCAGACAGGTGCCTCCATTCCTCCTCGCGGGGAACGTGGAGCCCCCAGGCCACGCCTGTCCCTCTGTACTCGACCGGCCTAGCCACGGCCGCGTAGCGGGCGCCGCACCTCCGACACTTGTATCCCCCACGCCTCCCCATGCTCGTCAGCGGGCCTCCACACGCCCCGCAACGCGGTGGGCCCACGTCCACGGCTGCTATATCGTGTACCACCAACGCCTTCTCGACATACAGGAACAGGTCCTCCCCATGCGGCTTCACGCCCCCTATAAGGACAGCCTCGCATCCGCGGCACCTTTCGAGGACGGCCTTAATGCGGCCCAAGTGCCTATAAACCACGGCCTTGATGCCGCTGTCCAGTACCAGCATCACGTGTCTCCCCGGCAACCTCTCCGCCCCGATTATTATGCCCCTCGCAATGTAGGGGGAGTAGGGCAACGGCCTTTCCGGGACCTCGCCCGCCGTCCAGTGCGCGTCGGTGCCCTGATTCGTCTTGTATAGGGCCCACCCGACCACGTGGTCGGCTATGTGTCGGTGGAGCATGGCCATCATGGCAAATATGTGGGGCGGCGACAAGCCTCTGATCCCCAGGAGCACGGGGTCCCCGCCTCGCGGCATGGCCAACAGCCTTCTTTTTGTGGCAGTTGCGTATACCAATGGCCCCACAGCCGCAATGGCCCCTGTTAGCCCCGCTGGATCCAAGCGTGGGCGTTCCGCTGTTGGGTCCCTATACACGAGCAGCTCAAACGTGAAGCTGTCCATTAACGCGCCTATGGCCGCGGCGGCCCCAATGACGCCCCTTCCGCCTCGCCACTCGGCCACCTTGTCGATGAGCCTCACGGCGAAGCTCTTGGGGACCAACTGGGCCAGCGCCTTCCTGTAAAGCCCCACGAGCTCCGAGGGCACCTCGCCCTCGACGAAGACAATCCCTGGGCTCGCCTTGCCACGCCTTTCAGACATGTCCGCAACCATCTGGACAACGCGCTCCTTCACGTCGCCTACATCCATGTTCCTCTCGAGTATCAGCGACGCGGCAAGCGCCGCGTTGCCCCTAGTCTTGAAGGGCACATACGGATTCAACCTGACAAGCCTTGGAAAGTCTGCCAGGCGTACTCCCCCACCCTTCAACAGGGCCTTCAGCACCCCGTACATGACGTGGGTTGTACATCCTCCGAAGTGAGAGTCGACGTCGTCTATGCCTATGTGTAGCAACATCAGTAGAAGCCCTTCTTCACGAGGGTACGTATGTCCCTCGGATCCATGTACCGGAGCTCGTGTCCTATGTCCCCAGCGGAATACGCCTCCAGCCTGTCGCGGTTCAACCTCAAGAACTCGACGCCCCACTTGAATTTGCCCATTACTGCGCCTGCAAGCTCTCTTTGGCCCAATATGTAGAGCGCCGCGGCAAGCGCCTCCGCGCTGCTGAGCATGTAGGGCTTACCATAGTGGGCCGGGTTTGCGGCTACCAGGAACGGTAGGCGGCGCCTCGTCCCGCCCCGCACCCTGCGTAGTGCCGACTCGACATTCTTCCACGAGCAGTCAACTACGAGCACGCGGCGCGGCTCCAATGTGGGATGCAACGGCTCGTCGGCCAGGGGATCGAGCACGAGGGTGGACCTGTCCGCTCGAAAGGGGGGCCGCAACACCCTGACCAGGCCACGCCTTGCCAACCTCAACACCGTGTTCTTCCTGGGGTCATCATCCCCGAAATACACGGCGATTAGGTCCATATGTAGGCCCGGACGGGCGACTATAAAGCTTGGTCCCCAGCCCCGCCCATAGGCGGCCATAACCCCCCTACTGTATGGGGTCGATCTAGCGGTCCTCCACGGCCTCGCCGCGACTCCTCACAGGCCGACTCGGGACCGGCCCACCACGGCCTGGGTTTTACCCCCTGGACGCTAAGCCGCGGCGGTCGCGGCTGGGGGGGAGTTTCCCGAGGTCGCCCGTCGCCGGGTCGACCCCACGCCCCTGCCGCCTATGGGCGGGGCGGGTCAAGATGTCTGGTACGGCCGGGTTTATAGTCGTTATCACCATGCGTCCAGGAACGCCAGCCAGGCCTCTAGGTCGGCGACCGCGATGCGCCGCCTCTCGCCGCCAATCTCCACCCACGCATCGACAAGCTCTGCCTCGTCCCCCCGCCTTTCGAACACAAGCCTATAGATCCCCCTCTCGTCGCCAGCGCCTTGCACGCCCATGGCATCGCTCAGCGTTGGGGTTAACAGGGACACCTCTATCCTGTCCCCCCTCTCCTCCACCTCTAGGGGACCGGCGCCTTCAAGGTACTTCATTAGGCTGCTATATCTGATCCTTCCCATGGCCCACCGCTTTCTTAACCCTTTCAAGCGCCTCATAGGCGTGCCTCTCGGCGTCCCGCAGACCCTTAAGCACGTGGACTATTTTCCCATCGACCAGAATGTAGGTGACCCTATCCGCCGTTCCGCTGGGCCTGAGTATGCCCAGCTGCGAGGCGAGCATACCCCCCTCATCGCTCAGCAGCACGAACCTAAGCCCGTGTTTTTCGGCGAACTTCGCGAGGACGTCCGGCGGATCCGTGCTGACCCCATAGACCTCTACCCCCAATGCCTTGAACTCGTCGTAAAGCTCCGAAAACTTCAGCGCCTCACGCGTGCACCCACTCGTGAACGCCCTCGGGAAGAAGTACACCACCACCACGCCCCTTAGCCCCCCCACGTCCACCACCTCCCCATTATGGCCCCTTAAACCCATCCTAGGGAAAGAC